>VGPD01000043.1 GCA_016875635.1 Chloroflexota bacterium
CCGCCTCCCAGTGGTGGTGGGGCTCCCAGTGGTGGTGGGGCTCCCAGTGGTGGTGGGGCTCCCAGTTTCGCTCCTCCCCCGCCTCACAGTGGTGGTGGGGCTCCTCCGGGTGGTGGATTCCCGCCGCCTCCCGGCGGTCAGTCCGGCAGCCCGCCTCCGGGTGGGGCCTTCCCTCCGCCCGGCGGTCAGCCTGGGAACCTGCCTCCGGGCGGTAACTTTGCTGCTCCCCCGCCCGGTGGCCAGCCCGGTGGTGGTGCGCCTCCTCCCGGCGGCCAGCCAGGAGGTCCGCCGACTGGCGCTCCCGGCCCGGGTGGCCCTGGTGGGCAGCAGCCGCCACCATTCAATCCGGCGAGCCTCACGCTGGGGCCAAACACCAACCTCAACTTCTTCGGTGCGCCACCGAAGGACGGTCAGCCCGGCGGAGCGCCGCCCGCGGGTGGCGTGCTGGGAGGGTTCGGGGCGTTCTTCCCCGGCGGTCCGGGCACGCCCGGACAGCCACCCGGGGAATTACGTGGTTTCCTGGGGGCATCACCAGCCGGAGCCCCGGGCGCACCCAACCAACCGGGCGGCGCTTCGCCGCAGCCGGGGCAGCCGGGCGCTCCACCGCCGGGCGGCCAGGGCGGCAGCGGCCTGTTCGGCATCTTCACGCCAGGCGCTCCGCCTCCCGGAGGCCAGCCCGGTCCGAACCAGCCGGGTGGCGCGCCTCCCGGTGGGCAACCCGGCGCTCCGGGCGGTGACGCAAGGGTCTTTTTCTTTGGCGGAGGCGCTCCAGCTCCCGGTGGGCCCGGTGTCGGTGGTCCGGTGGTGCCAGGTGGCCCGTCTCTAAGCAGAGGACCGAACACCGGCTTCAACTTCTTCAGCAATGCCGGACCGGGTGCACCCGGCGGTGCACCGACCGCTGGTGGTGGCCCGGGCGCGCCTGGAGCGCCAGGCCAGCCCTTCGCGGGCTTCGCTGGGTTCGCCCCAGGTGGGCCTGCGGGCACACCGGGAGGCGCAGGCACCCCGGGCGCCGGCGATCCTCGAGGGTTCATCCCACCGCCTCCCCCGGGGGGCTCCGGTGGTCTTGGTGCGCCGGGTGACGCGCGGGGCGGACAACCTTCCGCAGGCCAGCCGGGCGGCGGACTCTTCGCGCTCTTCGGCCCGGGCCAGCCCGTTGGGGCACCAGGAGGACCGGGCGCTCCTGGGCAGGCCGGGCCGGGTGCTCCGGGCGGCCAGCCGGGTCAGCCAGGGCAAGGCCCGCCTACCGGCGACGCGAGGGCGTTCTTCTTCGGTGGTGGTGCGCCTCCGCCAGGCGGTACCGGTGGTCCGCCTGCTGGTGGGCCAGGGCTCAGCACGGGGCCGAACACTGGCGTGAACTTCTTCGGGGCCTCTCTCGCTGGTGGTCCGCCGCCCGCAACGGGTGGCGGTGCTGGGCCCAGCGGTCTGCCGCCGGCATTCGCTGGCCTCTTTGGGCCGCCGGGTGGACCGGTTACGTCTGCCGGGACGCCCGGTACTCCGGGCACGCCTGGCGACGCCGGCAATGCGCCTCCCGGTCCCGCCGGGGCGCTCCGCGGCTTTATCCCGCCCAACCCAGGTGGGACACCGCCAGGCGGCGGGGCGCCTCCAGGTGCTCCGGGCGGCGGTCCGGGGGCTGGAGCGCCCGGACCCGGTCAGGGTGGCCTCTTCACGCTCTTCGCTCCCGCTGGCGGTGGTATTCCGCCGGCGAGCGGGTCTCCACCGGCGGGCGGAGCTCCGCCTCCCGGGCGCGCGCTCGGCGCAGGTGTCCCCGAGGACGCGAGGTCCTTCTTCTTCGGTGGTGCTCCTAGCGGGTCACCTCCGGGCGCTGGTCCGGGGTCTGCCGGCCCTGCCGGTGGGTCACCGCCTCCAGGTGCGCCGTCCGCAGGCAGCGGGTTCTTTTCCGGTACGGATGTCGCGCCGCCGGCTGGTGATCCTCCTCTCGGCGGTCCTCCCGCGACCGGTGGTTTCTTCACCGGTACGGACGTGGCGCCACCGTCGGGCACTCCGGAGGGCTCGCCACCGACAGGCGGGTTCTTCGCTGGGACGAATATCCAGTGACGCAGCCTATCGCGAATCGGAGTAGCCGGAGAGGGCGCCTCACACGAGGCGCCCTCTCCGCGTCTGGGTGATTGCCCAATCGACGTCTGATCCTTCCCGATATTTCCACTAGCCGGCAGAGCGGGGCCGCAGCACAATTCACTCCTGGGTGCTCGTGCGCTACTCTCGCGCCCGCCTTGATCGAGGGTGTCTGACAGCCCTCGGTTCCGTGCCGCAACCCACTTGCGGGCGTCAGAACAAGTGTTCTATTCTTTCTCTCCCAAAGAGAGAGGGCAGGCATGGACACTGGCTGGGGCGACCTCTGGCACGGACTTGGCATCGCCCAGCAGGCAGCCCCCCTCGGCGGCGCCGTGGACAACTCGGCCTTGGAGGAACTGAACCGCGCCTACACCCAGCTCTCCCGCATCCTCGAACTCTCGGGCAACCCGATCGCCGTCCTCGACGTTTTCGAGGACGGCGCGTGACATCGCCGTGCAGCCGGGTGCCGTGTGGGAGGTGCCGGAGTAGGCGCGCGCGTACCTCCTCGACCTCTTGCAGGGCGGCGGCGTCCGGCTCCACGTTGAGTACGTCGATTTCGTCTACCGCGCGCTGTACGACCTCGCGGAGACGCCGCGGATCGCATTCGGCGACGCCAGGAGCGACGCCTCGGGTGTCGCGCTTCAGGTCGAACTCGACCCGCTGCTCCGTCGCGTCGCCCGCAAGTGGCTGATCCGCACCGCCGCCTTCTGCCGCCGCGACCGCCTCATCATGGACGTCGCTGCCGCGCATACCGGTCGTACCTTTGACCACGTCCGCACCGAGGTCGCCTGGGGCCCGGTCTTCACGCACGACCCCGGGATGCGTGTCGCGCCCCCGGCCGTGACGCCCTCGCTCCCGCCGGCTGAGGCTCTCGCACTGATCGAGGCGCGCCCCACAGCCGCCTAGCACTCCCCCCGCAGCCCGCGACGCGCCACACCGCGCGCGGTCTTCGCGAGGGCGGGACGCCCGAGCCCCTCTCCGGCGTCCGCCCTCGCTTCCCCGGGTTTCCCCCGGGCACTCCGGTGACCCTCGGTACGCGCTATCGTGCAGTCCCCGGGAGCGCGACCCGCGCCCTGGAGGGAAGTTGAGGCGAACGCGTATGCGTCGCCGTGTGGAGGGACAGCAGAATGGCACTTAACGGACGAGTCGCCCTTGTCGCCGGCGCGAGCCGCGGCATCGGCGCAGACATCGCGAAATATCTTGCGGCCGCCGGCGCGAAGGTCGCCGTTGCCGCGCGCACCGAGGTGCAGCAGGACCCGCGCCTGCCGGGGACCATCCACTCGGTCGTCGAGGAGATCAAGGCGAAGGGCGGAGAGGCGGCCCCCGTCCTCCTCAACCTGCGTGACCCGGAGAGCATCGCGAGCGCCGTCAAGACGACCGTCGAGAAGTTCGGCAAGATCGACATCGTCGTCAACAACGCGGCGATCTTCGTGCCCGGCAACCTGGAGACCGTGCAGCCGCGCCACATCGACCTCTCCTTCTCGGTGAACGTCATGGGCGTGATCCTCATGATGCGTGAGGTGCTCCCGCACCTCCGTGCCGCGGGCGGCGGCCACATCATCAACATCTCCTCCGGCGGCGCGATTTTCCCGGGCCCCGGCCCGTACGACACCACGAAGGTGCGCGGCGGCGACATCTTCTACGGCCCGCAGAAGTCGCTGATCGAGCACTTCTCGCAGGCCGAGGGCTGGCGACACCAGGCGGAGGGGATCTCGGTCAACGTCCTCTCGCCCAAGGGCCGCATCAAGACCCCCGGCAACATCATGGCCGCGAACAGCCGCGAGAACCCGGACCTCGACTTCGAGAGCGCCGTCAACATGGGCAAGTCCGCCGTCTGGATCTGCGAACAGCCCGCGAATGTCCTCAACGGCAGCGTCATGTACGACAACGACCTCGTGGCGGCGAAGGGCCTCTAGCCCCGCCCTCGAAGTCGTCTCATGCAGCGAAGCGCGCCCACTCGGGCGCGCTTCGTCGTCCGCACCTCCGATCGCCTCCCCCACGCGATACGATGGAAGCCCAGTTTGAGGAGCCGCCGATGTCCGACAGCCCCAATCCCCGTCTCACCCGTGACAAAGAGAACGGCATGGTCGCCGGCGTCTGCGCCGGTATCGCCGCCCGATACGGTTATGACGTCGGCCTGGTCCGGCTCGTCTGGGTCCTGCTCACCGTCCTCACCAGCGGCGTCGGCGTCCTGATCTATGTCGCTGCCTGGGTGCTCGTGCCGGCAGCCGGCGCGGTGACCCCGCCCTCGATGGGCGACCGACGCCGTGAGTTCTCGGAGGAAGTGGCCGTCGCCGCTGAACGGGCCGCCGAGGCCGCGCGGATCGCGGCCGCCCACGCCCGCCAGGCCGCCGATGAGATCGCGGCCGTCGCCCGGGGCGTGAACCAGAGCGTGGCTCCTCCGCCCGTGCAGACCCCGGCAGGAGCGCCAGCCCCGGCCGTCGAGCCTGAGGCAGCCGTCCCCGAGACGGAGGCCGAAGCCCAGCAGCAGCAGCAACAGCAGCAGTAGGACGGCGCGCACCATGACCTCGACCGCCCCCGACCCCGAAGCCCTGAAGGCCCGCGTTGAGGCTCGCCCCGTCCCCTTCTGGGACACCCTCGGCATTAAGGTCGTCCGCATCGACGAGCCCGGGCACGCAATCCTTCGCCTGCCGATGCGCCCCGCTCTCGGCACCCGCCGCGCCGAGGTCCTCCACGGTGGCGCCATCGCGACGTTGATCGACGCCGCCGCCGGCGCCGCGATCATCGCGATGATCGGCGACGACTCCGACTACTCCGGTCAGGCCACGCTGGATATCAACGTCTCGTATCTCAACGCCATCACCACGGACGCGATCGCCGAGGCGCGCATCCTCCGCGCCAACCGTTCGATCGGCTTCGCGCAGGTCGAGGTCAGCGACGCCAACGGCAAGCTGGCTGCCATCGGCCGCGTCACCTACTCGGTCATCCGGAAGTAACGACCGCTTTCGGGCGGGCCTGCGTCAGTCCGCGCTGCCGATCACCGCTTCGACTTCGATCTCGACGCGGTGATCGGGGTCGATCAGCCGGGCGACCTGCACGATGGTCATCGCGGGCTTCGCTCGGCTGAAGCGTTCCGCCAGTAGCGCGCCGATCGCCTGCCATTCCTTGATGTCGGTCACGAAGACGCGGACGCGCACTGCCTCCTCGCAGGAAGACCCCACCTCGCGCAGCGCGTGCTCGATGGTGCCGAGGGCGAGCCGTGTCTGCGCCTCGACGCCGTCGGGGACCGTGCCGTCCGGACGGGTACCGGTGGTGCCGCTGATCCAGACGTGGTCGTCGACGCGGACCGCGCGCGAGAAGCCGATGCGGTCTTCCCACGGGCCGTCCGAAGAAACGCGATGGCGCCCGGGCACTGCGTCAGTCCTCGACGCTTTCGTCAGCGAAGAGCGCGGCCTGAGCGCTGCGTGCCGTCGCCGTGTGCGCGTCGATGCCGAGGTGCTCGTAGCCGAGACGGGTGAGGATGCGGCCGCGGGGGGTGCGCTGGATGAAGCCGATCTTCAGCAGATACGGCTCGTACACGTCCATGATCGTGTCGCCCTCCTCCGAGATCGCGGCGGCGAGCGTCTCGAGGCCAGCCGGGCCGCCGCCGAAGCGTTCCGCGAGGGCGGTCATCAGGTCGCGGTCCATCTGGTCGAGGCCGAGGTCGTCGATCTGCATCCGTCCGAGGGCCGCCGCGGCGACCTCGCCCGTGATCACGCCGTCCGCGCGCACCTCGGCGTAGTCGCGCACGCGCCGCAGCAGGCGGTTGGCAACGCGCGCGGTGCCGCGCGATCGACGTGCGATGCCCGCGATGCCGTCGGGGGTGATTCGGCAGGCGAGCACATCGGCGGAGCGGGCGATGATCTGTGTGAGCGCGGCCTCGTCGTAGAAGTCCATACGGTACGAGGAGCCGAAGCGGTCGCGCAGTGGCTGCGACACGAGGGCGAACCGCGTGGTCGCGCCGACCATGGTGAAGCGGTTCAGCTTCAACCGCACGTCGCGCGCCTTCGGCCCCTTGCCCAGGATGATGTCGACCGAGAAGTCCTCCATCGCGGGATAGAGGACCTCCTCCACCGGCAGCGAGAGCCGGTGGATCTCGTCGATGAACAGCACGTCGCCCGCCTGCAGGCTCGTGAGCAGCGAGGCGAGGTCGCCGGCGCGCTCGATCGCGGGCCCGCTCGTGATGCGGATCGAGACGCCCATCTCCGCCGCGACGATCATCGCCAGCGTGGTCTTGCCGAGGCCCGGCGGGCCGTGGAAGAGCAGGTGGTCGAGCGGTTCGCCGCGCTGCTTCGCCGCCTCGATGCTGATCCGCAGGCTCTCCTTGATCCGCTCCTGCCCGAAGTACTGTTCGAGGCGGCGCGGGCGCAGGCTGGCCTCCGTGCGGGCCTCCTCGGGCGCTGCGGTGGGAGCGAGCGGGCCGGGACGGGCGGCCTCGCTGGTGGCCGGCTTTGCGGGATTGGCGGGGCGAGGGGCGCGCGGCTCGACCATGGGAGGAGTATAGCGGCGCTCCGAACGGACGTTCGAGTGCCCGCCTTCGCGGTGCCGGAGGGATACTTCATGGAACGGGAGGGGGCTTCGGAACCCCCTCCCCCTAACACCTCCCCTCACGGGGAGGGGAGCTGGCTTCGCTCTCGTATGTGGCGATGGACAAATGGCCGCGTCTCTTCTGGGCTCCCTCGCCCATCGAGGGGCGAGGGGGCTTGAGGGAGCGGGGTGATGGCCTCTTCTGTCCATCCGTCTCCCCCTCGACCCTTGAGGGGCTTTGCCTCAATACCCCCGGTTCAGAGCGAGATTTGGGGCAGACTCGTGACTTTTGGGGCAGTCCTGGGGCGAGGGGGCCGGGGGGAGTGGGGTGAAGCCAGTTCTGTAACCCCCTTCCCCGAGGGAAGGGGGCAGGGGGATGTGGCCGCTCGTCGCAACGCGACGGCGGTACGCGTGCCCCGTCCTACACTCACGCCATGACTGCCGGCGACAACGACGACGCACAACGCGCGCGCATCATCGTGCGCGACATGACCGCGGACGACATCAAGGCCGTCCGTCGCATCGAGTCCCTCGCCTACGAGGACGCGTGGCCTGCCCGCACCTTCGAGGAAGAACTCAACAACGCCTTCGCCCACTACCGCGTCGCCGTCGAACTCCAGCCCAAGACATCGGGCACGCTCGCCACGATCCGGCGCAAGATCGCCGGCGCGCCCGAACGCGTCCTCGGCTTCATGGGCTGCTGGTACATGGTCGACCAGATCCACCTCGTCACCATCGCCGTCGACCCCGCCGAACAGGGCCGGGGCGTCGGGCGCCGGCTGCTCCTCGACCTCTTCGACCTCGCGCGCGTCGCCGAGCTCAACACCGCCGTCCTCGAGGTCCGCGTCACCAACACGCGCACCCGCCGCCTCTACGAAGAGTTCGGCTTCCGCCTCAAGGGCACCCTGCATCAGTACTACAAGGACAACGACGAAGACGCCCACGTCATGATCACGGGCGATCTCTCTGCTCCGGAGGCGGTGGAACGCCTCGCCCGCCTCCGCCGCGAGCACCGCCGCCGCTTCGGCGCGACGTTCGCGGACGGCTCAGAGGCGGAGGCAGGGGCGTAAAGGAGAGGTGCAGGATATGAGCACGGAAGTCAGGCTCAGTGCCACATCCCGCTTGTCAGCGTGTGTGGCGCGGTCGATAATCGGAACACGACTCCCCGACCGAAAGGTCGGTTGGGCGGCCCCACAGAGGCCGCCCTTTTCATGTCTCGCGTTGGGTCGGAGTCGCCGTGACCAAGCGCAGTGTCATCTACGTCGATGGATTCAACTTCTACTACGGGATGGTGCGGGGCACCCCGTGGAAGTGGCTCAACCTCCAACGCTACTTCGAGCTCGTCCGCCAGGACGATGACATTCAGGAATTGGTCTACTTCACGGCGCAGGTAGGAGGCGGAGCCGGGAAGCGACAGGAGGTGTACCTCCGTGCTCTCGACACGCTGCCTAAGGCCAGGCTCGTCGTTGGCCGTTACAAGGACAAGACGTTCACTTGTGGCGTTTCAGCCTGTCCCTTGCCGGGCCCACGGAGGTACCGGGGGGTCGAGGAGAAGCAGACTGATGTCGGCATCGGCGTCAGGATGGTCGACGATGCCTACCAGGGCCGCGCCGAGCGGATAGTGGTCGTGAGTGGCGACTCCGACTTACTCCCAGCGCTCAGACTCGTGAAGCATCGGTTCCCTGAAATTGAGGTCATCGTGTATGTCCCAGCGGCGCGAGGGTCGGTACGTGCCGCGGCCGTCGAGATGCGCTCGGTCGCTGATCGCGCGCGGACGCTCCCCGCGGAGCCGCTGAAGCGATCACAGTTCCCGCCGGTCATCCAGACGCCGTCTGGCGTAACGATCACCAGGCCCCCGGGGTGGTGAACTAGGCCCCTGTCCCCCGCATTCCCCGCTCGCTCACGCGCGTCAGGAACAGCACGATCCCCATCACCGGGAACACCGCCGACAGCGCGAAGACGAAACCGTACGACGTCGCGTCCACTAGCAGCCCGAGCAGGATCGCGCCGATCACCTGCCCGACGTCCCACGCCATCGTGTACGTCGCCATCCCCGATCCGAGGATCGCCGGCGGCGTACGGTCCATCACGATCACCGCGATCGAGGTCTGCGTCGCCGCCAGTCCGAAGCCGAACGCGAGCGCGCACACGATCAGCAGCCACGCCGATTCCACCTGGCTAAGCACCAGCAGCGAGATCCCCGCCGCGGCGAGCGCCGGGATCACCACGGCGTCCCGTCCGATGCGGTCGCCGATCCAGCCCGCCGACACGCGCGCCGTCAGCTGCGCCAGCCCCGCCGCCGTGTAGAACAGCCCCACGTTGCCGAGGTCGCGTTCCAGCGCGAACAGCGGGAGGAATGCGGTGACCGTGCCCCACGGCGTCGTCACGCAGGAGAAGACGAGCGCCGGCACCAGCGCCGTCGGCGAGATCAACCCGCGCAGCCCTCGAGGGCGCGACCCGGCCTCGCGCACCGGCGGCGCCGCCGGGTCGCCCGTGCCGGCGGCGAGGATCAGCGCGAGCAGCGCCGTGCCGCCAGACACGAGGAAGGCCGCCGCGAAGCCGAAGCGGTCGATGATGAAGATCGCGAGCGCCGCGCCGTACAGCGCCGCGCCCGCGTTCGCCGCCTGGTAAAACCCGAGGCCGGAGCCTCGACGTTCCGGTGGGAGCATGTTGCCGACGATCGCCAGCATCGCCGTGGTGAAGACGCCCATCGCGACGCCCTGCATGCAGCGGAATATCACCATCACCCACGGCCCGAAGTCGAACGCGTACCCCACGAACGAGAGCGCTACACCGATCGCCCCCGCGCGCACCCAGCGCTGCCGGTTGCCGCCACGGTCCACCCAGACCCCGGTGAGCGGCCGGGTCACCATCCCGGCGATGCCGAACACACCCACCACGAACCCGACCACCCACTCCGGCTCCCCCTTGAGGGCGCGCGGCACCTCGACGAGCGACATCGAGTAGGCGACGAAGAAGGAGTGGACAGCGAACAGCGCGAAGAAGTACGGGCGGCGCACCTGTTGCCAGGTCAGGGCAGCCGGGGCGGGCACGGAAGTATTCGAGGTCACGCGCGCGCCGTCATCAGCCGCGCGCCCGCGAAGACGGGCCTAGGCCTCGTCGTCTTCGACGGCGTTGGGGTCGTGGAGGTAGGCCATCAGACGCCCCTCCCGCTCCACGAAGAGCACGAGGTGTCCTGCGGCCTCCTCGGCCTGCACCCACTTCGGCAGCGCCGCGCCGTGCCCCTTCACGAGGTAGGTCGTCCCTGTGTAGGCGAACCGGCGGCCGTCCACCGTGATGTAGTACGCCGGCAGCGCGGGCGCCTCGTTCCAGTCGAGGACGAAGCAGTCCACCCCGCCGCTCTGCAGGACGTACAACTCGTCGAACGTCACCGACATGCTGGTCGGGTCGGCGGTGCTGATCTCAGCCATCGGGGGACTCCTCGGGAGGCGGTTTTGCGTGCGCCGTGATTCTACGGGCACCCTCCGGCCCGGGCCAGTGCCGTCCGGCGGGCGTCCTTCCGCGTCGCCGCCGGCCCCTCGAAGTGGGTGGACGGGCGGCCCGGCGCGGATTCGACGGCCGCCGGGAGGCCCTACTCCTCGGCCGCCGCCGCGATCTCCCGCCGCGCCGCCGCGAACCCCGGCAGCGACAGCGCGAAGATCGCCGTCACAATCGACGCCGAGATCACGCAGTAGACGCAGATCGCGTGGATCACCTCGAGTTCGAGGTAGGTGAGATAGGCGGAGTACAGCACGCCGCTCCCGGCCAGGACGGTGAGCCAGACGCGGAGCAGCGGCTTGCCCTTCAGCGGGCCCACGTTCGACGCCGCGAACAGGACGAGCAGCCCCAGGTACATCAGCAGGCCGAACACCGCGACCGGCACCGGGCCGATCTTCGCGTACTCGGACGACTGTACCGCGTGGCAGTCACCGATCCCGCTGCAATACGGCTCCGCGCTCGCGTCCAGCGCCACATAGACGAGGTAGGTCGCCACGCCGATCCCGATCAGGATCAGCAGCATCAGCGCCCGCTGCCGTGTCAGACTGAGCATCGAGGCGGCTCGACTACTTCCCGGACTTCGCGCGCTCGATCGCCGCGCGGAAGACGTCGATCGGCTGTGCGCCCACGATCGCCTGCCCGTTCACGGTGAACGTCGGCGTGCTGCTCACGCCCGCCGCCGACGCCTGTTGCGTCAGCGTCTCCACGATCTGGCGCTTCGAGCCGGAGTCGAGGCAGGAGTTGAACTTCCCGGTGTCGAAGCCGTCGACCTTCGCGGCGACTTCGCGCGCGTACTTTTTCAGGTTGCCCGCGCTATAGACGCCGGAGTTCTCCGCCCCCTGGTGCGAATAGATCACGTCATGCATCGGCCAGAAGGCGTTCTGGTCGGCCGCGCACTCCGCGGCCTCCGCGGCCTTTTTCGACCCCTCCCCGAGGAAGGCGAAGTAGCGGTACTCCAGCAGCACCTGACCGGACTCCACGAACTCCTGCTCCAGCGCGTGGGCGGTCTCGATGACCCACTTCTGACAGAACGGGCACTGGAAATCCGAGTACTCGACGATCTTCACTGGCGCCTTCGGGTCGCCCTGCGTCCGTCCGCTCACCTGCGTGCGCGCGCCCGACTGGATCGCCACCGGCTCCCCGCCACCCGGGCGGTTCACCCACACCATCGCGATCACGACCGCGAGGGCGACCGCCACCGACCCGAGGACGGGCAGTCCGCCCCACTGGTTGAGCGTGTACCGCCCCCGACCGATTGCGGTTTTCGTGGCTTCAAATGGCTGACGCTGGCTCATGGTGCCTCCCGGCCGGTGCGCGGGCTGGATGCGTGGTAGGCGGGAAAACCGGCTAGCGGACGCCCGGCTCCGGGGAACGGTTGAGGTTGGTGGAGATGAACTCCTTGAGCGTCTTCGTGTCGTCCGCCTTCAGCGCCAGCCGGCGGCCCCACGAGACCACCGTCAGTGCCTCCTTGTTGTCCGGTCGCGGCGATAACACGACGTCGCGCGTCCGTTCCTTCGCGATCTCGGTGACCGCCTTCAGGTCTGCCTCGGAGATCGCTCCCGGTCGGTACGAGATCCAGATGAGCCCGTGCTCCAGTGAGTGAATCACCCGGCCGTCGTCCACCGGCTGGTCGTACACGCCGCCGGGCAGCGGGTCCACGAAGTGCGGTCCACCCGCCGGAGGCACCCCGGGCTGGATCTGCAACTCCGACCGCGAGGTCACGTGCGAACTCGACGTGTACGTGACTTCCTCACCCATCAGGCCGTCGGACGAAACCGCGATCGGCCGGTTTTCCCACGCGAGCCAGCCAACGAACGCCAGCACCGCGATACCCACGCCCAGCACCCACGGACCGCCCCACTGCTGCAACGTGTGCCGCCACGCCGCCATCGGCTTCGGCGCGGGCCGCGCCGTCGACCCCGCGGCGGACGTCGACGGCTGCTGGCGACGCTGCTGCAGGCGATCCTGGCGGCGGTTCTTCCCCATCTGGACCCTCCGGCGGGCGGAATGCGAGGCGGTGGTGGCGGTCATTTGATTATCCCGGCCACCCGCTAGGAACGCCAACCGCGAGGGCAACTCCCACCCCCTCCTGGGCGTTCTCTCACGAAACACTACCCGAGGCGCTACCCTCGGCTGCTCGCGCCGAGGGGGCGCGTGCCATGTCGCACGACGCCGTCACCGCCGCCCGCCCGTTCCGGGCCGACCGGAACCTCCGCCTCATGCTGTGGTTTACCCTCGTCGCCCAGTTCCAGCCGCACCTCGCCATCTGGGTCGTCTACCTCACCGACTACCGGCACCTCACCCTCACCCAGGTCGGCATCATGGAGGCGCTCTTCTGGGGCGTGAAGCTGATCGCCGCTGAGAGGGACTAGGACGAACAGCACGGGCGGGCACGGTGGTGACGCAGGGTCCATCTTCGTGCTGGACACCGCCCCGACGATGTCGTGGTTCAATACGCAAAGCGAGGGGGCCGTCAACGGCCCCCTCGCTCTACCCCGACTATTCGATGACTACGCGACCGTCGTCTCCACCACCTCCGGAGCCGGAGCGCCGGGCACCCGCTCGAATGTGAACGCGCCGTCGCGGACGTCCACCGTCACGACATCGCCTGCCTGGTACGTGCCGGCGAGGATCTCCCGCGCCAGCGGGTTCTCCACCTTCCGCTCGATCAGCCGCCGCAGCGGACGCGCCCCGAAGTCCGGGTCGAACCCCTCCTTCGCGATCAGCGCCACCGCCGCGTCCGTCACGCGCAGCGTCACCTTCCGGTCGGACAACCGCTCCGCCACCGTCTCCACCTCGAGCCGCGCGATCTGCTCGATCTGCGGCTCCGTCAGCGGCTCGAAGACGATCACCTCGTCCACGCGGTTCAGGAACTCCGGGCGGAAGAATCGCTTCAGCGACGCCTCCACCTCGCGCTGCTGCCGGTCGCCGTCCGCGGTCGAGGTCGTGCGACGGTAGCCGAGGGCCTCGACCTTCCGGCCGGTGCCCAGGTTGCTCGTCATCACGATCACCGTGTTGCGGAAGTCCACTGTGCGGCCGTGGCTGTCCGTCAGGCGGCCGTCGTCCATCACCTGCAACAGCGTGTTGAACACGTCCGGGTGCGCCTTCTCGATCTCGTCGAGCAGCACCACCTGGTACGGACGGCGGCGCACCGCCTCAGTCAGTTCGCCGGCGCCCTCGAAGCCCACGTAGCCCGGAGGCGCGCCGAGCAGCCGGGAGACGGTGTGCCGCTCCTGGTACTCGCTCATGTCGATCCGCAACAGCGCGTCCGGGTCGTCGAACAGGTACTCCGCCAGCGCCTTCGTCAGGTAGGTCTTACCGACGCCGGTGGGGCCGACGAAGATGAACGAGCCGATCGGACGGCGCGGGTCCTTCAACCCGCTCCGCGCCCGGCGGATCGCGTCCGACAGCGCCGAGATCGCCCGCTCCTGTCCGATCACCCGCTGGTGGAGGAACTCCTCCATCTGCAGCAGCTTCTCCGCTTCGCCCTCGAGCATCCGGTCGACCGGGATGCCGGTCATCTGCGCGATCAGCGCGGCGATCTCCTGCTCCGAGACCTCCTCGCCCAGGCCGTGCTCGCGCTGCCACGTCGCGCGGCGCTCGTTGTACTCGGTCTGGATGCCGAGCACTTCCTGCTTGATCCGCGCCGCCGCCTCGTAGTCCTGCCGCGCCGCCGCTGACTCCAGGCGGGTCGAGGCGTCGTCCAACCGGTGCTTCAGGTCTCGCAGGTCGGGCGACATCGACTCCGCCATGATCACGTGCTTCGAGCCCGCCTCGTCGATCAGGTCGATCGCCTTGTCCGGCAGGTTTCGGTCCGGGATGTATCGCGCGGAGAGCCGCACCGCCGCCTCGATCGCCGCGTCGGTGATCGTGACCCCGTGGTGCGCCTCGTACTTCGCGCGGATGCCGTGGAGGATCTGGATCGCCTCGTCCTCGCTCGGCTCGTCCACGAACACCGTGGAGAACCGCCGCTCCAGCGCCGGGTCACCCTCGATGTGCTTGCGGTATTCGTCGAGCGTGGTCGCACCGATTACGCGGAGTTCACCGCGTGCCAGCGCCGGCTTCATCATGTTCGAGGCGTCGATCGCGCCCTCGGCGCCGCCCGCCCCCACGACCTGGTGCAGCTCGTCGATGAAGAGGACGACCTCCCCGGCCGACTGCTTCACCTCCGCCATCACCGCCTGCAACCGTTCCTCGAACTCGCCGCGGAACTTCGAGCCGGCGAGCAGCGCGCCCATGTCGAGGGCGAGCACGCGCTTCCCCTTCAGCCGGTCGGGCACGTCCCCCGCGACGATCCGCTGCGCGAGCCCCTCGACGATCGCGGTCTTGCCCACGCCCGCCTCGCCGATCAGGACGGGGTTGTTCTTCGTGCGCCGGTTCAGCACCTGCATCACGCGCGCGACCTCGTCGTCGCGTCCGATCACCGGGTCGATCTTCCCGCCGCGCGCGACCTCGGTCAGGTCGGTGCTGTACTTCGCCAGCGCCTGGTAGCGCGACTCCGCCGTGGGCGAGTCCACGCGGCCGCTCCCGCGGATCTGCTGCAGGGCGCGGTAGACGCGCTCCTTCGTGATCGAGAACTCCGCAAGCACCGCCGCCACGTCGCCGTCGCGCACGTCGGACAGCGCGATCAGCAGGTGCTCGACGCCGACGTACTCGTCCTGCAGCCGCGAGGCCTCGGCGTTCGCCGCCTCCAGTACGGAGACGATGCGCGGCGTCGTGTAGATCTGCACCACGTCATGCGCGAGCCGCGGCGCCTTGTCGAGCCGCACCTTCACGGCGCGCCCGACCGCCTCCGGGTCCACCCCCATCTTCGACAGCACCTCGCGCGCGAGCCCGTCCTTCAGACGGATGAGCGCGTAGAAGACATGCTCCACATCCCACTGAGCGTGCCGCGACTCCCGCACCAGCGCCTGCGAAGACGCCAGCACCTCCTGCGCCTGTTCCGTGAACCGATCGTTCCGCATCATCGTTGCCGCTCCGTCCCGCCCATCCGCGCTCGTACGCGTTGAGCGAATCTCTGCCTATCGCTCGGGATGCCGCCCCGCGATCCCGTACTTGCCGCTGGCCTTCCCCATCTCCCAGAAGTGGGGAGCTCGCAGGTCTCTTCTGACCGCCCCTCTTCTGGAAAGCGAGGGGCCGGGAGGGATCGACCTTCCCTCTTCATCCCTTCCGGCTCCCCCTCTCCCGGAGGGAGAGGGGGTTGGGGGGGGGGTGAGGGCGATCCCTTTTTCTTCAACCCCTTCCCCCGAGGGGAAGGGGCAGGGGATGGGGCCGATCTCGCGCCATCGA
>VGPD01000044.1 GCA_016875635.1 Chloroflexota bacterium
GGCCAGGTGCCCCACGGCGTTGAGCAGGATCCCCTCCACCGTCTTCGGATAATCCCCGGCGGGGTTACCGGCCTTCGCGAGGTCATGGTCCTCTATGTACCGGTAGGCCCGGTCAGCGACCGCCGCGGCGGCGTCGAGGCGCGCGAGCGCCGCGTCCACGGTTTCGAGGGGCTGGCGCTCCCAGTCGGAGGGCTTCGCCTGCATCGCCTCGAACATGCGGGTGGCGAAGAGGACCTCCGCGCCGATGGCGTGCTCCGCGATGCGGCGGGGCGTCCACTCATCGTCGGGGGCGGGCTGCTCCCACTTCCCTCCAAGGGCGCTGAGCGCCTCCCGGAACGCGGCCCGGTTAGCCGCCAATTGCTGACGCAGTTCTGCTGCCGTGGCCATCGGTACCCCCCTGTGCGCCATCGCGGCGCGGTGCGCGCATGCCCCCTCCAGGCCATTGCGCCGCCCGTACTCTAGAGGGCGCGGGCAAGCCCGTGCGTGATCCGGGACGGAGGCGGAGATGCCGGGCGGCGGGCTGGGGCTGATGCCGGACGCGACCACCGTCGCACGCGTCGCCCGGGAGGCGACCGGCGAGACCCCCGGCGAGGTGCGCCCGCTGGGTCGCGGCATGACCTGCGTCGCCTGGGCCGTCGAGGCCGGGCGGCGGGAGTTCGTCGTGCTGGTGGAGATTCCGCCGGACGGCCGGGACGCCCTCCACCGCGACACACCCGCCAACCTCGCCGCCCGTCACGCCATCCACCTCGCGCTCCACGAAGCGGATCCCGCCGCCCCGATTCCCGAGTCGGTCGCCTGCTCCGCCACCATCGACCGAGACCCCCTGGGCGGACGCTGGTCGTGGCAGGTGCTCTCACTCGTGACCGGTGAGCCGCTGGACGCCGCACGTCACCCCGAGGCGGTACGGGATCTCGGGCGGCTGCTCGCGCGGCTGCACACGCTCCCCGTCGAGGGCCAGGGTCTCCTCGAAGACCGCGCCGACGCGATCTACGGGCGCGCCGCCACCCCCACCGAGAGCATCCTCTCCCGTTGGGGACAGCAGTGGCCCTACGACGGTCGCGCCCTCCTCGCCCACCCCATCGCAAGGCACGCCCCCGACCTCGTCGGTACGCTCGGCGAACTACGCGAGCCGCTGCTTCGCTACGCCGGCCCGTGGGTACAGGCCGGCCTCTGTCACACCGACCTCTGCGGCCCGCATGCCCTCGTACGTGATGGCCGGCTCACCGCACTGATGGACTTCGGCGACGCCGCCATCGTCCCCGTCGCGTTCGACCTCGCCTCGTTCGCCTACTACCACGCCGCGCATCGCGGCTGGGACGCCCTCCACACGTTGCTCGAAGGCTACGAACCGCACCGCGTGATACGCGACGTGCGCGAGGCCGAGGCCTACCAATTGCTGGTCGTCCTCGTGCTGCAGAAGGTGCGGAAGCGCACCGCCAGCGGCGAGTCCGCGCTGCTCGGTGAGGCGATCGACGTCCTCCGCGCGGCGCTCCCGCGCGCCATGCGGCGAGACGCGTAGGCCACCTTCCGGCCCGGGGCGTAGACTGCCGCGGCGAAGGACAGCGAGAAGGATCGATGCCGCACGTTGAACTGCCCTCCGGTATCCGCATCCGCTACGACGAGCGCGGGCCGCGTGACGGACGGCCGCTGGTGCTCTCGCACGGATTCAGCGTGGGCCTCGAGATGTGGTACCCGCAGATGCACGTGCTGTCGCAGCAGTACCGCCTGATCTGCTGGGACGCCCGCGGCCACGGAGGCTCCTCCGCACCGGCCGAGCTCGACTCGTACACGATGCCCGCGCTCGCCGCCGACCTGCGCGGGCTGCTCGAAGCGCTCGATGCCGCGGACGGCGCGATCGTGGCCGGGATGTCGTTCGGCGGGCAGATCGTGACGCAGTACGCCGTCGACCACCCGGACGACACATACGCCCTCATCGTCAGCGACTCCACGACGCGCGGGGCGGACAGTCCGCCGCGCCCGTCGCGTTCATTCGAGGAGTGGGCCGGCGACCCCGGGATGGAAGGCTGCATGCGCGCGATGCGCGAGCGTCCCGACCTCACGGCAGCGCTTCGGACGCTCGACGTGCCATCTCTCCTGATCGTCGGCACGCTGGACGAAATGATCCTGCCGGGGTTCGAGCGGATCGCGGACGCGCTGCCGAAGCGGCGAGTGGTCCGCCTCGCCGGATGCGTCCACGGCACCTCCAGCCAGCGCCCGCGCGACTGGAACCAGGCCGTCCTCGACTTCCTGCGCGACGTCGATGCCGGCGCACCGCTCGGGGAAGACATCACGCTGTAGATTCATGACAGTCACGCTCGAAAGACGGGGGCCTCGATGCTCGCACTGCGTAGCCTGCTGGTGATCTCCGCCCTCGACGGCCATGCGCTCACCGCGGCGGCACGCTCCGCGGCGGACGCCGTCGTGATCGACCTCGCGCGGCCCGCGATCGTGGGCAAGCGTGTGGAGGCGCGTGCGCTGGCGGTGAAGCACGCAAAGGCGATCGCGAAAACGGGGCGGCCCGTCTTCGCGCGCGTCGCGGACACGCGCTCGCACGAGATGGAGGCCGACCTTGACGCCCTCGTCGGGGAGTGGCTGACGGCACTCGTCCTGAGCGGCACGGAGGTGCCGCAGGACGCGCGGGACGCCGACGTGCAGATCCGCAAGCGCGAAATGCGGCTGGGCCTCACCCCCGGCGGCATCCGCCTCATCCCCGAGATCGACTCCGCCGAGGGGCTCTCCGCGTTGCCGAGGATCCTCGATGCCGTGGACCGGCATGCCGCCGTGGCGCTGAGCGCCGAGGGACTGCGCGTCGACCTGCGCCTCGGCGAGCGGGCGAGCGCGCTGTACGACCACGCGATGGCGGACATCGCGATCCACGCGGACACCGCGCGGCTGCCGTGGGTGCTGACGCTGGATGCGCATCGCCCCGAGTGGGCGGCGCTCCCCACCCGCGCGCACGACTTCGGCGCGGCCGGCGTCGCCCTGCACCATGAGACGGCGACGCGCGGCATGAACGCGCTGTTCACGCCCGATCCGACCGAGGTCGCCATCGCCCGCGTGATGATGACGGAGTGGGAGCAGGTGCGCGCGTCTGGCACCTGGACGGGCGTCGTCGCGGGCGAGGTGGTCGAGGCGCCCACGACCGACCGCATCGTCGACCGCCGCACGGTGCGCCGCGCCCGCGCGCTCATCGCGCTCGCCGACGCGGTCGAGCATCGCGAGCGCGTGCGCTGAACGGAGATCGCCCGACTACGGCGCGCGGACGAGCCAGACAATCGCGCCGAAGCCAGCAGCCTGCGCTGGCCACGGCGCAACAGCGATCCGCACGCGGTCGCCCGGCTTCAGGTCGTTGACCCCCGCGGCGATCGACCCGGGCACCATCCGATGCCGCGTGCCGAGTTCGTCGTTCCCTGCGATCGGCTGCAACACGACGAATCCGGAAGCGAGGTCGACGCTCGCGATGGTGCGCGCGGACTCGAACGGTGGAGACCACGCTGCCGCGTCACGCGGCCCGAGGTGCACCTGGTACGACATGCCGGACCGATGACGCACGGTGACGCGCTCGCCCGGCGTCACGACCTGCGCACACATCACGTCCGGCCGCGGCACACCGAGGCACGCGTCCGGCCAGGCAACCACGTCCACCAGCACGATGCTGAACTCCGTCTTCGCGACGCCGAGCCAGCCGGAGATCGCGTCGATGGCCCGGCCGGCAGCGCGTTCGCGCGCCGCCTCGGCCGCCGGGTCGAGCGGAGCGGTGGTGGCGGTCGCCGCCGCGCTGCCCCCCGGGGCCGGTGTCGAGGTCGAAGCCCCCGCGGGCGGGAATACGGCGGGGCCCGCCGGCACCGGGGCGGCCTTCGCCGTGACGCGCGACTCGTCGAGCGGGTTGGTGGGTGGGGGCTCGCCGCGGTCGCAGGCGAGCGTGAGCGTGGCGGCGAGCGCTATGACTGCGATGAGTGGGAGGCGAAGAGGGCGTCTCGCGGCCCCCCACTGCCCCCGCTGCGCGAGGGGCGGCCCATCCCCCTGCCCCCTTCCCTCGGGGAAGGGGGTGAGAGAAGAGGGGGTCGGACCCACGCCCGGTCCCCCTCCATTCCCAGGGGATGGGGGATAGCGATCAGGGACCGGTTCGACGGGCACATTCGAAGGCCTCGGTGTGTGGGTCACAAGATGCCTTTCACGGGGGGCCGGTGGTAGCATCCATCGGGATACCCCCGTGGTGCCCTTGCAAACCTTCTGCCCGGTACGTCTAACGTACCGCTCGTGCCGGGTGTTCCGGGAGATCTCATGCCCGTCGTGGTGGTGATTGGCGGCCAGTGGGGCGACGAAGGCAAGGGCCGCGTCGTCGACTTCCACTCGCGCTACTGCTCGGTGATCGCGCGCTACTCGGCCGGCAACAACGCCGGGCACACGATCATGAACGACCAGGGGAAATTCGCCCTGCACCTGGTCCCGGCGGGAATCTTCCGCGGCGACAAGGCTGCGATCATCGGCCACGGCTGCGTGATCGACCCCGCGAAACTCCTCGAGGAGATCGCGATGCTGACCGAGCGCGGCGTCAGCGTGGCGCGGCTGATGGTCAGCCAGGGCGCGCACATCATCATGCCGTGGCACCCGATCATCGACCGTGCGGACGAGGCGCTTCGCGGCGAGGCCGCTATCGGCACCACCGGCACAGGCACGGGGCCCGCCTTCCACGACAAGGTCTCCCGCATCGGCATCCGCGTGGCCGACCTCCTCGACCGCGAGGTCTTCGCGCAAAAACTGCGGGCGGCGCTGGAGTACAAGAACCGCGTCCTCACCTCTCTGTACGGCCTCCCGCCGCTCGAGTTCGACGCGATCTACCGGGAATACCTTGAGTACGGCCAGCGGCTGCGCCCGTTCGTAGCCGACACGATGACATACGTGCAGGAGGCGGACGAACGCGGGGAGATGATCCTGCTCGAAGGGGCGCAGGGCGCCCTTCTCGACCTGGACACCGGCACCTATCCGTTCGTGACATCGAGCGTCCCCGCGTCGGTCGCGGCGGGCGGGGCGATCGGCATCGGCCTCGGCCCCACCGCGATCCAGCGCGTCGTCGGCGTCTACAAGTCCTACCAGACGCGCGTCGGCAACGGCCCGATGCCGACCGAGATGTTCGGCGCTGAGGCGGACGAGATCCGCGAGGGCGGCGGTGGCGTCGCCGGCACGGCGGAATACGGTGCGACCACCGGCCGGGCTCGGCGCATCGGCTGGTTCGACGGCGTGCTCGCGCGGTACACGGCACGGCTGAACGGCGTGACCTCTGTCGCGCTGACGCGGCTCGACACGCTCTCCCACGCCGAGCGGATCAAGATCTGCGTCGCGTACGAGGTGGACGGCAACCGCGTGATGGCGCTCCCGGCCACGTTGTCGGCGATGGAGCGCGCGCAGCCCGTGTATGAGGACATGCCCGGCTGGCAGGCGGACGTGTCGCACGCGCGCTCGCTCGGCGACCTGCCGATCGAGGCACGTCAGTACGTCCGCCGGATCGAGCAGATCATCGGCGCGCCGATCGACATGATCTCGGTCGGGCCGGAGCGAGACCAGGCGATCGTGACCCGGGACATCTTCGGCGCGTCCCTCACCTAACCCACGGAGACGGTATGCAGACGACCTCGCTGATCATCCATGTCATGGCCGCCGCGATCCTCTTCGGGCCGCAGGTGCTGATGTTCTACGCGGTGACGCCCGCCACCTGGATGCTGAGCAACGAGGAAGTCCGGCGCTCCGTGATCAAGGTGGTAGCCGGCCGCTTCGGGCAGCTCACTATGGTCGCCCTCGTCGTGCTGCTCGCGACCGGGGTCTACCAGTACTACTCGGTCGTGCCCGAGCACATCCGCGAGGACCCGCAGGGCTACCGCTTCGGCCCGATCTTCGCCACGAAGATGGGCGCGTTCACCACGATCATCGTACTCATCGTCCTGCACGTCTCCCTGTTCGCGCGCAAGATCGCGCGCCTGTCGGACGCCGTCATCGCGGGCGACGAGGGTCAGCGACCTGCCCTGGAGACCGCGCGGTCGCAGTCCTTCCTCTTCTCCCTGATCCTTCTGATCGTCACGATGGGCACGCTGGCCCTCGGCGTCGCGCTCGGCGACGAGTCCTTCTCGTACGTGCAGCGGTAGACATGAACACGGTCGAGACGCCGCGGACGCTGCCAGACCTCCTGCGGCCCGGCCTAGACCTGGTCTTCGTCGGCATCAACCCCGGGGAGACCTCTGCACGGCGGGGGCACTACTACGCCAACCCCGGCAACGCCTCTGGCATCTCCTCTCCGAATCTCCACTGGTCTCGCACCGCGTGACGCCAGAGGAGGACGCCTCCCTGGCGCACGCCCACCCGTTCCGCATCGGCTTCACCGACCTCGTGAAGCGCGTCGAGACCGACTCCACGAAGGTCACGGCCGCCGAGGTGCGCGCCAGCGTCGAGGCGTTCCGCGCGCGCCTCGCCACCGCCCGGCCGCGCGCCATCTGCTTCACCGGCGGTCGCCAGTTCGACGAGCTCTATCCGAAGATGCGTCCCCGCCACGTGTGGGGGCGGCAGCCGCTCTACCTCGACGGGGCCGAGGTGTGGGTGATCCCGTCCACCTCCGGCCGGGCCGCCGCATACCGCGGGCAGATCGCCGCCGTCCTCGAAGACCTCGCGCGATCACTCGGAGTCAGGAGCGCCGCATGAGCTACCGCATGGACGAGCCGCTGCCGGAGGAGCGCTACCGCCCGGACGACGGCTGCCCGCTCTTCTCACCCCGGCTGGAGGCGCATCTGGTCGCTGTCTCCCGTGGCGAGACACCGGAGCGCGGCACCTTCTGCGGCAACTGCTTCACGCCGATCGGCCGCGAGACTGTGTCCTGCCCGCACTGCGGCGAGGCAACCTCCGCCCGCCGCCCTGTGGACGTCGTCCCCGCCCCGATCGCGTCGGCGCTACGCGTGCAGCGCCAGACCGAGGGCCAGTGGGTGAACGGCTTCGCCTATATCGGCGTGCTGATCGCGATGGTGCTGCCGCTGGCGGCCGTCCTTGGGATCCCAACGCTGAAGGACAGCCTGATCCTGGGCACCGCGGTGTACGCGCCGTTGCTGCTGATCGGGATGCGTGTCTTCCCCGCGATCCTCGGTGGCTATTTCGGCGACCGGAAGGGGTTCGAAGCAGCACGCGCGAAGACGCGGGCGGCGTGGGATCAATGGGTGGCAGATCGAGACCGGCCAGGCGGGACACACTCGACCTAGCCGCCTACGACGCGGCGTCCGCCCCGTCGATCGCCATCGTATGCGGGGGCGCCTTCCCCCAGCCCAGGACGAACTGCGCCCATTCCCGGTAGCGCTCGAGATATGGCGCGAACAGCACGGCGGGGTGCGTGGACGGGCGCGCTGGCTGCTTCAGCAGCTCCATGCGCGCTTCCTGCGGCGTCCGGCCGCCCTTCCGATGGTTGCACTCCCGGCACGCGGTGACGAGGTTCTCCCAGACGTGAGGGCCGCCTCGGTGCTTCGGCAGAACATGGTCCAGCGTGAGGTCTCCGCCCCGGCGGCCGCAGTACTGGCAGCGTTCCTGATCGCGCTGGAACACCTCGCGGCGGGTGAGGCGTGGGCGCGGGTGGGGGCGGCGAACGAAGTGGCGGAGGCGGATCACGCTGGGCGTCGCGTACAGCGCGTCCTCCGCGCCGATCAGCGGATCCTCGCCCTCCGTCAGGACGTCGGCCTTGCCGTGGAGGACGAGGACGAACGCGCGCCCCACCGAGCACACGTTGAGTGGCTCGTAGTTCTGATTAAGCACCAGGGCGCGGCGCTGAATGGCCACCGTTTCCCCAGTCCCCGCGGCTGCCCCGTCCGTGGCTCGGACGTCTGGCCGCGAACCGGCGCGCCCGGCAGGCGCACCCGCGCGAAGCGATGTGGAGGCGAGTGTAGTGGATCGCGGATCGCCCTGTGGCGGAGGGGACGGACGGCGGGCGATGCCGGTCCGCGCAGGCCCCTCGCTCACGAGCGGGCCTGCGCCGGTGGTCATCGAGGCTGCGCCGTCGGCAGCGGTGTCGTCTGGCCTTTTGGCACCCCCGGGAGGATCTGCTCCTGTGTGGGGATCGGCTGTAGACGGCTCGTGATGTCGCGCCACTCGTCCAGTTGGCCGGCGGCGTCGCGGAACCGCTCCGGCAGCAACCGGTCGACCGAGGGCAACGACTCGAGGAAGAAGTCCGCCACCTGCGAGTCATCCACGGCGCGCGAGACGGAGACCGCCGCGGGGAACACGGCGACCGCGATCAGCAGCACCTGCACGACGAGGACGCCCTGCACCAGCCCAAAGATCGCGCCCGCGATGTAGTCCAGCGGACCCAGGAGCAGCATCCCCGCCACGTCGGACAGGACGGCAGAGAGCACCTGGCCCGCAACGAGCGTGCCCGCGAAGATCGCGACGAACGCGACCAGGTCGCGCGTCCGCTCATCCGCGATCAGGAAATCGAGGTTGGCGGAGAGGTCATCGCTCAACGCGCCCGCGAGGAAGATCCCCGCGACCACGGCGACCAGCGCCGTGAGCTCTCGGATGAGACCGGTGCGGAAGGCGCGGAACGCGCTCCACGCGATGATCGCCACGATCACCAGATCGACCCAGTTCAACCGGGCTGCCTTTCACCACCGCCTGAGGCCGATGGTAACAGGCCCGCCCCGGGGCCGTGACACCCGTGGCGCAGACCCTACTCAAACCCCAGCCGTCGCTCCCGCAGGGAGACCCAGCGCCCCGGCCCCTGGCCGATCACGACATGGTCGAGGACCTCGACCTCCATTAGACGGCCCGCCTGCACCAGTTCCCGGGTGAAGGCGATGTCGTCCCGGCTCGGCGTCGGGTCGCCGCTCGGGTGGTTGTGGGCGACCGCGACCTTCGCCGCGCCCCGCCGCACCGCCTCCCGGAACACCTCGGCCACGCGGCCGGGGGCGGCGGAGACGGTGCCCCGGTAGAGCATGGGAGCGGCGACGACGTGGTGCTTCGTGTCGAGGATGAGCAGACGGAGCTCCTCCTGCTGCAGTAGTTCCATCTCCGGCTGGAGCAGCCGCACAATCTCGGCGGGCGACGTCACCGCCACCTGCGTCCCGCCGGCCTCGAGGGCTGCCCGCCGCCCGAGCTCGAACGCCGCCGCAATCGTCGTCGCCTTTGCCGGGCCCAGGCCGTGCATCCCTGCGAGCGTCGCCAGGTCGCTACCTGCGAGCCCGCGGAGGCCGCCCCGCTCCACGAGCATCCGCTGTGCCACGGCGAGGACATCCTCACGTGCGCTACCGGTGCGGATCAGGATGGCGAGCAGTTCGTCCGCCTTGAGCGCCCCCGGGCCCAGCCGCAGCAGCCGCTCGCGCGGCCGTTCCGCCTCCGGCATCTCCCCGATCCGGTAGGCCGAAGGCGGAAGCGGACTCGCGGAAGCAGCGGTCTCGATCAACGTCATGCGCACGAGGATCGCGCACACCGACGGCAGGTCGAAGGGGCAGGTGACACCTACCCTCCACCCGAACGCGACGACCTACCGCGGCGGCGCGGAGGCGAGGCGGGTGACGGAGACGAGGATGTGGGAATGCGGCCAGTGCTCGACGCGGATCTGGTCCCCGAGCTGGAGCTCCAGACCGGCGACCGCGCCGACCTCGAACAGCTTCTTGTTCACCATCAAGTAGGTGACGCGGCCGAAAAAGGCGAAGCGCGCCTTGCTCCACTTCCGGTCGATGCGCCCCTCCGTGACCACGGGCTGCGCCGAAAGGTCGCGGACCGTGGCGACCGCCTCCATGTTCAGGGGGATCGTGAAGATGGCGACGATGATCACCATGATCAACGACCGCGGGAGCGCCGTGAGCGCGTAGGCGAACAGCACCGTCGCGATGACGGCAGACGGCACGTAGACCGCGACCCGCCGCAACAACGCCTGGCGATGCCTCGGATGCACCTCGATCACATCAGGGTCCACGGGGGCCTCCCTCTGGCCTGCGCTGCAGCGAGGGTAGCGCAGGCGCGCTCAGGCGGCAGCGGGCAGCATCGCCTGCGGTCAGCGGGCGGGGATGTTGAGTTTCTGGCCGATCTGGATCAACCGCGGGTCGGTGATGCTGTTCGCCTTCGAGATGGCGTCAGCGGTGGCCTGCACGTCGCCCCCGGCGGGCGTGAACCGCTGGGCAATGGCGAGCAGGTTGTCCCCGGACTGCACGGTATAGGTGGTCGCCTGTCCCGGCACGACGGTCGGCGTGGGAGTTGCGGTCGGCGCCGGGGTGGCGGTCGCCGTCGGGGTCGGCGAAGGCGTCCGCGTCGCAGTTGCGCTCGGGGAAGGGCTCGGGGTCGCGGTCGGCTCGCCCGGCGCCGCGGTCGCCTGAGGCGTGGCGGAGGGCCGCGGCGTGCCCGTCTGGACGAGGTTGGCGATGGAGGAGGGCGGCCCGTCCTGGTCCGCGCGCGCGGGCGGCAGCACCAGCAACCAGACCGCCACGATGGAGCCGATCAGGAGCGCGGCGAGCGATCCTCGGAAGACGCGGTAGGAGGGGACGGCGGAGGCGGGGTCCATGCAGCGGTCGCACAGGGCGTCGCCGTGGTTGTCACAATACAGCGCGCCACATCGGGCGCATTCCTGCGTCGCCTGTTCGTCACACGCATAGCAATGCATCAGTAGAGGCTACCACCGGCAGACGCTGGGGCGGCAGTCCACCGCCCTCGATTCTGCGGACGCACGAGGACTACGGATCCAGGTTCTCCAGCGCGCCCGTCGTGAAGTCCAACCGGCGATAGTAGCAGTTCCGCGCGGCCCCCGCGGCGTTCTTCGTGTGGCAGATCCCGCCCCGGCGCGGGCGGACGCGGTAGAGCAGCGAATTCTGCTCGCAATTCACCCGCACCTCGAGGAGGTCGAAGGTTTCCCCGGAGGTTTTCCCCTTCTCCCACAGTTCATTGCGGGAGGTGCTCCAGAACACGGCGGAACGGGTCTCCACGGCGACCTGGAGCGCCTGCTGGTTCACGTAGGCGACCAGGATCACCTCGCCCGTGTCCACGTCCTGGACGGCGCAGGGGACGACTCCGCCGACGGCGGCGACCTGCTCCAGCTTGGTCCAGTCGAGCGTGAGGGCAGCGCCCTCTTCCAGCGGCGATGCGGCCATCCGGACGACCTTCCTCTGCTGCCGCGACTGCGGCGTCGGACGACGAAGCGCCGGCCATGGCGGCCGGCGCCTCGCGAGTGCAGCCCGCGCGGACCTCGAGGGTTACGCGGCGTGCGGGAGCGTCGGACGAACTACTTGAGCTCGACCTTCGCACCAGCCTCTTCCAGCTTCTTCTTGGCGTCGTTCGCCTCAGCCTTCGGCATCGCTTCCTTGACGGTCTTCGGCGCGGCCTCCACCAGGTCCTTCGCCTCCTTGAGGCCCAGGGCGGTGAGTTCGCGGACGACCTTGATCACGTTGATCTTGTTCGCTCCGAAGTCGGTGAGGACGATGTCGAACGAGTCCTTCTCCTCCTCGGCGGCGGCGGCGCCACCACCGGCGGGGGCGGCCATCATGGCCACCGGGGCGGCCGCGGTCACGCCGAAATCTTCTTCAATCGCCTTGTTCAGGTCCCGGAGCTCCAGCAGGGTCATCCCCTTCAGGACTTCCATCACCTCTTCGACCTTCGCCATCTCAGTCCTCCTCAGCCGCCATGTCGGGCGGCGCGCTTCCGTGTTCTGACCGGACCACGAGGCTCTACGCCGCGGCGCCATCCTCCAACTGCTTCGCCCGCGCCTCGACGAGGCCGACGAACTTGCGCTGGGTCGCGAGCAACAGGTTGTTGAACTCCGCCACCTTGCCGATGACGTTGCCCGCGATCCGCGCCAGCAGCTCCTCGCGAGAGGGCACGGTGGCGAGGTCACGGATGTACGCCGCGTCCACGACGCGGCCTTCGACGACCGCGTTGCGGATGGCGATTTTCGTCGCCGCCTCGTTGGCACGGACGAATTCGGACAGCGCCTTCGCGACGCCGACCATGTCCGAGAAGCCGACGACCATGGCTGTCGGGCCCTCGGCCAACTGGGCGAATTCAGGACGGCCGGCCCGGTCCGCAGCGATGCGGAGCAGGGTGTTTTTCACGACGTGCATCTCGGCGCCGGCCTTGCGCAGGGTGGTGCGCAATTCCGTCTGCTTGGCCATCGTCATCCCGGCGTACGACGTCGAAATGGCGATCTCCGCGCGAGAGACCACGTCCGTGAGTTCGGCGACCTGTTCCACCTTGCGGGGTGTAGGCACGCGTTCCTCCATCCGGCGCGAGTCCGCCCGGGCACTCCCCGGACATGACTGACGCCCTCCACCGCCTGGACTCAAAGCCAGACGAGAGGGCGCATCGCGCACCGGCCGAGGCCGGTGGAGGTGCGGAAATCCTCGCCTGGACGGGTGGGCCGGTCTGCGGCGCCGTTATCCCTGTCGGGACCCGTGGTCTGTGGCGGTCGCCCCACGCCGCTCGCGGGGCTATCCGAGTGATCATGCGGGGCGCGGGGCCTCCGGTCAACCGGCCCCGGCTGATGGTGAGCGTGAGCGCGCCCTCGATTCACGAATCAGACAACGAAAGGGGCGACCTTCCGGCCGCCCCTTGAATCCCTCGAATGGGACGCCGCTAGTTGTTGGCGTTCACCGGGGTCTTGAGCTCGGCGAGGTCCAGGCGCACGCCGGGCCCCATCGTCGAGGCGATAGAAGCCGTGCGGATCAGTTCGCCCTTCGCACCAGCCGGGCGGTTCCGCGTGATCTCGCCGACCATCGCCCGCAGGTTGTCCAGGAGCTGCTCCTTCGAGAAGGACGCCTTGCCCAGGATGACGTGGATGACGTTCGTGCGGTCGATGCGGAAGTCCACACGGCCGGCCTTCGCCTCGCGGACGCCCCGCGCCATGTCCTCCGCCACCAGCACGGTGTTGTTGCGAGGGTTCGGCATCAGGCCGCGCGGGCCGAGGACGCGGCCGAGCGAGCCGACCTTGCCCATCAACTCGCGCTGCGCGATCGCCGTGTCGAAGCCGAGGAATCCGTCCTGCACGCGCTTGATCAGCTCGTCTCCACCGACGATGTCGGCGCCCGCCGCCTCGGCGTTCGCGGCGGCCTCGCCCTCGGCGAAGACCAGCACGCGCACGGCCTTGCCGATGCCGTGCGGCAGGATGACGGAGCCGCGCAGCTGCTGGTCGGCGTGGCGGCCGTCCAGGCCCGTCTTCAGGTGGAGATCGACGGTCTCGTCGAACTTCGCCGTGGCGCACTCCTTCACGAGTGCCACCGCCTCTTCGAGGCTGTAGGTTTTGGTCTTGTCGACCTGCTCGCGCAGGCCCGTGATTCGCTTCGCGATTGGCATGGCTAGTTGACCTCGATTCCCATGGAACGGGCGGAACCTTCGACGATGCGCATGGCGTCGTCGAGGTTGTCGGTGTTGAGGTCGGGCAACTTGATCTTCGCGATCTCCGTCAGCTGGGCACGGGTGATCGACCCGGCGCGCTGCGTGAGGTTCTTCGCGGAACCCTTCGGGATCCCGGCAGCGCGACGCAACAGGTCGGACGCTGGCGGGGTCTTCAGGATGAAGTTGAACGAGCGGTCCTCGAAGACGGTGATGCGCGCCGGAATGACGCCCTCCATCGCCTTCGTCTGCTCGTTGTACGCCTTGCAGAACTCCATGATGTTGATGCCTTGGGGGCCCAGGGCAGTACCGACCGGCGGGGCGGGGTTCGCCTTGCCGGCGGGGATCTGCAGGGTCACGACCGCGCGGACCTTCTTCGCCATCTTTCTTCTCCTTCGCGCGTCGGGCGGGAACGTCCCGTCCTGGCCGCGCTCCCTCTGGCGGGTTCACCGCCCAGAGGTATGCACTGTGTGAAGCGACGCCCGCGGGCGTCGCGCCCAACCTCGATTAGCGCTTCTGCACCTCGAGGAAGTCGAGTTCGACCGGGGTCTCCCGGCCGAACATGGAGACCATGACGCGGACGCGTCCGCGCTCCATGTCGATCGAGTCCACCATGCCGATCATGTCGCTGAACGGGCCGCTGGTGACGACCACCGACTCGCCCACCTGGAAGCCGATGTTCACGCGCGGCTGGGCGACCTGCTGGTCGCGCATCAGCTGCTCCACCTCGGCGTCCGCCATCGGCGTCGGCTTCTGCTGGCTGTCCGACGTCGTGGACGCGAAGCCCGTGACGCCCGGCGTGTGGCGGACGACGTACCAGGTGTTGTCGTCCATGCGCATCTGCACGAAGACGTAGCCCGGGAATCGCTTGTGGGAGACGGTCTTGCGCTGACCGTTCTTGATCTCGATCTCCTCCTGCGTGGGGATGAAGACCTGGAAGATCCGGTCGGACAGGTCCATCGCCTTCACCCGCTGCTCGAGGGAGGTCTTCACCTTGTTCTCGTAGCCGGAGTAGGTCTGGACGATGTACCAGGCGCGCCCGTCGTCGGGCGCCTCAGACTCGTCGCCGGTGGTCGTGCTCACGGTCTCGTTCACCATGGTGGTTCCCCTTACCGCAGCAACGTTTGCTCGACGAGCCAGCCGAAGAACAGGTCAACCCCGCCCATCACCAGTCCGAGGAGCATCGAGATCACCACGACGACGGTCGTCAGGTTGGCCACCTCACGACGCGACGGCCAGGTGACCTTCTTCAGTTCCGCAATGATGTCCAGCACCCAGCGCGGCTTCAGCAGCGAACCTGCCCGGGGCGCCGCATCCGGGTCGCTTGTGCTCGTCGGCGGCATCGAGGAACGACGCGGCTGCTGCGCCTCACGCGCCTTCTGGCGACGTTCGGCGCGCTCCTGCTGGCGGCGCATCTCACGGCCCATGTCTATAGTCCTGACTCCCGCCGAGGGCGGTGCGTACGTCGAGGAATGATTGTCGAGGCGAGCCCGGCGCCTACCGCGTCTCGCGATGGGAGCGGGTGGCGCGGCAGCGCGGGCAGAACTTCTTCAGCTCCAGGCGCTCCGGGTCGTTTCGCTTGTTCTTCTTCGTGACGTAGTTCCGCTCCCGGCACTCCGTGCAGGCGAGCGTGATGTGGTCGCGGTCCTGTGCCTTCGCCATTTGGTGTCTCCTACGCTCCCGGCCGCCTCAGGCTGTCGCCGGTGCAGTCGCGTGGCTGGTTCCTCGAAACCCGTGGTTTACAGGTTACTCGATGATCTTGGTGACGACGCCGGCGCCCACCGTCCGCCCACCCTCACGGATGGCGAACCGCAGGCCCTCTTCGATCGCGATCGGGTAGATCAACTCGATGTTCATCTGCACGTTGTC
>VGPD01000045.1 GCA_016875635.1 Chloroflexota bacterium
GTCTGCGTTCCTCTACCGGTCTGACGTGGGGTCGGATGTCCCCACGCACCAGGTGACGTTGCAGGATCACGGCATCGACCGTGCGCTCGACCAGCGTCTCCTGAAGCTGGCGGCGCCAGCCCTCGACCGGGGCGAGCGAGTGCAGATCGAGATGCCGATCCGGAATGTGAACCGCACGGTCGGGACGATTCTCGGGGCCGAGGTGAGCCGCCGCTACGGCGCCGCCGGGCTGCCGGACGACACGATCAACATCCAGTTCACCGGGTCGGCGGGCCAGTCCTTTGGCGCGTTCATCCCCGCGGGGATGTCACTGCGCCTCGAAGGCGACACGAACGACTACGTGGGCAAGGGGCTTTCGGGCGGGAAGATCATCGTCCGCCCATCGCGAGCGGCGACCTTCGTGCCGGAAGAGAACATCGTGATCGGCAATGTGGCGCTGTATGGCGCGACCGGTGGGTCGGCGTTTTTCCGTGGCATCGCGGGTGAGCGGTTCGCTGTGCGGAACAGTGGCGCCCTCGCGGTCGTCGAGGGTGTGGGCGACCACGGCTGCGAGTACATGACCGGTGGCCGGGTGGTCGTGATCGGCCGCACCGGTCGGAACTTCGGCGCCGGCATGAGTGGCGGTATCGCCTATGTCTGGGACCCCGAGGGCGACTTCGCTCAGCGCTGCAATATGGAGATGGTGAGTTTCGAAGCCCTCGATGAGCCCGAAGACCTTGAGCTTGTCCGCGGCCTGCTGGAACGCCACCGAGAGTACACGCAGAGCACGGTGGCCGATGGCCTGCTGAGCCGGTGGTCGGAGGCTGCGAGGGAGTTCCTGAAGGTGATGCCGAACGAATACCGGCGCGTGCTGAACGAGCGTCGTGCCGCGCAAGAGACAGCCGCGCAGGCGTCGGCGGTGTCTCGTGGCTAGGCCGACCGGGTTCATGGAATTTGGCCGGACCACGCCGACCCGCCGCCCCGTCCAGGAGCGGGTCCATGACTGGCTGGAGGTCTATGAGGCCTTCCCGAGCGAGCAACTGCGACAGCAGGCTGCTCGCTGCATGGACTGCGGTATCCCGTTCTGCCACCAGGGATGTCCGCTGGGCAACATCATTCCGGACTGGAACGACCTCGTGTACCGCGACCAGTGGCATGAGGCGATCGAGCGGCTGCACGCGACCAACAATTTCCCAGAGTTCACCGGCCGGGTGTGTCCCGCCCCCTGTGAGGCCGCCTGTGTCCTCGGCATCAATAGTGATCCGGTGACCATCAAACAGGTTGAAGTGACGATCATCGACCATGCCTGGCGCGAGGGGTGGATCAAGCCCGAGCCGGCAGCACACCGCACCGGCAATCGGGTCGCCGTGATCGGGTCGGGCCCTGCCGGTCTCGCCGCGGCTCAGCAGCTCGCGCGGGCGGGGCACGAGGTCACCGTCTACGAGCGCGACGACCGCATCGGCGGGTTGCTGCGGTATGGCATTCCCGACTTCAAGATGCAGAAGGAACACATCGACCGTCGCATTGCCCAGATGGAGGCGGAGGGGGTCACCTTCAAGCCTTCGTCGAACATCGGCAAAGAGATCGACGCGCGCGAACTGCTGAAGCGGTTCGACGCTATCTGCCTGGCCGGCGGCTCGACGCAGGCGCGTGACCTGGAGGTCCCCGGGCGAGAGCTGCGTGGCGTCTACCGCGCGATGGAGTACCTGCCTCTGCAGAACCGCCGGAACGCCGGCGACGAGGTGCCTGCCGAGACGTTCATCTCTGCCAAGGACAAGCGTGTCGTCATCCTCGGCGGCGGTGACACAGGGGCGGATTGCCTCGGCACCGCGATCCGTCAGGGCGCGCGCGAAGTGCTCCAGTACGAATTGTTGCCACGCCCCTCGGATTCCCGCCCGGCGGGGCAGCCGTGGCCCATGTACCCGAACGTCTACCGTGTCTCCTCGGCGCATGAGGAGGGCGGCGTCCGCGACTACAGCATCCAGACGAAGCACCTCTCGGGCGAAGACGGGGTGCTGAAGAAGCTGCACGCGAACCGCGTGGAGTTCGTCCAGGAAGACGGGCGCCAGGTGATGAAGGAGATCCCGGGATCGGAGTTCGAGGTCGAGTGCGACCTGCTGCTCCTCGCGATGGGCTTCGTGGGCCCGGAGCGCGGCGGCCTGCTGGAGCAGCTGGGTGTGGAGTTGACCGAGCGCGGCAATGTGAAGGCGGACGCGAACAAGATGACGAGCGTCCCCGGTGTCTTCACGGCCGGGGACATGACGCGGGGCCAGTCGCTCATCGTCTGGGCGATCGCCGAGGGCCGGACGGCCGCTCGCGGCATCGACCTCTACCTGATGGGAGAGAGCGCGCTTCCCTCACCGCTGTAGTCCCGCTGGGCGCAGAAGCACGGAGAAGGCCGCCCATCGGGCGGCCTTCCCGCTGTCCGGACGGAGTCCCGGCACTATCCGTTGTAGCGCAGCGCCTCCGCGACCGGGACGCGCGAGGCGGACCGGGCGGGGATGAGCGTCATCAACGCGCTCGCCCCGTAGGCGATCGAGACGATGAAGATCAGGCGGCCCCATGGCACGCCGTAATCGATCGTCGACCCATTCGTGAAGTCCGGCGACGTCATCAGGTTGTAGGAGAGGGCACTGCCGAGCAGCAGCCCCATCCCGATGCCCGTGATCGCGATGAACGAGGACTCGAGGAAGAAGGTGATGGCCACGAGGCGTCTCGAATAGCCGATCGCCCTCAGCATCCCGATCTGTTGCCGGCGCTCGGCCACCGTGCGGAACGCGATCACTCCGAGGGCCGCGATACCGACGATCATCCCGAGGCCCATGAACCCCTGGAAGAGCGTCTGGAATGCCTGCGCCTGCGCCGCGGAGTCCTCGATCCGTTCGCGGATCGAGGATGCCTGCACGCCTTTCTCAAGGAGCGCAGACTCCACCGCGTCCGCGACACGCTTCTCCCCCGCGACCGACGTGTCGCTTGTCGTGAGGAAGAAGAGGTCGGTCGTCCCGGACTTGAACTGCTGGTCCAGTAGCTGCCGTCCGACGAAGACCGACGCCCAGTCCTGGATGACACCTGTCACCGCCTGATCGACGAAGCCGACGATCTTCACGTTCGCCTCGGCACCGGTCCGCGGGTCACGGATGACCGCGGGAATGGGCTGCCACGGCTGTTCCTTCAACGCGATGGGATCGCGCTCGATGATGAACTGCTGCGGCGTGTCGCCATTCCCGCCGAACGGGTTCTGCTGGTTGATCGCGAGTCGGGACTCGTCCACGAGGGCGAGTGTCGGGTCCTTCTCCATCGCCGCGAACACGTCGGCGTCCGTGGCGTAGCCGTCCGCGCGGGCGGAGAGCGGGAACCGGGCGACGCGGAGGAACTCTGCGTCCGCCCCGGCGATCCGGTAGGTGCCCGTCTTCGTCAGGTCCTGCTCGGCCAATCGCACGCGCGCCGGCATCTGGACGAGCGTCCCGACGCCCGTGATCCCGGTGTCGGACTGGCCGGCCTCCTTCAGTGCGTTGCGGAGGTCGGGGATCCGGTTGGTCGGGTTCCCGGCCACGGCGACCTGGAAGCCGCCGGAGGCGTCGTCACCGAGGAATAGCTGCGAGAAGTTGTGGTTGAGTGTCGCCATCACCACGAGCGAGAACATCACGAGCCCGAACATCGCCAGCGTCATGCCCGTGCGGAACTTCGCGGCGAGCGGGTAGGCGATGGCGGTCCGCACCGCCGGGGTAATGCCCCGGAAGACGCCTGAACTCCGTCCGAGCAGTGCGAGGATGAGGTCCGCGTTGAAGATCACAAAGAGCGTCGCCGATGCCGTGATGCACAGCCCGGAGACGAAGAACATCTCGATGTTCCCCTTCACCGGTTCGTGTTCCATGCCGACGAGGCCGGCGAGACCGTTGAGCGGGTCACCCCATCCCTTCCCTGCCTCGAAGAGGAGCGAGAAGGGGAGCGGAAGCAGCCAGTACCAGAGGAGCGCCATGCTGGCGATGGTGAAGGCGGGCCGTGACGCTGCGCCGAAGTACACCGCGAGCATCGCGACCGCGAGGATCGCGAGCGTCGCGCCGCCGGTGTAGGCGAATGCCTGGTGGATGCTCCATCCGCCCCAGACAGTGAGGGCCATGCCAGTGATGAGCATGACGACCGCCCAGCCGCCCGGGTTCCGGTGCCGGTTCGCCCATCCTCGTGTCCGTAACAAGCCCCAGGTGATGAGTGCGACCGGGCTGAAGGTCACCCACCACGCCGCCCGGGCGATCCGTCCGGGGATCCTCCCGTCCGACATCAGGGCACGAGCCGCGCCCTCGAGGATGCGGAGCGGGAGCGTGAGGATGCTCAACGCAGCGCCGACGATCCTGGCAGCGCCGCGAGCGGGCAGCCAGAGTCGAGTGTGCGCGGCGCCCCGCGCGCCGTAGATGAAGAATGCGACCACGCCAAGGTATGCCAGGAACGGCAGGGCGAAGTAGCCAAGCCCGAAGATGAATGCCTGCACGCCGAGCGCGGCCCCCAGGCCGACGAGCAGCAACCAGACGATGTACCAGGCGGCCCCTATGGTGGCGCGGAGCAGCCCCGAGATCGTCCGGTCGTGCCCGCGCAGCGGCTGCGGTTCGGGGAGGTCGCGGATGGCGCGGACGATGTTGAGGTTCGCCGCGCGCCAGGAGGAGAACGCCACCGTCGCGAAGGTGATCACGACGCCCAGCGCGTAGGCGATCACGAACCCCTGCGGGTTGAAATGGAAGGCGATGTTCAACCCGAAGTCGCCGAACAGGTTCCCCAGGATCGTGATGAGGATGTAGGCGACCACGAGGCCGAGGATCGCTCCGATGAGCGCGGAGCCGACGTTGTACGCCATGCCTTCGGCGATGAACGACTGGGTCAGGTGCGACCGCTTCATGCCGACCGCGCGCGCCATCCCCATCTCAGACCGGCGTTCCGCGGCCAGCATCACGAAGGTCAGGAAGATCAGCATGATCCCCGCGGCGATCGAGAACAATCCGAACAGCAGGAAGAAGGTCACGAAGATCGAGCCGACGAGCTCGGCGATCGAGACGGCCTGTTCTTTCGTGGAGACGACGCGCAGCGCCGGGGCGCCGTCTGTCTTTAGCCATTCCTTGAGGCGGGTCTCCACGCCGGGGACGACGTCGAGGGTATCGCGGAAGCCGCCAGTCACGGAGACCACGATGAGGGAGTACCGGTCACCCTTGCCGGTGAGCGTGTTCACGACCTCGCGCGTGGCGACGATGCCGCCGGCGGGCTGCTGGCGGTCGCCACTGACCGAGGAGGCGGTCAGGGCGTTGTCCTGCACGATCTCGAGGACGGTGAACGTCGCCGGCTGGTTGTTGGCGAACACGGTGAGCTGCTGCCCCTTACCGAGGCCGATGTCTTCACTCAGCCGTTGCGAGATGAAGACCCCATCCTTCGTCAGGGAGGCAGGCGATACCTGGGCGCCTGCGGGCGTGAGGAGGCTCTTAAGTCCCGCCATGTCGGGAGGGTCGACGCCCGCGAGGACGGCACGCGGCTCGGAGAGCCGGCGCTCGGCGTTGAGGGCAGGGATCCGCTCCTGGACGATGCCGGCGATCCCATCCACGTCCTGGTCAGATGCCAGGAACGTCTTGAGTGCCGCCAGATCGGCGGAGGAGATGCCCTCGCCCGTCACCTGTGTGCGGTCCACGTTCCGGGCGATGACGAGGTCTGCCTGCGCGAATTCGGAATAGACCGCGTTGGTGATCGAGTAGCCGACGGTGTCGCCGGTGGCGAACGCGGCGCTGATGATCAGCGTCGACAGCATGAGGCCGATGACGATCAGCGTGGTCTGCGCCTTGCGGCGCACGGCGTTGCGGAGTCCCATCCGGACGAGCAGCGGGTTCTTCCACGCGATCCAGCCGAGGACGGCGAAGGCGATCCCCATGAGGACCAGCCCGCCGATCATGAAGTTGAGCAGGGGGATGCCAAACAGTTCCGTCATCGGTGGCGCTCCTCGCGCTCGATGTGGCCGTCACGCATGTAGACCGTGCGATGGCAGCGCGCGGCGATCCCCGGGTCGTGCGTCACGATCACGAAGGTTTGCCGCTCCTGCTCGTTCAGGTCCTGCATCAGCGTCATGATCTCGTCCGCCGTGACCGAATCGAGGTCGCCTGTCGGTTCGTCGGCCCAGACGATCGCCGGGTGGTTCACCAGCGCACGGGCGATGGTCACGCGCTGACGCTGGCCGCCGGAGAGTTCCGCTGGTTTGTGATGCTGCCATTCGGTCAACTTCACGTGGTCGAGGACCGCGGACGCGCGGGCACGTGCCTCCGAGGTCTTTGTGCCGGAGACGAGCAACGGGAGTTCGACATTCTCGACGGCGCTGAGGACGGGGAGGAGGTTGTAGAACTGGAAGATGAAGCCCATCCGGCGTGCCCGATAGGAGGTTTTGCGGTCGTCGTCCATCGAGGCAAGCTCGGTGCCCTCGATCTTCACGGAGCCGGAGGTGGGCTCGTCGATGCCGGAGACGCAGTTGAGGAGCGTGGTCTTGCCGCAACCAGACGGGCCCATGATGGCGACCATCTCGCCCTTCGCGACAGTGAGCGACACGCCACGCAGCGCCTGCACACACACCGCCCCGGTGTCGTACGTTTTGACCAGGTCGGTGACCTGGATGATCGGCTCGTCCACATTCAGTCCTTCCGATGGCGGTGAGAAAACCTAATCCAAAGTACATGTCTGTCCCGAATCTACACCTGCCGCGGCTGACGGTCGTCTCCTATGGGAGAGATTCGGCCGAGCCGGCAGGGTGGTCTGGCACTTGATAGCGTCAGTATGACGCTATGGTGGCATCATGCACGTCAATCGTGGCGAAGCCTGCGGCGTAGAATCCGCAGTCAGGCGCGTCGGGTACCGATGATGGGCTTCCAGGGGAGGTCACGCATGGCGTTTGGGATGGTCGTCGTCATCGTCGGCACGCTCCTGCTGCTCGACTCGCTCGACGTCATTCCCGAGGTGACGGTCACGGAGATCTGGGCAGCGGCGCTCATCGGCTTCGGGGTCATGATTGTGTTCCGGGGCGTCCGTCGATCCTGGCGTCGCCGGTGACCTCTCGTCTTCGCGATGTCCTCAGCGTGACGATCGGCGCCTACCTGTGCGTCTTCGGGCTCCTGCTGCTCGCCGACGAATCCGGGTGGCGGGAGATCGGCAGACGGGGACTCGTCGAGGCCGGTTTCGGGCTGTTCCTCGTCGCCCTGGGCATCCTCGCCATCCTTGCAGAGGCGCGGGCGCGTCGCGTGCGGCGACGGCTCTCACAGACGTTCGGGCACATCCGCTCGGCCGACGGCTGGTCGGTCGAGGACGGCGTGCTGCGCACGGTCTTCGGCGACATCGACCTCGACCTGCGGGAGGCCAACCTGCCGGCCGGTGAGACGGCACTCACGCTCCTGTGCTGGGTTGGCGCGATCCGCCTTCGGGTCCCCCACGGCGTCGGGCTGGAGGTCGAGGCGCAGTCGTTCATCGGGACCGTGGATGTCCTCGGCCGGCGCGAGGAAGGGCTCGTGCGTGACATCCTGGTACGCACCGACCACTACGACGCGCAGGAGCGCCGCCTGCACGTGCGGATCTCGACCGTGATCGGTGAGCTCGAGGTTATCCAGGACCGCGGCTAGCCGCGCGCCGGGCACTCCGTGCAGCGGTCGAGGGCCGGCGTGGCCACCTCGATGCCTGCCCCAATCAGTAGCCGTCTGAGTGTCCACAGCGGCAGGCCCATGACGCCGCACGTGCAGCCATCGAGGTGCGCGACGGGGTGGAATGCCATGTCCTGGATCGCGTACCCGCCCGCCTTGTCGAACGGCTCACCACGGGCGATGAACTCGTCCCGTTCAGGGTCTGTGTACGGGCGCATGACGACAGTCGTCCGGCTGTGCGTGACGGCCTCGAAGCCGTGGGGAGCGACGACGGCGACCCCCGTCACCACCTCGTGAGCACGGTCGCGCAGGGCGACGAGCATCGCGCGGGCCTCCTCGGCGCTGGCGGGCTTGCCGAGCAGACGTCCGTCCAGCGCGACGACGGTGTCACTGCCGATCACCACATCGCCCGGGCGGCGCGCGGCGACCGCGCGCGCTTTCAGTAACGCGAGCGATTCGGCGAGGCGCACGGGGTCACGTTCGGTGCTCGTCTCATCCACGTCGGCGGGGTCGACCTCGAATGAGACGCCGAGCGCCGCGAGCAGTTCGCGACGCCTCGGCGATCCCGAGGCGAGGACGAGACTCACGCGTGGGGAGAGCGGTCGAGGGCGACAATGCACTCGATGTGCTGGGTCTGCGGGAACATGTCGACGGGCTGGACCTCCCGCACCACGAAGCCGCCGTCCACGAACAGCCGGAGGTCGCGCGCGAGCGTGCTGGGGTCGCATGAGACATACACCACGCGTCGGGCGGCCGACGCCAGGATCGCCTCGATCACCACGGGGAAGAGGCCGGCGCGGGGTGGATCGATGATCACGACGTCCGGTTCCGGCGTCATGCCCGGGAGCAGCGCCTCCACCTTGCCGGTGATCCGCGTCACGCTCTCGAAGCGCGCGAGGTTCGCCTCCGCATCGACGCCGGCGGCGGCAGACTCTTCGATGGTCACGACCTGGTGCACTTTGTCCGCCAGCTGGCCGGCGAACGTGCCGACGCCGGCATAAGCATCCACGACCACCTTCGGTGCGGCATCGAGGACGTGCGCGACGGCGATCGCGACGAGGCGTTCGGCCTGCCGCGTGTTGACCTGGAAGAAAGCGGGGCCGGAGATCTGATACGGCACGCCGTTCAGCGACTCGTGGTAGCTCTTCTGTCCGCTTTCGACGTGCGCGGCGCGGTGGCCGGGACGCCAGTCGATCTTCGGCTGGATCATCGCCTCGCCGGTGTTCTCGCCGATGCGGATCGCGAGCTGGTGGGCCACGATCGTGTTGCCCTGCACGCGCCGCAGCACCTCGTTCACGCGCGGGTGGGCGATCTCGCAATAGTCGACGCGCAGGAAGCGATGCGTCCCGCGCAGCATGTACCCCACGTCGCCGTCGCGACGGACGGTGAAGCGCAGGTGGTTCCGGTACCCCCACGGGTCGTCCATCCCGATCATCGGCCGGACGACGGACGCGACATCGTCGGCGTCGAACCGTCCGATGCGCCGCAACTGCTCGGCGACCACTTCGGTCTTCAGACGCAGCTGTTCGGGGTACGCGGCGTGTTGCAGCTGGCAGCCGCCGCACCGCCCGAAGTACTCGCACGGCGGCTCGACGCGTTCCGGGGAGGGGCGGAGCACGGTAATCGCGCACGCCTCGAGGTAGGTGGGATGCTCGGCGGTGATCTCGGCGATCACACGCTCGCCGGGCAGGGCGTACTCGACGAAGACGGTGCGACCGTCCGGGGCCTTGCCGACGGCGCGGCCGCCGGTGGTGAAGCCGGTGCATTCGACCTCGACGGGCACGAGGGGGCGGTCGACCAGCCAGCGGCGCTTGCCGTGGCGGCCCAGCGGGACAGGCTCAGGGGGGCCGGCGGCGGCGAAGAGGGGGATCGTGGCGGGGGAAGTCATGCCTCCAGCGTACGGGCCCGATACGATGGCGCGCGAACGACGCCTCGTGGCGACGCGGTGAGGAGCCTTCGATGCCGTCCCGAACGACTGCCGCGAATCCGGCGGAGACGCCTCTGGCGTCGATTGTCCGCGCGATCGTCGCCCTCCCCACCATCTCGTTCCGTGAGCAGCACGTGCTGGCCGCGATCCGGGCGTTTGCGGAGGCCCGCGGCCTTGCCTACACCGAGGACGCCTTCGGCAACGGCTACGTCGCCTATCGAAAGGGCCGCGCCGTCCGTGGCGCGCGTCCGCTCGTCCTCGGCGCTCATACGGACCACCCTGGCTTCGTCGTCGACCAGGTCCGAGGCAAGCGGTTGACCCTCGCGTTCCGGGGAGGCGTGGACGCTCGATACGGGAAGGGCGAGCGCGTCCGCCTGTACGACGAGGACGGCCGGGCCTGCGGCGTCGCCCGGATCACGCGCATCCTCGCGAGCGATGCCCCGAACCGCTGGGCCCGGCGGATCACCGGCGCGGTCGCCACCGTCGAGGAAGGCGCGGCGCAGGCGGGCGACCTCGCGCTGTGGGACGTGGCGGAATGCCGCATCCGCGGGCGCATCGTCGAGGCGCGCCAGTGCGACGACCTGATCGGGGCGGTCGCGGTGCTCGCCACGCTCGACCGGCTCGTCGCGCGCGTGGTCGAGGGCCACGTGATCGGCTCGTTCACGCGCGCGGAGGAGTCCGGGCTGCTCGGTGCCGCGGCCGCCGCGGGCGCGCGCACGCTGCCGGAGGATGCGCTCGTCGTGGCGGTCGAGTGTTCCTCGATGGCGGGAGGCCGGGCGCAGCAGGGGGCGGGGCCGATCATCCGCGTGGGGGACTACGGGCACATCTTCTCGCCCGACATGACGCTCTGGATGTTCCGCCTCGCGATGGAGATGCAGCAGGCTGACCCGAAGTTCAAGTTCCAGCGGAAGTTGATGGACGGCGGCACCACCGAGGCGACCGCATACGACTTCATGGGCTACGAGACCGGCGCGGCCTGTGTCGCCCTCGGCAACTACCACAACATGGGTGAGGACGGCCGAATCGCGGCTGAGACGGTGAACCTCGACGACATCGATGGCCTCGCGGAGCTGTTCGTGCGGATGGCGCAGGACACGAAGCGTCACGGCGCGGTGCGCGCTGCCTCGGCGAAGCGCTGGGGCGAGATCGGGCGAGAGGCGGGGGTCAGACTGAAGGCGGGGGGTTAGATCGCCTCCACCCCGCCGATGTGCTCCAGCAGCGCAGGCACCACGAGGTCGACCGACTCTGCCGCGGTGGCGTGGTTCTTGCCGGGGAGCGAGAGGAAGCGCGCCTTCGGGTTGAGGGCGACGGCGGCCTGACAACCGGCGTGTGGAGTGTCCTCGGTCCCGGCATACATGAACACCGGCATCGTCGCGAGGCGGAGCGCCTGTTCGGCGCCGGCCCATTCGTCGAGGGCGGTGCGGCACGCCTCCATCGCGGGGCGGTCGATGCGGCCAGCGTCGTGGGCGAGTTTGACTGCGGGGTTCTGGAGCGCCGCCCTCATGAGCGCGTCCCACTCGACCTTCGGCTGTGGCTCGGTGCGGAGCATCGGCGATGCTCCGCCGCACGAAATGGTGGCGAAGCGTTGGGGGGCGTAGATCAGCGCGGAGTAGCCGATCATCCCGCCCATGGAGTAGCCGAGGTAGTGCGCGGTGCGCACGCCCTCGGCCCCCATCACGGCGAGGACGTCGAGGACGCGCGTGCGCATCTCGTACGCCTCGGGGTCGGACGGCCTGTCACTCCGGCCGTGGCCACGAGAGTCCATCAGGATCAGCCGGTAGCGATCGCCGAGGGCCTTCACCCAGCCGCGAGCGCGCCACGATTCGAGGTCCGCGAGATAGCCGTGGTGCATCACCATCGGCTCGGCCCCGTGCGTGCCGTCCACCTCGTAGTAGAGCCTGACGCCATCGTTCTCGGCGTACGGCATGCGCGGGCCTCCTCGAACGGTCGGGCGCAGGTTAGACCTCGCCGACGGCCGGGATCGTCTTGAGGGAGGCGATGATCTCCTTGATCTGGGCCTCCTCGTCCGGGTTCTTCGGCTCCGCGCTGAAGTTCACCTGGGTGTTGATGCCGGCGTACTTCTCGCGCATCTTGGCGGGCAGCTCGTCCCACGTCCCGATGACGCAGAACTCTTCCATCATCTCGTCGGTGATCAGGCCGACCATGTCGTCCCACTTGCCCTCGATGGAGAGGCGGTGCAACTGCGCGGCCTCGTCCGCCCACCCGTGTAGCTTCATGACGTTCGAGTAGGAACGGGTCGACGCGTAGAAGGAGAGCCGCCGGCGGTCGCGTTCCTTCGCCGCGCGGACCTCCGCTTCGGTCTTTGCCGTGACGATGAAGCCGCCACCGCGGACGTGGACCTTGCTGATGTCCTTCCCGGCGCGGCGGGCGCCCTCGTGCACCGCGGGGATGAGCACCTCACGGATGTACTTGAAGGTGCTGAAGCCGTGGATCGCGATGCCGTCCGCGACCTCGCCGGCGAGGCGGGCGTTGAACGGGTTGACGGCGGAGATGATGACCGGGATGTCCGGGTGCTCGATCGGGCCGGGGTTGAAGAAGGGGCTGGTGAGCTTGTACTGGTAGTACTCGCCCTCGTATTCCGGCTTGGTGCCGTTCTGCCAGGAGTCCCAGATCGCGCGCATGCAGTTGATGTAGTCGCGCAGGTGCGGCCCCGGTGGCGCCCAGGGGACGGAGAAGCGGCGCTCGTTGTGGCCCTTCACCTGTGTGCCGAGGCCGAGGATGAACCGGCCACCGGAGTATTTCGAGAGGTCCCATGCGATGTTCGCGGTGACGTGCGGTACGCGCGGGAAGGCGATGGCGACCGACGAACCGAAGTGCAGCCGTTCGGTGTGCTCGGCGACGAGCACCAGCGGTAGGAACGGGTTGTGCTGGGTCTCGCCGACGGAGACGGCGTCGTAGCCGAGGCGCTCGAGTTGGCGTGCCTTGTCCGGGACGAGTTTCATGTCTGTGGGGATGCCGGTCCCGACCGTCATCGGCATGGGTGAGTGTCCTCTCCGACTTCCGGGCACCCATGAGGGCCGGACGCTGACGCCTACCGTGACGCCAGCGCGGGCGGATTGTAGCGGCATCGTGGTGGAGGGTCGTGCGGGTTTGTGTGAGGGGGCGGTCAGTCCGCCGGGCGTGACTTCGCATCGGGACGCTCGAGGACGGCCCAGACGGCCTCCTCCGTATGGCGCGCCACGCGTCCTTCACGGAGCAGGCGCACCACGAGGCGGCTGTCGTAGCCGGCCTCGAGCATGCGCTGCGCGACGGCGTCGACTCGCTGCGACGCGCCGAGGACGACGCCGAGCACCAGTTCCCATTCCAGGGGCGTGCAGAGGACGCCGGTGCCTCGACAGTCGACCTTCACCCGGGCGTCCCAGAGCGAGGGCACCTCGCGCGGTGCGAGGGACTCGTACGGGCCGTGAAACACCGGGTCGCCGAAGACGAAGACGGGGATTCCATGACGCATGAAATGAAGTCGGTTCGCGGCGAGGTGCGTCCCCTGCCCCCAGTCGGTTGAGACGCCCAGCATCTCTCCGAGCGCGAGGAGCGCCGACTCCGTGGTGATGAATTCGAGGTTGGCACCCGGGACGGCCACGCCCTGAAGGCGGGCGGAGGCGGCGCCGATGAGGGCCCATGGCTGGTCAGAGGCCGCTTCCTGGATCACGCGGACAAGGGGCCCCAGGACGGCCTGTTGGCGTTCCTCGGGATCGAGGCCCGGCTCCACGTTCACGCGCGCGTGCCCTCTCGCTTGGCGGTCGACGGGGGCGAAGACGTGTCGGAGCGAGATCGTCTCCCGGCCTCGGATGATACTGGTGAAGCGCGCTAGCCGCTCCCGGCGGCCTCCGGGCACCCCTTGCCCCCTCTCGTGTGCCCTGTCACGATGGGGCCTGCCGGAGGTCACTGTGCCCAAGCAAGTCACGAACGTCGCATCCGACGATGCCCTCACAACGATCTATCGCATCAGCCATGACGAGGGCGACGAGGTGATTGCTGCCCGTGTGGCAGAACGACTGGGGATTACGCCGGCCTCCATCGCGGGCATGCTGTCCCGGCTAACCCGGGATCACCTGGTGACGATGGACGCGAAGAAGCGGATCTCGCTTACCCCGGCGGGGATGGTGCGGGCAGAAGAGATGGTGCGGCGGCACCGGCTCGCGGAGTGCCTGCTCGTGAACGTGATGGGCCTCGACTGGTGGCGTGCCTACGAGGAAGCCCACCTGATGGAGCATTCCATCTCGGAGGTCACGGAACCGCTGATCGTCCGGCTGTTGGGCGATCCGAAGGTTTCGCCGTTCGGCTACCCGATCCCGGGATACGACCACGGGCACCCGCTTTCGAGCCGCCATCTCTCGGACCTCGAGAACGGGGAGGTCACACGCGTCGAGCGGGTGTACGAAGAGGACGAGGAACTGCTCCAGCTCTTCGACAAGGAAGGCATTCGGCCCGGCGTGGAGGTGGAGGTCAAGGAAGTCGCGGTGAAGCGAGGAACTCTGACCGTGGCGTTCGATGGGCGTACGGTGGTCCTTGGCCGCGATCCCGCCCGCCGCATCTGGGTGGAGCCGTAGCGGCCGCTTCTCGCCCCGTGATCGTGGTGAGGCGAAGGTCACAAGATGGCTGAGATGGCATCGCTGCCAGCAGGGCCCAGCGCTCCCCCGCTCGCCCTCGGCGAGTTCATGACGTCTGGCGGCGAGCCGAAGGGGATAACGACGATGCTTCGTGGCAGCCGCAACCAGGGTGTGGCCAGGATGGTGGCGGAGGCGGAGACGCAGGGCGCCAGTGCCATCATCGCGATGCGCTTCGACACATCCGAACTTGGCTCCACATGGACCGAGATTTGCGCCTATGGCACCGCCGTGCGAGTGCGCCACCTCCCGTAGGCTGCCGCGGGGTGACTTGCGCCACGCACGCGGGGGCAAGGCATGCTATGCTCAGCATCCCTCAGTTCTTCGTGCGACGGTCAACACCCGCGATCACCTGGTTTCTGAGCGACAAGTAGGTTGCCGGACCTGGTGGTTTGGCGTGTGCCGGCAGTTGTGCCGGCTGAAAGTGTGGACGTTGACTCAGCGTATTTATGTGGGAAACCTCTCCTTCCAGACCACGGAGTCGGAAGTAGCGGAGTTGTTCGGGCAGTTCGGCACCGTGGTGTCGTGCGCGCTCCCGAAAGACCGTGAGACGGGCCGCCCGCGCGGCTTCGGTTTCGTGGAGATGGCCGACGAGGACGCCAAGAAGGCGATCGCCGCCCTCGACGGCAAGGACTTCGGTGGCCGTTCGTTGCGCGTCAACGAGGCCCAGCCGCGTGAAAGCCGCGGTGGTGGCTTCGGTGGCGGTGGTGGCTACGGCGGCGGCGGTGG
>VGPD01000046.1 GCA_016875635.1 Chloroflexota bacterium
GACCACCGTGGAGAGGCGGTGCGCGATCACGATCGTCGTGCGCCCGCGCGCCAGCATCGCCGTCGCCTCGCGGATCTCGCGCTCCAGCCGGGAGTCGAGGGATGACGTCGCCTCATCGAGGATGATGACCGGCGGGTCCTTCAGGATCGCCCGCGCGATCGCAACCCGCTGCTTCTCCCCGCCGCTCAGCCGGTAGCCACGTTCGCCGACCTTCGTCTCCAAGCCCTCCGGCAACCGTGCGACCAGCGCTCGCAGACCAGCGGCGTCCGCCGCGGACTGGCACTCCTCGTCCGACGCGGTGAGCCGTCCGTACCGGATGTTGTCCATCAACGAGGTATGGAACAGGTACGTCTCCTGCATCACCGTCCCGATGGCCGCGCTGATCGAGTCCAGCGAGAGGTCGCGCAGGTCGTGGTCATCGAGCGTGACGCGGCCCGATGTCGGGTCGTAGTACCGCTGGAGGAGATACGTGACGGTCGTCTTCCCGGCGCCGGACGGCCCGACAAGGGCGACCATCCGGCCGGCCGGTATCTCGAACGACACGCCGTCGAGGGCAGCCGCAGGCTCGCGGTACGCGAAGCGCACGTCGTCGAACGCCACGGCGCCGCGCGGCTGCGCCAGGTGGATCGCGTCCGGTCGCTCGTCCACCTCCACAGGAAGGTCGAGGTACTCGAAGATCCGTTCGACCACCGCAAGCGAGGAGAGCAGCGTCGTGTTGAGACGCGCGATGCCCGCAAAGGGGCCGAACACGCGCGTCGCCAGCATCGCGAAGGTCACCACGGTGCCCACCGAGAGTTCGCCGCCGACCACGGCGCGGCCGCCCCACCAGTAGATCGCGCCAGGGATCAGCGCGCCGAAGAGCGAGGTCCCCATGTTGAACCAGCGGCCCGCCATCATGCGGCGGATCGAGAGCGACCGGAGTGCGTCGTTCGACTGGCCGAAGCGCGCCGACTCGTGCGCCTGACGGCCGAAGGTCTTGGTGAGCATCGCCCCGGAGACGGAGAGCGTCTCTTCGAGGTGGCTCGACATCCTCGCCGGCTCCTCGTGCCATTCGCGCATCAGCGTGCGCATGTGGGCCCCGACACGCATCGTCGGATACACCCACACGGGCAGCACCAGCAACGTAATCAGCGCGAGCCGCGCGTTGATGGCGAACATCATCCCGAACGCGATCACAAGCGTGAACAGGTTGCCGAGGAAATCGGTGAACGTCCCGGTGACCGCCTGCTGCACCGCGTTCACGTCAGTCGAGAGGCGCGAGACGATCTCGCCCGTACGGGTCGACGTGTAGAAGCGGACAGAAAGCCTCAGCAGATGGTCGTGCAGGCTCGACCGCAGCCGGTGCATGACGCCCTGTCCGATCGCCTGGTTGACAAACGACTGCACGACGCCGAGCAGCGAGGAGCCGAGCACCGCACCGAGGTAGAGCACGAATAGCCGGTCGAGGCTCCCGAGCGTCGCCCCACCCGCCATCCGGTCGACCATTTGCCCGAGCAGTCGCACGCCAAGGAGGTCGAGCGCGGTCGTCGACAGCAGCAGGAGGACGAGCGCGGCCAGCGCCCAGACATAGGGCCGGAACATCCCGGCCGTACGTCTCAGCAGCGCAGAGCGGTCGCCTGCAGGGCGGGCGGCCGCCAGGCGTCCACCACCTCCGCCGCCGCGCATCGCCATCGCTCGACCTCACTCACGGCACGGTCGGACCGTGGCGCGGCTATCCGCCTCGGACAGCCTTTGCGGCGGCCGCACCCGCGGTGCGGCCGAAGACGGCGCCCGCCATCAGGCCGGTCCCGCCCGGATAGTTGTGGTAGAAGAGCCCGCCCACGAGTTCACCGGCGGCATACAGGCCGGGGATCGGGCGGTCCTCGGTGTCCAGCACCTGCGCGCTCTTCGCCTCGATGCGGAGGCCGCCGAACGTGAACGTGATGCCACAGGTAACGGCGAAGGCGACATACGGCGGCTGGTCGAGCGGCAACGCCCAGTTCGACTTCGGCGGGTCTATGCCGACCGTCCCCAGCCCGTCGAGGCGGGACGGGTCGTAGGTGCCCTCGCGGCAGGCGTTGTTGTACGCCTCGATCGTGCGGACGAAGCCACCCACATCGATTCCCATGTCCGCGGCGAGTTCGGGAAGCGTCATCGCCTCGGACTTCGTGACTTCCTTGATGCGGTACTCGTCACGCAGGCGGCCGACCGTCTGCTGGTCGAAGATCTGGAACGCCACGCTGTGCGGCTGCCTCAGAATCTCGCGCCCGTACTTCGCGTACGTGTAGTTGCGCAGGTCGGCGCCCTCGTCCACGAATCGCTCGCCGTGGACGTTGACGATGAGGCCCAGCGGGTAGGAATGCTTCTGGTAGAGGTCACCGATGCGGCGGTTACCAGTCGATGGGGCGTTGAGGTCCCACGCCACGGCGTGCGCGGACGACCAGTGGCCGCACGACTGCGCGCCGATCTCCAGGGCTGCCTTGATCGCGTCGCCGGTGTTGTGGCGCGTGCCGCGCACCTTCGCCATCTCCCAACCAGCACCGAGGTAGCGCGTGCGCATCTCCACGTTCGCCTCGAACCCGCCGGCCGCAAGGATGACCGCCCCGGCGGAGATGTTCTCGAAGCCATCGACAGTCTTCACGCGGACGCCAGTGACACGTCCGCGGTCGTCGGTAACGAGGCCCTGCGCCTTCGCGCCGTAGCGGAGGGCGATGCCTCGGCGCTCCATGGAGGCGAACAGCGAGTCAGAGAGGCCCGCGCCGCCGCCGACCGCCTCGGTAATCATCCCGCCCCAGAACCGGAGTTTGCCGTCCACCTCGTACGCCTGGCGGCTGTACATCAGCACCCAGCGCATCCCGCCGTATTCGCGCATCCACTGCGCGGTCGGGTAGGCATTCTCGATCAGGTGGTCGACGAGCGTGGGGTCAGCGTGTCCCTCGGTCACGCGGAAGAGGTCGTCGCGCATCGCCGAGGCGGGGTAGGAGCCGACCTCGATCCGGTCGACCTCGGCATCGCTCAGGTCGGGGATCAGCCCGCGGATCTCAGCGAGCCCATTGTACGGGAAGCGAAATCCGCCGCCGGTAAAGAAGGTGTTCCCGCCGCGCTCGGCTTCGTCGGCCTTCTCCAGGACGAGGACATCCGCGCCGCCCTCGCGCGCGGCGAGCGCCGCACAGATCGCTGCGTTCCCGGCACCCACCACGATCACGTCCGGCACGGCGGCCTCCTGCCCTTCACCAATTCCCAGCATTGGAGCCTACGAGGCCCCGCAGGGCAAGCGCAGACCGCGACGCGCCCTGCTACCGCACACGCAGCGCCGAAACGATCGCCGACACCTCTGACGCCACCGCCTCGAGGCGGGCAGCGAGCACGGAAAGGTCGGTGGGGCAGAACCCCAGCGGGTCGACGACCGCATGGCGTGGCAGATACGAGGGCTGCCCACCATCCAGTCTGGGCGCCATGCCCCAGTGGAGATTCGGCCCGGTCGAGGCGCCTGTACTCCCCACCACTCCAAGCCGCGCACCGGCATCGACGGTCTGACCCTCACGCACCAGCGGCCCGTCTCGCAGGTGGCCGTACAGCGTCACGTACCCGGCCTCGACGTGGTCGAGGATCCCGGCATTGCCAAACACATCTTTGAACGCATCCCACGAAGTCCCGCGGCGGACGTCGATGAACACATCGCGCACGAGGCCGGCGGCGGGCGCGCACACCGGCGTCCCCCCGCTGGCGGCGATATCGACGCCCGTATGCCCCTCGGCATGGGCCCCGATGTCCCGCGCGCCGAACGGCGAGGTGATCGGGCCATCGCAGGGCCAACCGTGTAGAACGCCCGCCCCGATGCGCGTGTGCGGAAAGATGACGGGCACACTTCACCTCCTCGATAGAGAGTGCGGTGTACCGCGTGGACCGGCAAACGTGGAGCGGGAGCTGGCGCACCGACCAAAGAGTCGATCAGGTACCGGTGAAATGCGGCGGGCGCTTATCCACGAAGGCGGAGCGGGCCTCAATCGCATCGTTGGTGGCCTTCCGGCCGTATCCGAGGTGGGCTGTCTCGTTGCGAAGGGCGTCGTCGAGGCGAAGGTGCATATTCTGCTGCGTCACCCGCTTCGCCGCGCGGACCGCGACCGGCGGCCAGCGCATGATCTGATACGCCACTGCGAATGCCTCCTCCATCAACCTCTCATGCGGGACAAGCCGGTCCAGCAGGCCCAGGCGGTACGCCTCGTCTGCCCCGACGTCGCGGCTCGTGAGGATGAGATCCATCGCCCGGCTGTAGCCCACGATCCGGGGCAGGAACCATGACAGGCCCGAGTCCGGCGACAGGTTCCGCTCAAGGAAGATGGTGCGGAACCTCGACCGCTCGGAACCAATACGCAGGTCGCAGGCCAGCGCGAGGCTCATCCCGGCACCGACAGACACGCCGTTCACCGCGGCGACGATCGGCTTGTCGAGGCCGTGGAACGCGCGGGCCTGGTCCCCGACCCAGTGGAATTCGTCGAGCATCTCCGTCTGGCTCGGCACCTCGGTGCGAAGAGGCACACTGCCATCCGCAGCCCGGTTGCTCACGTCCGCGCCGGAACAGAACCCGCGCCCCGCACCGGTCAGCACGACGGTACGGACGTCGTCATCCCGCTGGATCTCGTCCAGGACGGCGAGCGTCTCCTCGTGGAGGGCACGGCTGAGCGCATTGAGTTGCTCCGGGCGGTTGAGGGTGATGAGGCCGATGTGGTCTTGCTTGTCGAAGAGCAGATTCTCGTAGGCCACGGTGAGTCCTCCGGTCGCCACACGGGCGTGATGTGAGGCGGAGCGTACAGCCGGAGGCAAGGGCATCGAGGACTGCGGGGAGGGTCAGCCCTCAACCGGGCGGGGACGGAGGACGACGACGGCGAGGAAGGCCGCACCGACGCTGCTGGCGACACCCGTCACGAGGGCGTCCGAACCGACGGGGACGAGCGCGCCGTAGACGATGTTGTAGGTGGAGGCGATCAGCATCTGGGAGAAACCGAGGAGCGCTGAGGCCAGACCCGCGATCTGCGGGAACGGGACCAGCGCCCCCGCCACCGCCGCCGGGCGGGTGAGGCCGAGGCCGACCGCTGTCACGAACATGGGGACGAGGACAGACCAGACGCCGCCAGCCACGGAAGCCGCGACCCAGACGAGCATCAGCGCACTGGCACCGGCGGAGATCCCGGTGCCAAGCAAGACGATGCGATGAGAAGGGAGGCGGACGACGAGGCGGCTGGAGAGCGTCGCGCCCGCCATGATGCCGAGCGCCACCAACCCGAACGAGAGGCCGAACCACTGGGCGCTCAGTCCGAACTCCTCCTGCAGGACGAACGAGGAGGAGGAGATGAACACCAGCTGCCCGCCAAACATCAGCCCCATGACAGCGGCGTAGGCGAGATAGGTGCGGCTGGAGAAGATCGTCCGGTAGTCGCGCATCAGCCCACCGAGGCCGCTCGTCCCCGGCGCGCGCCTAGGCCGCGTCTCAGGGATGCCGAACCCGTACGCCAGCGTCAGCAAGACACCGATGGCGGCCAGCGTGACGAAGACTGAGTGCCACCCGAAGGCGTCGTGCAGGAAGCCGCCGAAGATCGGCGCGATCGCAGGGGCGAGCGGCAACGCGATCGCCATGTACGACAGCACACGCGCGGCCCGCTGGCGACCGTAGATATCCAGGACGACCGCCTGTGCGACCGCCGGGCCGGCGCCACCACCGAGGCCCTGCACGACGCGACCCGCCAGCAGCACCTCGACTGACCGGGCAGAGAGCGCGAGCAACGAGCCGGCGACGAAGAGGGCCAGGCCAGCAAGCAGGGCCGGGCGTCGCCCGACACGGTCGGAGGCAGGCCCGTATACGAGCTGGGATGCGGCGAACGAGATGATGAAGAGCGTCACGGCGAGCTGCAGCGTGGACTCGCTCGCGGCAAATTCATCGGCCATCGTGGGGAGGGAGGGCAGGAACATATCCACCGTCAGCGGCGCGATCGCGCTGAGGGCAACGAGGAGCGCTGCGGTCGGAAGCGCCTCTGCGCGACGTCGTTCTTGTGGTGAGAGGGTGCCCGAATCCAGCATACGGTGCATGGTAGGGGGGTGAGCCGCTGGAATCGGCACTCAAATCACGTGCATTGTCCGACGGCACCGCGCCTTTCACTGGAAGCACATTGCAGCAAGACGAGATATCGTTGTTACGTTCCGCGAGGCACGGACGCGGGCGACCGACGCCCGCGGCACCCAACGGTAGAGAAGTATGAGGCCGAGACCCATGCCGGATGGCATCCGCACAGCCCGCTCCGCTCTCACATCGGAGCTGGTCGCGATCGAACGGCGCATCACCGACCTTCGCGCCCGCGTGGCGGAGATCGACGAAGTCCTCCAGTCCCTGACGCACCTTGAATCGCGGCTACCCACGGGCCCCGAGCCGACTCTAAAGAACGGACGTGCCCAGGCGGAAGGCGGCGAGGGCCGTCTGCCGCGGGGCGCGTTGCGCACGGCGATCATCGAGACGTTGCGCTCGCACACGGGGGGGCTGCACATCAGCCGTATCCTCGAAGTGCTGGCGCGGTCCGGCCGCGCACCACGCTCGACGAACCCGCGCGGAAGCGTGCAGACGACGCTGTACGCGATGCGTCGCGAAGGTCTGGTCGAGAACAAGGGCAAGAACTCGTGGGTGCTGCAGCAACGCACACGCGCGCCACGCAAGAAGAAGTAGCACTCGCTCCTGCATTGGGTGATCCGGGCCGCCGAAAGGCGGCCCGTCCTGTTCCACGGTGCAAAGCACCGACCCGAGTTCACGTACGTTATGCCTGAACGCGTGGTCTGGATCGTGAGAGGAGACACGAGCGCGGACGGCGGTGCGTGTATGCTCGCTGCCTGCGCGCGGGGATCGCGCGAGGAAGGTGCCGAGCATGACGGGCGGGGCACTGTCCGGGGTGCGGGTGCTGGAGTTTTCGCAGATCGTCGCCGCGCCAGTGTGCGGCGTGAACCTCTCCGACTTCGGCGCGGACGTGGTGAAGGTGGAGCCGCTGGAGGGCGAGCAGACACGACGCACGGCGGCGGTCGTGCCCAACGAGGGCAAAGGGTTCCAGGCACTGAACCGCGGCAAACGCTCGCTGGTGGTAGACCTGCACGACCCGCGCGGGCAGGACCTCATCCGGCGCTTGATCCCCCGTACGGATGTCGTCCTGATCAACTACCGCCTGGGGGTCGCGGAGCGGCTCGGGCTGGGGTACGAGACGCTGCGGGTGGCCCGACCAGACCTCATCTACTGGCAGAACACCGGGTTCGGCGAGAGCGGCGTGGAAGCGCGGCGCGCCGGTTCGGACATCGTGGCGCAGGCATACTCCGGCCTGATGGTGACGGACGCCAAAGTGGACGAGGACGGCGCGCCCGACCTGATCTCGATCCCGATCGCGGACATCGTCTCCGGGTTCGCGGCGGCAATGGGTGTCGGGATGGCGCTCTACCACCGGGAGCGGACCGGGGAGGGACAGTACCTCAGCACCTCGCTCCTGCGGACGGCGCTGTTCATCCAGGCGGGTGCCGTGATGCGGGAGCCGGTGAGTGACGCGGTGCTGCGCGACCCGTTGCTGGAGGCAGCGGAGGCCGCCCTCGCCGCCGGCCAACCATACGACGCCATGCTGGGCGTGCGGAAAGACCGGCAGACGTCGCGCGCCGCGTTCCGGCTGTACTACGGCGGGTACCGAGCCCGCGACGGCGCAGTCGTGCTCGGCGCGCTGACGAAGCAGAACCGGGACGGCATGCGACGCGTCCTCGGATTCCCCGAGGAGGACAGCGACGACCCGGACTACGACGCGATGGCGCCCGAGAGCGTGGCGCGCGCGCACGAGTGGAAGCGCCGCTTCCGCGCGCGGTTCCTCGAGCGCTCCGCGGACGAATGGGTACGTGACTTCGACGCGGCGGGCGTGCCGGTGTCAGCCGTGCGGATGCCCGAGGTGATGGCGGATGACCTCCAGGTTGTGGCGGAGCAGGTGATGTGGGACGCGGAGCACACCGTCACCGGGCCACAGCGCGTGGTCGGCCCGGCCGTGCTGATGTCGAAAACCCCCACTGTCGTACAGCGTGCCGCACCTGCCCTGGGAGAGCACTCAGCCGAAGTGCTGGTCGAGGCGGGATTCCCCGCGCCAGAGGTGGCCACCCTCGTCGAAGCCGGCGTCGTCCTCCAGCGGTAGGCGTTGTGCGATAAATTTGTCTCTCGGTCGTTAGAGCGAGGGCATATCGATGAAACTCGGGCGACGGGCGTTCATCGGACTGGCGGGGACGGCCGCCGCCGGCGCGACGGCCGCCGCGTTCGGACGCGACCGGTTCTTCGGCGGCGACCAGCTGCCCCCGGCGGCCGGTCCGCGCATCGTCTCGACACCCTTCTCCGGGAACGCTTCAGCACGGCAGGACTGGGAGGCGCTCGTCAGCGAGGCGAACCGCGAGGCCACGCTCTTCATCCTGGTGCGGGGCCAGGGCGGCTATCGGCGCGTGACCACGGAGTTCCAGGCCGCGTTCCCCGGCATCGACGTGCAGGTCTACACCGAGTCCTCTAACTCCTGGCTCGACCGAGTCCGCTCCGAGCGCCGTTCCGGCCGCTACACGTACGACCTCGGCTTCCTCCAGCCTGAGCCGGCGATCGTGGACGGCCTGAAGGATGGCTTTTGGGCTACGCTCCGTCCCCTCGTCTTCCGTCCCGACGTCACTGACGACGCGGCATGGCGTGGGGGATTTACCTCGCGGTTCCTCGACACGCGCGGACAGTTCTGTTTCGGCTGGGAGTTCCAGGTGCAGCACGCCTACGCCGTCGACTCGCGGGTAGTGAAGGACGGCGAGATCACGAGCGCACGCGACCTGCTGGACCCGAAGTGGCGCGGGAAGGTCATCACCTCCGATCCTCGCCTCGGGACCGGCCTCGCCTCCGCCTCGAACGTCGCGAAGCAGCATGGCAATGATGTCGTGAAGGGGCTGCTGGTCGACCAGCGCCCGGCGCTCGGCGGCGGGAACGCCCTTATCGATGCCCTCGTGGGCGGAAGCCACCCGATCGCGCTGGGCGTGCGGCCGAGGTCGCTGCAGCCGTACCGCGCCCGGGGCGAGGCGGGGCACATCAGGTTCCTCGACCTGCCGGACACGGACTTCGTGTCAGGGACGGGGCTGCTCGTGTTCAACAACACGGCACACCCCGCCGCCGCGCGACTGTTCCTGAATTGGGTCCTCACGCGCGGGGGGCAGGCGCTGATGGCGCAGCACCTGCTGACGAACAGCGCTCGCACGGACGTCGAGCCCTTCGAGAAGGACGGAGTGGGCCAGCCCGGGAAGCCGTACTACGAGGTCGACCGCGAGGTGAACTACGCGCACACGGCGGCGACCCAGCAGTTCGTGCGCGGACTGCTGGGGACGTAGCCGAGCCCTTGATAGACAAACCGATACGGCCGCCCAAACGGGCGGCCGTATCTTCTGCTCGCCTGTGGCGAGGCCGGAAGGCTACGCGCCTTCCTTCGGCTGCAGCTTCGGCGCCGGGTTCGGGATGCCGGCGAGCAACTGCTCCGGGACGGCCTTCGCCAATTCGGCGACGGTCCAGAAGCGGGGCTGGTGGATGCTGCGAATGACGTGCCGCTGGCTGTAGCGCGAGGCCTGCCAGCCGGAGGTGCCGATCACCTGGCCGTTGACCGCTCCGCCAGCCTCGGTGCAGAGCCAGGTGACCGGGGGAGCGTTGTTCTCCGGGTCACGAGGCGTCGCGCCCTCGGGCGCCGCGGTCGGGTTGCTCTGAGTCCCGCCCGCGCGGAGGATGCCGGCGGCGGCACGGATCTGGTTCGCCGCGTCCGGGATCGACTGCGTCATGCGGGTGTTGCCACCCGGGTAGATCGCGTTCACGGTGATGCCGAACGGGCCGAGTTCGCGCGAGAGCGCTCGCGCGAAGCCGACGTCGCCTTCCTTCGCCGCGGAGTAGTTCGCCTGGCCGGTGGAGCCGAGGCCTGACCCTGACGAGAAGATCAGGATTCGTCCGTACCGCTGCTTGATCATCGGCTCGATGGAGTTGCGGACGCAGTTGTACGCACCGCGGAGGTGGACTGCCAGGACGGCATCCCACTCCTCTTCCGCCATGTTGAAGACCATGCGGTCGCGCAGGATGCCGGCGACGTGGCACATGATGTCCAGCCGCCCGAATTCCTTCAGGGTGGTGTTCACCAGGTCCTGGACGTCGGCGAACTTGGAGACATCGCCGTAGTGCGCGATAGCGGTGCCGCCCATCGCGCGGATCTCCTTGACAACGCTGTCGGCCGGACCGGCGTCGTTGCCGGACCCGTCCAGGTTGCCGCCGAAGTCGGCGACGACGACCTTCGCGCCCTCCGCCGCCATCTGCAGCGCTACGCCGCGGCCGATGCCGCGCCCGGAGCCGGTAAGGACCGCCACGCGGCCTTCGAGTCGGTTACCCATCTCAGTTCTCCTCGTCTCGCGCTATCGCAGCGGGCTAGCGGCGCCGTTCGCAACGGTCCGCGGCATCTGCTCGTCCATCTCGTCCATGGTGAAGCGGCGGTTGTACGACAGGATCTGTCGTTCAATCTGCGGGTAGGAGTAGAGGTAGACCTCGCCTCCGCGCACCCCGAACAGCTGACCGTTCACATTCTCGGACTCGCTCGACAGCAGGTAGCAGACCAGCGGCGCCACGCTCTCCGGGTCGTCCGGGTGGCCAGAGCCCTCCCACGTCTGAAGCGGCATGGGCGGCGTGAGGCCGGCCATCTCCTCGGCGGAAACCACGCCCGCCGGCGGACGTAGTTCCTCGGACGCGCCCCCGAACATGCGCGTCCGCGCCAGTGGCGAGATCGCGTTGCAGGTCACGCCGTAGCGGCCAACGTCGCGCGCGACGGTGCGGGAGAGGCCGATCTGGCCCTCGCTCGCCGCGGCGTAGTTGGACGCACCCACGGAGCCGAGGCCGGCGTCCGAGGCGAACATGACGATGCGGCCATAGCGGTTCTGGCGCATGGCGATCGACGCGAGCTTGATCACGTTGAACGAGGCCTTCGCGTTGCCGGTGACGACCGACTCGAAGTCCTCCTGCGTCATCCGCCAGATCGGCGTGTCGCGCCGGATGCCAGCGGCGCAGACGAGACCGTCCAGCTTGCCGAAGCCGTCCAGCGCCGCGCGGATCGCGGCCTCTGCACCCGCCATGGTGGCGACATCGGCGGCGACGCCGACGGCCTTGCCACCCCGAGCTTTGATTTCGTTCGCCACGGCCTCGGCGATGGCGGGGTTGCCCCCACTGCCATCGAGTTCAACGCCGCTGTCCACGGCGACGACCGTCGCGCCTTCCGCCGCCGCAGCCAGCGCAGACGCGCGGCCAATGCCACGCCCGGCCCCGGTAATGACGACAACGGCCCCGTCAAGAGCGCCCATGCCTACCCCCTTCACGTCATTCGTGATTCCAACGCGGGATGCTACACCCCTGATTCAAGTCTTGGGGAGCCGCCGCTCGCCGGCGCAAAGCGTGCGAGAGATCTGTCAGAATCCGCCGATACCCTCGGCGCATGGCAGAGCGAGCGTCGGCGCGACGCGGGTCGAAGGCGGCCGCAACCCCGGAGCAAGGGACCTCGGAGGGCGAATCCGGCAACGCCCCTGCGCCCGGGTTCAACCGGATTCTGGCGCTCGGACAAACGGCGGGAAACCGCGCCGCGGCCCGCGCGCTGGCGGCACAACGGTTGCCGGCCAATCAGCAGCCCGTCCAGCGCTTCCGCGCCGGCTATGCGCCGGCCCTCTCGGCCGGGGCCCCGGCCCACGTCGGTGGCACGCCCTACACGCGCGCCGGTTTCGGACGCCCGAATTTCTATGATGACGTGAAAGACGCCATCATCGCGCGCATGGCCCCTGCCGACATCCAGCGTGGGGCGGACCCTGATGGCCGGCAGTTGCTGTGGGCACGCTGCGGGCGCTGTGGCCTTCTCGGCACTGCCGGCGACATGCAGATCGGCCACATCCAGGCCTGGGCGGACTACGTCGAAGGAATAGTACCTGCCGATACGGCCGAGGCCACCCAAGCCTACAACGACCTGAACAAACTCCGGCTTGAACACGCCGGATGCAACGCCGGCGCCGGGGCAGACATCGATGACGACGACGACGGCGGCGACGACGCCTACGAGGCCGGACCGGAACTTTCCGACAATGACGAACCGCTTGACGCGGAAGGGCGCGCAGAGTTTGATGCGGCGCTCGCGGTCATGCGGCGCGGCGCGCTGGCGCCTGCCCCCGGCGGGGCCGGTGGGGGATTCGGACAGCCCGTGCGCCGAGAGCTCAGCGACGCCGAGCGGGATGCGCTGGAGGGCCCTGAGCCGGACGACGACATCGACATGGGCGGCGGCGTGGGCGGCGGCGGAGATCGCCGCCGTTAGGCCAGCGGGAGCGGTTCGCCCTCCGGCAACCCCACGTCGAAGACGTTCAGCGTCATCGACACCAGCCCGTAGTAGCCCACGACCCCGATCAGGTCGGTGACGCCCCGCTCCCCGCCCAGGACCGCCAGCGCCTGCCGGTAGGTGGCGTCAGACACCCGGTTTGTCGCGAAGTACTCGGTCACGAACGTGTAGACCGCACGCTCGGCATCATCACGGAATGCGGGCGTCGCCCCGGTGCGGACGGCTTCGACGGTCTCACGCGGGAGGCCGGCCTCCACGGCCAGCCGGGCGTGCGCGTAGAACTCGAACTGCGCCTTCCAGTGCTTTCCCGTCAGGATGATCGCGAATTCGGACAGGTGTTTCGGGAGACTGCTGTGGAACCGGCAGAACTCGCCCAGTTTCTGCGCACGGTCGGCCAGGACCGGGGAGCGCAGCCACGCCTCGAACGGCCCGCGGAGGCCTCCCCGCGGCCCGCTCATGATCGCGTCCGCGACTTCCTTCTGCTCCGGTGTGAGGTTGGCAAGGTCGAGCGGGGCGAGACGTGGCATGGGGCAACCTCCTCGATGTGACGCTGGGACGCGCATCGTAGGGCTTGACCCGGTGGTCTATTGCAGATGGCGGTACAGAGGCATCAGCGCCCACATGCTGAAGGCGATGGCAAGCATCGAGACCGCGACCAGCCCGAGCGCCACTGCGGACCAATGACCGATGCCAGCACGGCGATCGCGAAGATCCCCAGCGACTCGATGCCGTCTTCGAACAGCATGATGCTGCTGATGCGCCCCCGGAATTCGTTCGAGGTCGCGCTCTGGATCAGGATGCTGTTCAG
>VGPD01000047.1 GCA_016875635.1 Chloroflexota bacterium
GCGCCATCGAGGCGGTACGAGCATCGCTCCACCCCTCGATCATTCGCCTACCGCTCAGGGCTCCCGCCCTGCGTCTCATCACGCACTCGTTCGACAAACGCGCGAGCCTTCGCCAGCAATTCCTGCGACTCCGCAAGAGCGCCACGCGTCTCATCCAGCTCCGCCCGCAACTCCTCGATCTGCCGCAGCAGTCCGAGGATCACCTCGACACCCGCGAGGTTCACGCCCAGGTCGTTCACCAGCCGCACGACCTGCCGCAGCCGCTCCACGTCCGCCGTCGAATACAGCCGCGTGTTCCCGTCCGACCGCGACGGCTGCACCAGCCCCACACGCTCGTACGTGCGGATCGTCTGCTGGTGCAGCCCCACCATCCGAGACACCACGGAGATCGCGAATACCGGCTCGTCCCTGGAGAACCCCGACTTCATGCCACACCCTCCGCCGCCGCGTCAGGCTGTTCCGCTTTCGCATCAGTCATCGCGCGCAACCGCTCGAAGAGTGCGCGCTGCTCCGCGGTCATCGGGTCCGGCAACGTCAGCCGCACCGTCGCGAACAGATCGCCGAAGCCGCCCCCCGCGCGAGGCATCCCCTGCCCCGCGAGGCGCAGCACGCGACCGCCCTGCGTCCCCGCGGGCACGCGCAGCGCCAGCGAGCGGCCCTTTAACGTCGGCACCTTCACCTCGCCGCCGAGCGCGGCGTCCGCGACCGGCACGTCGACCGTCACATGGAGGTCGTCGCCGCGCCGCTCGAACACGGGATGCGCTGACACCTGCACCCGGAGGAACAGGTCGCCCGGCGCGCCGCCGTTCGCCCCCGGCCCGCCCTTGCCCGCGACCCGGATGCGCGCGCCATCGGCCACACCGGCCGGCACCCGCACCTCGACACGTCGCGAAGCGCCCGTGCTCCCCGAACCGCGGCACGCGTGGCACGTCGCGCTGGCGAGCTGGCCCGCGCCACCGCACGTCGCGCACACCTCGTCCGTGCCGCGCAGCTCGACCGTCCGCGTCGTCCCCGCGTACGCCTCGTCGAGGGTGACGCGGACCGCGTGCTCGATGTCCTGGCCCCGCTGCCGCGCATTCCCGCGCCGGAACAGCGAGTCGAACATCCCGGCGCCGGCTCCGCGTGCCCCACCGAAGAGGTCACTCAGGTCGCCGCCCTCGAAGGTGAACGTCGCGCCGTTCCCGGGCCCGCCCTGACCGTACGCCGCGCCCGCGCGCTGCCGGCGCATCGCCTCGATCTCATCGGCGTGCTGCCACTGGTCGCCGTAGCGGTCGTACTTCTTCCGCTTCTCGGCGTCCGACAGCACCTCGTACGCGGCGTTGATCGCCTTGAAGCGCGCCTCGGAGGCGGCGTTCCCAGGGTTGACGTCCGGGTGGAGCTGCCGCGCCAGACGGCGGTAGGCGCTCCGGATGTCCTTGTCGGAGGCGTCCCGCTTCACGCCGAGGACGGAGTAGAGGTCTTCTGCCATGGTTCGAATCTAATTGATTATCTGAGTCATGTCGACTCAGATATCTTGACATCAATGACTCATGATATCTATCATTCCGACTGTAGCCCGTCGGGCTGCCATCCCCGTCCGGAGAATGGGGTTCCCAACCCATGTCCGACCTAACCATCCGCGACCCGTTTGTCCCGAGCGTCTTCCGCAGCGCCTTTGATCGCTTCTTCGACGAACCGTTCTTCCGCGGCTTCCCGACCATCGCCTCGTTCGTGCCGATCGAGTCGGCTCTGGCAGTCGACATCTCCGAGCGCGACGGCAAGCTGGTCGTGGAGGCCTCGCTGCCCGGCTTCAAGAAGGAAGAGGTTGAGGTCAGGTTCACGACGGCGTCCTGACCGTCAAGGGCGAGCGTCAGCAGGAGAGCGAGGAGCGGACGGAGAAGTTCCACCGCCGCGAGCGCTCGTGGTGCGCGGTCAGCCGGAGCGTGACGCTTCCGGCCAAGGTGGACGAGACCGCCGTCGACGCCGAGCTCAGGAACGGCGTCCTCACGGTCAGCCTGCCGCTGCTCGAGCAGCGCGGCCCGAAGTCGGTCGCGATCCGCGGCGAGTAAGCCCCGCGATCATTCTCGCCGCCCTCCAAGAAGCACGCCCTCGGAGTGATCCGAGGGCGTGCCCGTGTCTGGCGCCGGGGTGGGAGCGCTAGGTGACGCCGATTGGGGCGCCTTCCATCATGACGGATTCCAGCAGACGGACGTGGGGCGGGCCGTCGAGGACGGGTCCGACGGAGCCCTGGCGGTGGGCGGCCGCGAAGGCCGGCGACTCCGTCCATGCGATGAAGGCGGCGCGGTCGCGCCAAATCGTGTGGCTGGCGTAGTCGCCCGCTTCTTCGCCCTTCAGCAGGGCGAAGTGGATGAAGCCGTCCACGTCGGCGAGGTAGGACTCGCGTGCGCGCCAGCGCTCTTCGAACTCAGCTTCGTGGCCAGCCTTCACCCGGAAATTGTTCATTGCGATAAACATCGACATCCTCCGAAGCCCAGGTCCTGGGTAGCGGCCTTTCGCTCGATGGTCGCACACGGTGCTCCCTTCAAGCGCGCAAGGGCGAGAGAATGGCCTCAGGGAGCCGCCGATGACGTTTGGCAGACCGCCCGAGATCTGGCTGGTGACGGGGATCCCGGGCGCTGGGAAGACCACGGTCGCCCGCGCGCTGGCAGAGCGGCTCGACCGGTCGGCGGTGGTGGAGGGCGACGCGCTCCGGGAATGGGTGGTGCGCGGCGCCGCCTGGCCCGAGGGCGGCACGATGACGGGCGAGGCGGAGCGTCAGTACGAACTGGCGATCCGGAATATGTGCCTGCTGGCGCGTTCGTACGCGGAGGGTGGGTTCACGCCGTTCCTCGATCTGGTCGTGGTCACCCGGTACCACCTGGAGGCGTTCCGCGGGTACCTGCGCGGGGCGCGCCTGCGGCTCGTGGTCCTCGCGCCGAGCGTCGCGGTGACGCTGGAGCGCGATCGGGCGCGCGGGGGGAAGGCCGGCGACGGCTGGGGGCACCTCGACGCGACGATGCGCGAGGAACTGGCGGGGTTCGGCCTGTGGGTCGACTCGTCGGCGTTGAGCGTGGAGGCGACGGCGGACGCCATCCTCGAACGGGAGGCGGAGGCGCTGCTGCCGCCGCTGTAACGCGGGTTGCGGCTGCCTCGGCTGCGCGTGCTTCCCGTCGTACCGATCTACACTCAAGGTCTATGTCTGCCACCACATCTACCGTCGCGGATGCGCTGGAGTTCCACGTCCCCTCGGAGGGGCCGCTGCTCCCCGACCAGGCCGTGGAGGCCTACCGTCGCGCCCTCCGGAGGGGGGAAGACTGGTACGACGCGCTGCTGGCGATTGTGGCGCGATGGGTCGCCCCGTCCGAGTTCCTCGACGGGGTGGAGCAGGTCTACCTCGTGGGCGGCGAGGCGTTCGACTGGCTGCGGCTGGCGCAGCGCCTGATCGATGCGGCGGGCGACCTCGTACCCCGCGCGGAGGCGGAGCGGCTGCTGGTCATGGGGCTCGCGCCGCGCACCGAGTCGGAGGAGGACTTCGAGCGGGCGATCGGGCCGGCGAAGTACCGGGCGCACCTGAACTTCCAGTACGGGGTGGTGATCGAGGAGCTGCTGCTGCTGGCGACCGAGCTCGAAATCCTGAAGGCGGGCGGGCTCACTCATTACGGCCGGCGGAACGCGGACATCGCGGCGTACGAGCATGTGTACGGCAAACCGCTGGAGGAGCTGAAGGCGCTCTACCTCCTGGAAGAGGGCCGCGAGGTCTCCGAGGAGATGGACCTGGGTGCGATGCAGGCGTTCACCTACTGGTTGTCGAAGTACCGTCTGAGGACGGTCGAGCCGGCGCGTGTGGCCTCGGACACGAAGAAGGCGATGACGATGATGGCGCGGCTCGAGGGGAACCGAGCGCGCGCGGACCGGCAGGCGCAGGCGAAGCGTCGCGCGGGCAGCATTGCGGGGTAGATTCCTAACGCGGAGTCAACAGCTGATCGACGGGCGCGAAGTCGTCTCTGAGTACGCGTGCGCCTGCGACGAACCTGGCAGCGTCCGAGGCAGTCAGGACCACTTCGAGGCCCGCGCGCTGCAGGATGCGTTCCTGGATCCGGCTCCAGTCGAACGAGTTGCGCGCGCCCACCAGGACGAAGTTGCCCCCACGGTCGCCCCACAGCGACTGCGCCGGCGCGATCACCGCGACGTGCGGAAACACATCGAGCAGAGTGGCCACCTCGGCGCGGGCGAATCCGAGCGGCGGATAGTCGATCACGTTCACCACGTAGACGCCGTCGTCGGCGAGGACGCGACTGATCTCCAGCAGGAACTCGCGGGTGGTGAGATGCCATGGCACGCTGAGCCCGCCGAACGCGTCTCCCACGATGAGGCCGAAACGCCCGGTGGGCTGTGATGGCAGCGGCAGTCGCCCGTCTCCAACCTCGACGCGAAGGCCCTCGCCCTGTTGCAGACCAAGGTCTCGTTCGGCGAGGCGCACCAGCGCCCGGTCAATCTCGAAGACCGTCGCGCTGGAGCCCGGCCTGGTGGCAGAGACATATCGGGGCAGCGTGAACCCACCGCCGCCGATGTAGCCGCCCTCGATCGGCCCAGGCTTCAAGGTGGCGACCACGTCGGCCACGACCTTCGCGTACCGGAAGTCGAGGTATGAGGGGTCCTCCAGATCGACATAGCTGTGACGTTCGGTGTCGAGCCAGAGGAGGCGTCCGGTGGGCCGAGCAGGATCGACTTCGACCCGGGCGCAGAAGTACGAGGTCTCCGTGTCGCAGGGACCGTGAGTCCGCGTGATGCTGGCTGCCGTCAGGAGCAGGGCGATCGCGGCCACTGCCCCGAGCCGTCCGCTGACGCCTCGGAACGCCAGGGGTACAGCCGTCAGCAGCAGGACCGCCCCCAACGCGATCACCAACGGACGCGAAGGCATCGCCGTGAGCAGCACGAACCCCGTCACGAAGGTGCCGGCCAGCGCGCCCATCGTCCCGATGGCGGAGAACGAGCCCACCACACTTCCCGTCTCACTGATCGATTGCAGACGCAGCTTGACCACGATCGGCGTGACGGCGGAGAGCGTTGTTGCGGGAAGGAGGAATGCACCCGCGGTCAATAGGACAATCTCGACAGAGCCTCCACCACGCATCCCGGGGCCCAGCAGGTCCACCATTGAGGGTGCCAGCATCGCGAGGATGCCGGACAAGCCCAGTGCCGGAGCGAGGAGGGAGCGGGGATCCGAGCGATCGGCAGCCCACCCGCCCAGCCAGGCGCCGGTCGCGATACCTGCGAGTACGACACCGATAATCCCCGTGAACGTTTCCAGTGTGACCCCGACGTAGGGAGCGAGCAGCCGCCCAGCGAGGATCTCGAGGACGAGCACGGCAGCGGAGGCAACGAATACCAGCGCCCGGGCCCAGAGCAACCCCATCGCCGGCCCGGCGGCGCTGGCGGTGGTGATGGGCGAGGAGTTCACCGGCGTGGCCACGCGCGTATCGGAGCGGGTCGAGACGTGCGGCGAGATGCACGGCCATCGCGAGAGGGGGCAGCCGCCGGGTGAGGACCGCGCATCGAGCCTACTTCGCGATCGTGTGGCCACGTTGGTTCGTCTTCGATGGTAGTGGAATGAAGAGAACGGGCGCCCATCGGGCGCCCCGTTCTGTGTACGCGTAGCGCGAGGACTAGCGAGTGCGGGTCATGCGCTGGAGGCGTGCGACGCGCTCCTCCGTCGGGGGGTGGGTGGAGAAGAGGGTGCGGGCGCTGACGCCAGCGAACGGGTTGACGATGAAGAGGTGGGCGGTGGACTGGGGGACGTCCATCGGCATGCGGCGCGCGCCCATCTCAATCCGCTGGAGGGCGGAGGCGAGGGCTTCCGGGTCGCCGGAGACGACGGCACCGTCATGGTCGGCCTCGAACTCGCGGGAGCGGGAGATGCCGAGCTGGATGAGGGAAGCGGCAATGGGGGCGATGAGGATAGCGAGCAGGCCGCCGCCGCGGTTGTCGCGGCTGCCGCCGCTGAACATGCCGATCCAGCCGATCATCGAGATCGCGGAGGCGATGGCGGCGACGATGCTGTTGATCAGGATGTCACGGTTCTTGACGTGCGAGATCTCGTGGCCGAGGACGGCGAAGAGCTCGCGCTCGGAGAGCAGCTGGCGGATGCCGGAGGTGACGGCGACGGCGGCGTGCTTCGGGCTGCGGCCGGTGGCGAAGGCGTTGGGCTGCGGGGAGTCCATCGCGTAGACGCGGGGCATCGGCATCTCCGCGCGGCGGGCGACCTCGGCGACCATGTCGAAGAGGGCGGGGTCCTGGTCGCGCGTGATTTCGCGGGCGTGCGCGGAGCGCAGCACGATGTCGGCCGAGAACCAGTAGGAGCCGACGTTCAGAAGCAGCGAGAAGAAGAAGAACATCATGGCGCCGCTGGCCCCGCCAATGGCGCCGCCGACCGCGATCAGCAGACCGCTGAGCGCGGCAAGCAGTACTACGGTCTTGAGGTTGTTCATGCGATCCGCTCCAGCCGGTGTGGGAGTGCTGACAAGCATATCCTACAGCCGGGCCACCGGGCGAGTTGCAAGCGAAGTGCTAATGGCCGCTATGGCTGTGAATGGCTGACGGAGCGCCCGGCCAAATGCCTGATCGGACGGGTGCCCCGCGCTCGGACGGCCGGCGGCCCGATTCCCCCGAGTCTGGCGGAATCCCCCGCGTCCTGACCACCTTCGATGTCACGAACATCACCGTCGGGTCGATCATCGGCGCGGACATCTACGTCGCCTCCGCGATCACGGCGGGGCTGCTGGGGCCGGCCTCGCTGCTGGCATGGGTGGCGGCAGGCGTGCTGGCGACGCTGCTGGCGCTGACGCTGGCGGAGTGTGCGCGGGTCGTCCCGAGCATCGGCGGGCCGTACGCGTACGTCTCGCGGGCGTTCGGGCCGCTGCCCGGCTTCCTCGCCGGGTGGTCGATGTGGATCGCGGAGATGACGGCGATGCCGGTCTTCGCCATCGCGTTCAGCGCCTACCTCGGCCACTTCGTGGTGCTCGACGACTTCTCGACTCATGCGGTGCGGGTGGGATTCCTGGCGGTGCTGACGCTGGTGAATGTGGTGAGCGTGCGGACGGCCGGGCGCGTGAACGATGCGCTGACGGTGCTGAAGTTGACGCCGCTGTTCCTGCTCGTCGTGCTGGGCCTCGGCCACGCGGTGCTGCATCTGGATGCCACGCGCGACCACCTGACGCCGTTCGCGCCGTTCGGGTTCGCGGAGTTTCCCACGGCGCTGATGCTGATCTTCTGGGCGTACGTGGGCTTCGAGCTGTCGACGGTCCCGGCTGCGGAGGTGCGGGACCCGCGACGGACTATCCCGCGCGGGATCGCGGTCGGGATGGTCATTGTCACGTCGTTCTATCTCGTGACGAACCTGGTGGTGACGGCGGTCGTGCCGTACGAGGAGTTGAAGGGCAGCAGCACCCCGCTGATCCTCGCCGGGACGGAGATCTTCGGTGCGACGGGTGCGGCGGTGATGGCGGCGGGTGCGATGGTCTCCGTCTCCGGTTCGGACGAGTCGGACATGCTGGGGGCCTCGCGGCTGGCGTATGCGATGGCGGCGGACGGGCTGCTGCCTCACCGGATGGCGTCGCTGCACGGGCGGTTCCGGACGCCGCACGTCGCGCTGATCGCGCAGGGGTCGATCGCTGCGGCGCTGTCGTTCGTGGATGTGTTGAGCAGCCTGATCTCGTTCGCGGTGGTGAACCTGGCGTTCTCCTTCCTGCTCTGCGCGGCGTCGCTGTGGCGGTTCCAGCGCGGGCACGCGGTCGATCTCGCTGATGTGGCGCGCCCGAACGCCGGCTGGCGCGGGCGCGGGGCTCGGCTGCTGCCGGCGGTGGCGATCACGATCTGCGTTGGGCTGCTTGCGGCGGCGTCCACGCGTCAGCAGTTGGCGGCGCTGGGGGTGCTCGCGGCCGGCCTCGTGGTCTACTTCGTGGCGGCGCCGAAGCGCGCGCATGAGTCGGCGGGGGAGTGGCTGCACGACCGCGAGCGGGTGCTGGCACGGCTGGCCCGGCGGCGGATGCGCTTCCTGGGCGGGCCGATCGGGTGGAGCCGCGGTCACACGACGCCGCCTCGGCGGCCGCGATGGTAGAACCCTTCGACCATTCCACGCCGGACACAAAGAGGCCGCCCGTGCGGGCGGCCTCCTGTTTGCATTCCGGGGCGGCCGAGGCCGCTCGGGTCAGCCTCGGCTAGAGGCCAAGCTGCTGGGCGACCAGTTCGCGGTGGAAGTCGGCGTCGCCGAAGGCGAGCTCGGCCCGCTTCTGGCGACGGTAGAACAGCTGGATCTTGTAGTCCTTGGTGAAGCCTATGCCACCGTGGATCTGCTGGCCGTGGGCGACGACGCGCCGGGTGGCCTCGGAGCACCACGCCTTCGCCATGTTGACGGCGATGGAGGTGTCGTTGGCGGGCTGGCCCGACGCGATCGACCAGGCGGCCTTGAACATGATGAAGCGGGAGCCGTCGACGTCCGTGACCATGTCAGCGCACTTGTGCTGGATGGCCTGGAAGGAGCCGATCGGACGGCCGAACTGGACGCGCTCCTTGGCGTAGTCCACGGCGATCTCGAAGTCCATCTGCGCGAGGCCCACGAGGTAGGCGCACTCGGCGACGGTGTACTTCTGGATCACCGGGCCGAGGGCGGCCCAACCGCCGCCGTCGGTGCCGAGGAGCTGGCCCTTGGCGTTGTCGAGGACGACCTCGCACTGCTTGTCGCGGGCGATGGTCTGCAGGACGGTCGTCTTCACGCCGGCCTGCTTGGTCGGGACGATAGCGAGGGTGACGCCCTTGCCGGAGCGGGCAGCGACGACGAGGTAGTCGGCGACGTGCGCGTCCGAGACAAAGAGCTTCGTGCCGCTGATCGTCACGTCGTTGCCGGAGACGGTGGCCTTCGCCTGGATGCCAGCCTCGTCGAAGCGGGCGGAGGGCTCGGTCAGGGCGAGCGAGAAGATGACCTCACCGGCCGCGATCTTCGGCAGGAACTCCTGCTTCTGTGCGTCGGAGCCGGCCTCGATGATCGGGATCGCGCCACCGAAGACGGAGGACATGTACGGTCCCGGGACGAGCGCACGACCGAGCTCCTCGACGAGCACCATCTGGTCGATGAAGTCGAAGCCAGCGCCGCCGTACTGCTCGGGGACCAGGAGGCCGTGCCAGCCCTGTTCCGCCATCTTCTGCCAGAGGACGGGCGAGTAGCCCTTTTCGTCCTCTTCCATGTCTCGGACGTGCGATTCCGGGCACTCATTCTCCAGGAACTCGCGGGCAGAGTTCTTCAGGAGCTCCTGCTGTTCATTCATTCCCAGGTCCACAGTGCGTCCCTCCCATCGCGCCCGGCGAGTCTACCGGTACGCGTGCTGCTCTCGTCGTACGTCCTCTAGGGTCGAGGACTAACCGCGCGGAAGACCCAGGCCCCGCGTGGCGATGACATTGCGCTGGATCTCGTTCGATCCCGAGAAGATGGAATGCGGCACCGACCCGACGTAGTCGTGGACGTGTGCTGCCTGCATTGGAGCATACTTCGACTTTCCGTCCCAGACATTCCCGAACAGCCCCCACGCCTTGGTCTGTGTTCGGGACATCCGCTGGTGCAGTTCCGAGCCGAAGGTTTTGTTGACGGAAGCCTCGTAGTTCGGGACCAGGCCACGGCTCTGGATGGTGACAATGCGGAAGGAGAAGTTGAAGAGGACCTCGGTCTCGATCGCGCGGTCGGCCATCTCCAGACGCGTGGAGTTGAAGTCCTGGCGGCGGAAGTTCTTGCCGCTGTTCTTCAGGAAATCGATGGTCTCGCCCATGGCCCGGCGGTAGGAGATGGCGCCCGCGATGCCGGAGCGTTCGAAGTCGAGCAGCGTCATGCCGACATACCAGCCGCGGTTTTCCTCCCCGATGAGGTTCTTGGCGGGGACGCGGACGTCCTCGAAGAAGGTCTCGTTGAACGGGTGGTTCCAGCCCATGTCGATGATCGGGCGAACCGTGAGGCCCGGGGTCTTGATGTCCATGATCATAAAGGAGATGCCGCGATGTTTCGGCGCCTCCGGGTCGGTGCGGACGAGGGCGAAGAGCCAGTCCGCGAAGTGGGCGCCGGAGGTCCAGATCTTCTGGCCGTTGATGACATATTCGTCACCGTCGCGGACGGCGCGTGTCTGCAGGGAGGCGAGGTCCGAGCCGGCGCCCGGTTCCGAGTAGCCCTGCGCCCACGCGACCTCGCCGGAGAGGATGCGGGAGAGGTGCTCCTGCTTCTGTTCCGGCGAGCCGTGGACGATCAGGGTGGGGCCAAGCATGGAGACGCCCATGCCACCCACCGAGGGGGCGGCGGCTTCGGCCATCTCCTGGTTGTAGATGAACTGCTCGATGGTCGAGAGCCCGGCCCCTCCGTATTCCTTGGGCCACGCGGGGGCGATCCAGCCGCGCTCCGCGAGGGCGTTGGCCCAGGCAGTCGCCGTGGCGACGCGCTCAGGGTCGGTCGACTTTCGGTCAGCCTGCCAGCCGCCGCTGAAACCCTCGCCACCCTCCGCGGACTCGCCAGCCTTCGGCCTATAGCGCTCGGGGAGCTTGGTCTGAATGAACGCGCGTACTTCCTGACGGAATTTCGCCTGCTCGGGGTTGTCGCTCCAGTCCATCGAGTCCCCTATCTCCTTCGGTGGTGCTGCGCGGTGCGGCAACCCAGCAGAAGGCGTGCGGCATCTCGGCCGCGGTCACTGAATTCTGACCGCCCTATTGGGCGGATCAGCACGTCGGACACGGGCATACGCCGAAGGCATGGAGACGTCGCGCGCGACGTCCCCCGCCATTTCCCGACCGCCGCGGTCGGGCGCGCGAGCGCACTATCCTCGGATTCGCCAGCCCGGTCAACCGTTCTCCAAATGTGATAGCGGTTGAATCTGACAGGTTGGCCCGCACTCTCGTGGGTCGCATGATTCGTTGATAACGGCGAAGGGAGTCCGCTATGCGGTTCGGTTCCCGCGTTCGAGATGACGAGGCCCGCATGCCGCCTGCGGTTCCGCTGCCTGCCCGCTCTGGCCAGCCGGGGAGCACCGTCCCGCAGGCCCCTTCGGTAGAACGAGCGGTCCCCCCGAGCAAGAGCCTTCAGCGTGTCGCCGAGCATTTTCATCAGCAGGGGGAACTGCTCGCGGCGATGCGCGAGCAGTTCGAGACCGAGATGGCGCCGATGCAGGACCTGCTGGTCCGGCAGGCGCAGGCGATGCAGCGCCTCATGACGAACCTCGAGGAGCGCCTCCGCCCGCTGAACGAGTACGCGGACGGTGAAGAAGCCAACCTTCACGCCCTTGAGTCGAGGATCTCCGCCGGAGGGCCCGACCACGTGGCCCGCGCGTTCCAGCCATACCTGGAGGAGCAGCGCAACCGGATCAACCCCACCCGCGGCCAGATCGACCAGCAGCGCATCCCGTTCGTCCAGTACGGGGAAGACGCGCGCGAGGCCGTCGAGGTGGCGCTGTCGCGCTTCGACCACGACCTGGATGCGCTGGAGTAGAACCTGGCCGAACAGCGCCGTGTGATGATGCGGATGCTGGACGCCATGCGCTCCGAATCGTTCGCTGCGGTCAAGGCGTACCTCGATGGTCGCCAGGAGGCCGTGGGCCAGATCGCTGCGACCGGCTCGACCGACCCGCAGGAGATCGGACGCGCGATGCAGTCGTTCCGCAACGAGTTGGAGGGCATGGCACGCCAGTCCGACCACATCAAGCAGGTGCTGGACAAGACAGACCTTGCGGACCGCCAGCTGATCTCGATCGCGGCGGTGGAACCGCGGACGATGCAGACGCCGCCGGCCGCGGTTGCGGCGCCCGCAAAGCCGGGGTCGTCCGGGGACGGTGAGACGGCGAGCGCTGCGGCCGACGCGTAACTTCTGCTTCAGTTGACCGAGAGAGGGCGCCGCGAGGCGCCCTCTTCGTGTGCGCTGTGCGCCCCCGTTCCCGACGATGAGCGAGGGGCGCGCACCTATACTCGATGCATGTCCGTTGATTCCGCGCTGAACCCACCTCCCGATGGCATCGAAGACCGCGCAAACGCGCTGGCCGGACGGGTACTGATGGGCGGGCCGGTCGCGCTGGTCACCACGACGTGGCGCGGCAAGTCGAACGTCGTGCCGATCTCCTGGCACATGCCGCTCTCCTCGAAGCCGTCGATTGTGGGGATCGCGATCGGGCAGGAGCGGTACAGCGCGGAGATGGCGAAACACGCGCAGGAGTTCGCGATCAACATCCCGACGCGTCCATTGCTCCATCACGTCCAGTACCTGGGCGCGCTCTCCGGCGAGCACATCGACAAGTTCGAGGCGACCCAGATGGAGACGTTCGCCGCCCGCACGATCACGGCGCCGCTGATCGTGGGCTGTTGCGCCTGGATCGAATGTCATGTGGTGGAGGCGTTCCCGATCGGCGATCACCTGCTGTTCGCGGGCCTCGTGACCGCGGTCCGTGTAGACCCTGCGTCGTTCGATGACCGCTGGCTGGTCGGCGAGCCAGAGACGCGGCCGCTGCATTTCATCGCGGGGAACCGCTACTCCACGCTGAACGGCGTCATGGAGGCGCGCC
>VGPD01000048.1 GCA_016875635.1 Chloroflexota bacterium
AAGTCGTCGGTGCAGATGGGATGATCGACCGCAAGATCATCGGCTCGAAGGTCTTCGGCAACGCCGAGCGGATGCGTGCCCTCACCACGGCGATCGGCGACATCGGCGGCGAGATGCACCGCGTGATCGACGAGTGGCGTGCCACCCTGCCGAAGGACACCATCGCCATCCTCGAGGCCGTGAACCTGATCGAGGCCGGCTACTCCGCCTGGTGCGACGCCACCTGGCTCGTCGGCGCGGACTACGAGGTGGCCCTCCCCCGGCTGATGGCGCGCAACAACTTCAGCGAGGCCGAGGCCCGCCAGCGCCTGGACGCCGCCCGCAAGTGGCAGGACCGCGCCCCTGCCTCCGACCGCATCTTCCTCAACAACGGTACGCTGCAGGACCTCGAACGCGAGGCGGACGAGGCCGTCGCCGAAACGCTGGCGCAGTTCCACGCCGGCACGCTCCCCCCGACCCACTACACCCAGTGGTTCGAGGACACGCGCGAGGAGCGCGAGGCCACCATGAAGGCCGCCGCCGAGCGTGCCGCGGCCCAGGCAAAGACGGGCGGGTAGCCCTCGCACTTGCGGACTCCGAGGACTCCGCTAACCTTGGGACTGCCAGTGCGGAAGTAGCTCAGTGGCAGAGCGCCTCCTTGCCAAGGAGGAGGTCGCGAGTTCGACCCTCGTCTTCCGCTCCATCGCACGAAACAGCCCAGGCCGAAGCCGGGGCTGTTTGTTTGCCCGCGATACTGAGGGCGGCACTTCCGCGGCGGACGGCAACCGCACCCGCCCCCTGGCCGCACCGTTGGCCACACGCCTGTGCCTCTCGGATCCGTGACGGGCACCGGTCTCACCGGCCAGCTGAAGCGCCCGGCCCGATCTACCTCGATCCGGCGGGCGGCGGTACCCTCTCTTCACCACGCCGAAGTGGTGGAACGGCAGACACGACCGACTCAAAATCGGTTGAGGTAACCCCTCGTGTGGGTTCGAATCCCACCTTCGGTACCAGGGAACGCGAAGACGGCCGCCCGAGGTGACTCGGGCGGCCGTGCTGTCTGCGGACAAGGGCGGACAGGTTAGCGCCCGATCAGTGAGACCCTGCTCACGTTCGTATAACCGGAGACGAAGTCCGTGACGGCCTCCTGCTCCGGCTCAAAGGACTGCCACTCCACGCTGCCAAGGGTCGTTGCACAGGACGTGCAGCGACACGGAGGCCTCGGCGGAGGCCGTCAGCACCTGGTGGATGTCATGGTGCGGATGCTCCAGCGGCGTCAGTTCGCCGAGGCGGATCGGGTCCGCCGAGATCAACTCGAGCTTCGCGTAGCCCGGCCGCGATCCGTCGTCACGGCGGGCGTACTTCCGCTCGATCTGCGCCCCCTGGACGAGGCCCACCCAGCCGCTCGTCAGATGGTTGTGGACCTTCGTCGCCCCCGCCGGCGGAACCACCATCGTGAAGATGCAGAGGTCAGGATCCTGGGAGCGGTAGACCGCCCACGTCGCCGTCGTGCCCGGCACCGGCTTGCGGAACGTCTCGTCGATCCACGATGGGTCGAGAAGTAGCCGCTCGGTGGCCGACCGCAGATTGGGCATGAGCGCCGCCGTGCCGCCATCCCGCGCGACGATATTGCGGAAGTCCTCGACGAAGTGCCGGAGGACTGGCTGGACCGGCTCGATATAGAAGGAATCGGGCATCGGGCACTCCCGGAAAAGGGCCTCGGAGGCTTCATGAGGTCGAGGTTGGCTGCCCGCCGAGGTTTCGAACCTCGCCCTGTGGATCCAAAGTCCATCGTGCTACCGCTACACCAGCGGGCATCCGGGCCATGGTACGCCGGGCGGCGCGGCCGGGATCGAGGGGTTCCCCGCGCTTGCCCGACGCCCCGCGAGGCGTCAAACTGGCGGCATCCCGTTCCCCGATAGCTCAACGGTAGAGCGCCCGGCTGTTAACCGGTAGGTTCGTGGTTCGAATCCACGTCGGGGAGCCATTCCACTCCGAAGGCACAATCAGTCACGCCGCACCCCGTGTGCAGATCGTCACGGTGTCTCTAGGCGATCCCCGCCAAGAGGCTCGCCCCGAAGGCACCGCCGGCCACTCAGTGAACGCTCTTTCTGCCTCGTCCTTCGAAACTGCGTTACGACGGTCTCTCTGTGCTCGTGCAACTGGCGAGGTCGTGCGAGCCAGTCGCGCGTCCGTCTCGACGGTCAGCCACCTGATAGCGCTGCCGCCGCCGTCGACGCCGGCGCGCGATCGACGAGTGCACATCCTCGAGCGCGGCGACAAGCAGAAGCGTGCGCCTTGGAACAGGGACGTACGGCGTTCGCCCCCTCGTATACTGGCGACGCACCGGGGATGTCAGATGTTCTTCATCAGCATCGTGAGGCAGTACGAACGCGGTGTGATCTTCCGACTCGGGCGATACCACGGCACACGCGGCCCGGGATTGGTGTTCCTCATTCCTTTCATCGATCGCGGCGAGCGCGTGGACATGCGCGAGATCGTGCTGGACGAGAAGCCGCAATCTTCGATCACGAAAGACAACGCGCTGGTCGATGTCGATTTCGTCGTCTACATGCAGGTGATGGATGCCGAGGCGGCAATCATCAACGTGCAGAACTTCATGGCGGCGGTGCGTAACCTCGCCACCACCACCTTGCGGTCGGTGATAGGGGACATCACCGTGGAGGAAGTGCTCTCGAAGCGAGACGAGATCAACGAGCGGTTGAAGATCAACCTCGCGCAAGTCACCGTGCGCTGTGGTGTTCAGGTCAACAACATCGAGATCCGCGAGGTCACGCCGCAGCATGACATACAGGCGGCAATGACACGCCTGCTCACCGCAGACCGCACAAAACGCGCACAGATCACGGAGTCCGAGGAGCAGCGGCAGTCGGCGATCAACGTCGCTGAGGGCAGCAAAGAGGCTGCGATCCTCGAGGCGCAGGGCGTGCGTGAGTCGTCCATCCTGCGCGCGGAAGGTGCGCGCCAGGCGACGATCCTCGCCGCCGAGGGCTACGCGATCGGCCTCGACCGGATCTACCAGTCGGCGCGCGTACTGGATGCGAACACCATGGGCCTGCAGTACCTGGAGATGCTCAAGCAGCTGGGGCAGGGCCAGTCGACGAAGTGGATCATCCCGATGGACCTCGCGAACCTCGCGGGGCCGCTGGCTGACACGCTCTCGAACTTCGGCCGCGGTAGCGATGCCTCGGGCGCGCGGGCACCGGCGATCGCCCCTAGAGACGAGCGCCGCCCGTGCGCTCGGTCGGCGCGATATAACGTCGCGCGAGCATCGCGAACGCCACGCCCACGACGAGGCCGATCGCGGTGATCACCATGCCGATCACTAGCACCGCCATGCGCAGGTCGAAGGCCGTGGAGCCGGAGAGCAGCACCGCGATGCCAATGATCACCGCGAGCGCGCCGATCGAGCCGACGATCCCGCCCGGCAGGAACACCTCGAGCACGATCAGCGCGAGCCCCCCGATCAGCAGCAGGCGAGCCGCCTCCTGAGGCAGCAGGTCCCGATGCCGACGAGCGCAATGAGCAGCGCGAGCACGCCGAGCGAGCCCGGCACGAACAGCCCCGGCGCCTGCGCCTCGAAGTAAAGGAGGCCGATGCCGGCGATCAACAGCAGGCTGACCACCAGCGGGTTGCCCACGATCCGGAGCACGCGCTCGTACACATTGCCGCCGGTGTGCACAATCGGCGCGCCGCGGGTCGCCAGCGTGATCTCTCGCCCGTCGGATAGGTGGATCGAGCGCCCGTGCGACTCCGACAGCACGCTCTCCACGTCGGCGGCGACAAGATCAATGACTCGCAGCCCGAGCGCCTCGGTGGCGGTCGCCGAGACGGCTTCGCGGACGGCGCTCTCGGCCCAGGCGACGTTCCGTCCCCGCACTTCCGCGACGGCACGGGCCAGGGCGGCGAAGTCGTTCGTCACCTTCTCTCCGAGCGCACCCTCGACATCGCCGCCAATCGCGGTGACCGGCTTCGCCGCGCCGATGGTGGTGCCGGGCGCCATCGCCGCGACATGCCCGGCCATCACCAGGAACGTGCCCGCGGAGGCCGCATGCCCTCCGGCAGGCGAGACGTAGGTGATCACCGGGACGCGCGCTTCCTGCAGAACGGCCAGCGCATGGCGCATCGCATCGGCGGCGCCGCCCGGTGTGTTAATGCGCACGAGTACCGCAGCCGCGCCGTCGTGCTCGGCGCGGTCGAGTCCGCGCGCAAGATATAGCGGCAGCACGCGGTCGACGGCCGTGTCCACCGCGAGGACATGCACGGCGCCCCGGGGCGTGCGCTCGCCACAGCCGACGAGGACCGCGGACAGCGAGAGCAGCGCCGACATCAGAACGAATGTGACGGTGCGGTGCGTCTGAATCTACGGCTCCTCCGTGGGCGAACCACCTCGCCCTGGTCAGCATAGGCCGCGCGACGTACGGTCGGTAACTCGCAGTTGCACGCGAGTGAGCGCCTCGCTGAGACGGTGACGCGAGTCTCTCTCATCAGGCGCGAGTCGCGTCCCTGTGGCCGATCTCTGGGCCGGGCACCTGTGTGGCCCGGGCGCGCAACACCTCCACCCTCCGAGCAAGCTCCGCTCGGGTACCGGTCCCCACGGAAGTCAGCATCCCGGCCCACAACTCGCGCTGGGAACGCGTCGACCCTGGTCGCGTGGCGTCCGTCGGGATGCGCCTCACCTCCTGCTGTGGCAGGGCATTCAGACACCTGAAGCGGTCGGTGACCAGGGAGTGCCCCACCGCTCCGGAGAGCCACTCCAATCGCCGTTCCGTCGCCAGCAACTGCCCCGTCCGGCGACGGCACAGAGCCTCGCCGAGCTGCCCACAAGCCGGGTGAGCGCGGGCACCCGACAACTCCGACGTTCCGGCCGAGCCTGTGAGTGCTCCATGTCTTGTTTGGGTGACAGTGTCCGGGGCAGCCCCTACCATTCCGCACAATCCCGCGCGGCATGTGGCAGGTCGGGGAAAAGCGCACTGAGTACCGACCATCCAAGCGGACGCGATGAGATCCCCCCGGCAGAACATCACCGCGGCGGACGTCGCCGCATGCCAAACGTGTTCTACGGCTGGTGGGTCGTGGCGGCAGCCACCGCGGCGAGCGCGATTCAGACCGCCGTCTTCACCGCTGGCGCGCAAACGCTCGTCCTCCCCCTGATCCGCGAGTTCAATACGACACGGGCTGCGGTCAGTTTCGCATTCTCGCTGCGGCAGCTGGAGGGTGGCCTGACGGGGCCGCTCGAGGGCTACATGATCCACTGGTTCGGCCCGCGGCGCTTCATGATGGTTGGTTGGGTCATCTTCGGTATCGGCTTCGTCGCCGTCGGCCTCTCGCAGAACATCTATCAGTTCTATGCCGCGTTCCTCGTGCTCGCGCTCGGACAGAGCATGGCCGGGTTCCTGCCGATCTCCACCGTGCTGGTGAACTGGTTCCAGCGCGGGCGGGGACGTGCCATCGCCATCTTCCAGATGGGAAACAGCATCGGCGCGGTTTTCATCCCGATCGTGGCGTGGTCCGTGCTGAACGTGGGCTGGCGCGAATCGATGATCATGGTCGGCATCCTGATGATCGCCGTCGGCCTGCCCCTCGCGGCGATCATGAAGCCCGACCCTGAGTCAGTCGGTCTCCGGCCCGACGGCGATGCCGCGCCTGATGGCGATGCCGCCACTGGTGCAGAAGCGGAGGAGGACGCCGGGGACCTCACGGTGCGGCAGGCGCTGCGGAGCCGGAACTTCTGGTTCCTCGGGTTCGCGCATTCATCGTCACTGACTGCGTGGGGTGCACTCCAGGTGCACCTCATCCCGGCGATGGCGGACATCGGGCAATCCGAGCAGGTGGGTGCGCTGGTGCTCTCGGTGACGTTGTTTATGGCTGCACCGGGGCGTTTAATCGGCGGGTTCCTGGGCGACATCCTCGGCCGGCGCCGGGTACTCGTGGCGGCGTTCATCGGTCAGGCGCTCGCCGTCCTCGTGCTGGCGTTCGCCTCGACGTTCATGCACGCGATGGTCTTCGCGGTGTTGTTCGGCGTCGCGTTTGGAGCCCGCGGGACGCTGGTCACGGTGCTCCGCGGCGACATCTTCGGGCGGAAGCATTTCTCACGCATCTCGGGGTTGATGGACCCCCTGCTCAGTGTGAGCATGGTCGTGAGCCCCGTCTTCGCGGGGTGGTCGTACGACGCGTCTGGCGATTACCAGGTCGCCTTCCTCTTGCTGGCCTTCCTTAACGCGGTCGGCGCGTTCCTGATCTTCGGTATACGTGGGTCAATCTTCGCGGAGGAGCCTCAAACCACCAAGCCTGCCAGGCGGGCTTCGTAATCGGGAACGTGGCGCTGGTCGTGGTGGGTAACAATCAGGGCTTCTCCTGCGGCGCTGCCCGGCTCCCGTTGCTGTCGCCACGGACTTACCTATTTTCCTCGCGGAGTAACCCCAGCGTGGGGCTAACGGTGCGTTCGCCGACGTCCCATTCCGCCTGGTGCCGCCTGCGACTGGAGCGGACGGACGCTCGAAGACATCTGTCCCGACGCACGGGCTCGCTCGCCGGGATAACGTGTGTCGTAGATCGCGTCGCGCCTCGAGATCAGCGGACGAGCGCCTTCAGGGAATCGGCCGGGATCGCATCGAAGAGTGCAACCGCCGACCGCTCGGGTGACACGGGCGAGCGTACTCATCGCAAAGCTGGGCGGAGCCTCAGGCTCTCAGACGTGGCTCCGGCACGTCGACGTGGGCGGAGGCAGGCACCTTCAAGGGCGCAAAGGGGACGAAGTGCGGGACATCTGACCGACCGAGGGAGTGCCAGCCATCAGATGGCAACACCACGGCGAACGCGAAGTCGACCACGCCAGTGTCAGAGAGCGTGAACGCGACCTCTTCCGATTGGGCGGCGGGGGCATCGGACGCAGGACGATTCCACGGGTGATGGTGCGGCGGTACCGTCCCGTTCAGCGTGACGTGCCCGTGAGCGGCGCTCCAGCCGGCGAGTTGCCCGCTGGCCACGCTCGGGCTCTCGCCGCGAGCAGAACGAGCAACGCCGCGGCGGCGATGAGCCTCCGTCGGTATCTCGTCCGGCCGGCCGGCCACGCAGTCACGTCTCGCTCCTCATGTCGATCTCATCAGCTTCCAATCTAGATTCGGTCTACTTGGTCGCAAGTGACGAATGGCCCTCGTGCGAGAGGCGAACGGGCACCGCCCCCCACTGGGACCTCAGTAAAGAAGCGCCCCGGGCCGGCCCCGGGAGCTCGCACCGAGCGGAATCCGGACGGCATACTGGACACCACCCGTATCCTGCTCCCCATGCGCGGCATCCTGCTCTCCGAAGCCATGGCAGAACGGCATGCCGCCCTGCTCGCGCGGTTGCGCGACCCCGCAGCGTCGGGCGGCGACCCGATCGCGGCGATCCTCATCCCCGAAGGCGAAAGCGGCATCCTGCCAGAAGCCGAACTCGCATCGATCCGGGCGGCGTTCATCTCGACCGACGTGGTCTACGACCCGCGACGCGAACGTCGAGGGTTTGGCACAGCGCGACGCGCGCCCAACCTCGAATGGCTGCACATCGGCTTCGCGGGGACCGACACGCCGATCTTCCGCGAGCTCATGGACAAGGGCGTCACCGTCACGAACTCCTCGGGTGCGGCGGCCGAGCCGATCGCCCAGACAGCCATCGCTGGCATGCTCGCCCTCAACCGGGGATTCCCCCACTGGGCCGACCTCCAGCGCCGGCACGAGTGGAGGCGGCAGCAGCACGCCCCACCCGACCTTCGAGGTCAGACGATGACGGTCCTGGGCCTCGGCTCTATCGGGACGTATGTCGCGCGGTTTGCACGCGCCTTCGGACTGCACGTGATCGGTGTGCGCCGCACCCCTGCCGGACCGGCAGACGGCATCGACGAATGGGTCCCGCCCGACCGCCTGCGTGAACTACTGCCACGTACCGACTGGCTCGCGATCACCGTGCCACTCACGCCGCAGACTCACCATTTGATCGATGCCACAGCGTTGGCGCTGCTCCCGCCCGGCGCACACATCCTGAACGTCGGCCGGGGCCCGATCATCGACGAAGCCGCGCTCATCAAGTCGTTGCACGCGGGCCACCTCGGCGGCGCCTACCTCGACGTATTCGAGGTCGAACCGCTGCCGGAGACGTCACCACTCTGGGACATGCCAAACGTGATCCTGACCCCGCATGACTCGAACGTCTCCGCGGGGAACGCTGCGCGGTTCGATGCGATCTTCGCCAGGCAACTCGAACTCTGGGCCGCGGGCAAGCCACTCACCATGGTCGTCCGCGACGGGTAGCCTCGCGGCCTGCCCCGTGCGCAGGACCCAATGCCAGTATGCTCGGTGGATGCACGGCCCTGGCTTGCTTGTCGACGTTTCCATTGCGCTCACGCTGGCACTGGCGGGCGGCCTCGCCGCGCGTAGCCTCCGGCTCTCACCGGTCGTCGGCTACCTCATTGCCGGGATGGCCGTCGGCCCGTTCACGCCTGGTTACCGCGCGAACACGGAGACTCTCTACCAGCTCGCGCAGGTCGGTGTGGTCTTCCTCATGTTCGGCGTCGGCCTGCATTTCAACCTCCGTGATCTCACCACCGTCCGGCGGATCGCGATTCCAGCGGGTATCCTCCAGATCGCTCTGGTCGCGGTCATCACCGCGGTGCTGGCGTTCGGCGTGGGACTGCCGGCGCTGGAGGCCGCCGTCTTCGGGATGGCGCTCACCATCTCCAGCACCGTCGTCCTCGTGCGCACCCTCGAGGAACGCAGTTTAATCACCTCAACCGCCGGTCGGATCCTCATCGGATGGCTGATCGTGCAGGATTTCGCCACCATCGTGATGCTCGTCCTGCTCCCCGTCCTTGCCAGCACCGGTGGCGACGGCCGTATCGATTCCATCCGGTCAGCCGGTCTAGCCGTGCTGTTCGTCGGCGTCACCCTCGTCGCGGGGTCACGACTCGTCCCGATCCTCCTGCGGGTCGTGGGCCGGACCGGCTCGCGCGAACTGTTCGTGCTCGTGGTCGTCTGTCTCTCCCTCGGCATCGCCGTAGGCGCGGAAGTCGCGGGCGCTTCGCTCGCACTGGGCGCGTTCATCGCTGGCGTCGCCGTCAGCGAGACCGAAGGTTCCCACCAGGCAGCGAGCGACGTGTTGCCGCTCCGAGATGCGTTCGCGGTGCTCTTCTTCGTCTCGATCGGCATGCTGATCGACCCGCGCGCGATCCTTGATCGCCCCGCGCTGGCGGCGGTCGCCGTGGCCGCCATCCTCATCGTGAAACCGCTGGTCGCCGGCCTCGCTGCCGCTGCATTCCCCGTCCCGGCCCGAGTCGCGTTCATCAGCGCCGCCGGCCTCGCTCAGGCGGGCGAATTCTCCTTCATCCTGGCCGAGGCCGGGCGGACGCTCAACATCATCCAGCCGGACACCTACCACGCCATCCTTGGCGCGTCCGTCCTCTCGATCGCGGCGAACCCACTTGCGTTCTGCGCCGTGGCATCCGCTGAGTCACGACTTCGCGGTCGGCCGCGGATCTGGCGCTGGTTGGACCGCCAGGGCAACGCACCCCACGTGCCCCCACCACCGGTGCGTCATGTGGTGATCGCGGGCGCGGGCCGTATTGGGCGTCTGGCCGGACGCGCGCTCGATGACGTTCACGCACCGCATGTCTACATCGAGTCCGTGCTGGACACGGTGCGCGGAATGCAGCAGCGCGGCCTTACTGCCTACTGGGGTGATGCCGCCAGCCCCGATGTCCTCGCCGCCGCCGGGATCGAGGATGCTCGCCTGTTGATCCTGGCGGTCCCGGATGCCGGCTCCGCCCGCCTCGCCGCCCAGAACGCCCGACGCCTCAACCCGCGCATCGCCATCGTCGCCCGCGCGCATTCGAAGATCGAAGTGGATGCACTCCGGCAGGCACACGTAGATGTCGTCATCGTCCCTGAATTCGAGGGGGCCGCCACGATCCTCCGCCGTGCGCTGATGTTCCTCGGACTCCCCGCAGGCGACGTCGAACGATCGTTCGAGCGCGTGCTGGATGAGGAGTACGAAGGGACCGTCGGGCCGGTCGAGGGGTAAGGGCCTGCCTCGGTGGGTGCCCCGCGTGCGAGAACACCGGCAACCTTTCGTTCGGCAGCCTGCTGAAGCCCTTCGGATGGGCGGCAGCAGGCCGCCCGTGCCCCCCTCATACGGCGACGATGCGAATGGCGCCCGCATGGGCGCGGAGCTTCACCGTCGGCGCTTTCGCATCCGGCTTGCGAAGGTAGTCCACCGGCAGTTCCGATCGCACTGACCCCGCGTGCGCCTCGGCGTCCACCCAGAACGCGGCGTCCGGCGTAACCGCGAGGCGCACCCCCCCGGCATGGGACTCAATGTCGACCGGAGCGCTGACCTTGCCGCGCCACTCCACGCCGCCCGCCCGTGTCCGCACCCGCGCCGCACCGCGGATCTCATCGAGCACCACCTTGCCGCCGCGTGCATCGATGTCGACTGCGTCGCCGATCTTCCGCGCAACCACGGAACCGCGCCTGGCAATGACCAGCAGCGCGCCACCCACGCGGTCCACCTGCACGCGTCCCGCGCGCGAGTCCACGGAGGCGTCGCCTCGGATATTCGCAAGCGTCGCGTTGCCGAGCCGCGTGACCACACGGACATGCCCCGTCACGTCGCTGACGTGCGCGGCACCAGCGTAGACCTCGACCTCCACCCCCGAGCGAAGCCCGCTCACGCGGACGCTGCCGGCACGCTGCACCGCGCGGACGGCCACATCCATCGGGACGGCGATGCGGATCGCGATCCGCGTACCCTTGTTGATCCCCAGATGACGGAGGACATGCACCAGCGGCGGCTCGTCGCGCGGGAGCTCTGGCGGCCCGACCACCAATGCGTCCTTCGACTCGGCGACCGGCAGACGGACGGCAGCGAGGCACGCCCGGCCCGCTCGTTCGTCCTCCGCCTCGACCGTGACCTGCGCGGTGATGAGCACATCACCGCGCTCCTCGCCCACGACGAAGAGGTCCCCGGCGCGGTTCTCAGCGACGAGCCGCTGCGGGGTGACGGCATGTTCTTCGATGGTGCGCTGGAGTTGCACGGGGGCTAGCCGATCCAACCCTTCAGGGTCTGGCTGACGCCGTGATCAGAGCGTCCCGTGCCTCGGCCGGCACGCCCGCGCCGGCGGCCCGCCTCCTGCGAGACGACGCGCGTCAGCCAGGCATTCAGTGAGACGCCGGCCTGCTGCGCCGCGATCGCCGCGATCTCCTTCAACTCTGATGGCAACCGCAGCGTGAGCCGCTCGATCTCGCTGGCGTCGAACTCCAGGTCTGGCGCGGTGCTTGATGGCTCCATCGGAGAGCGCGCCTCGACGCGGAGTTCCGGCCCGTCCGCACCATGGACGACCTCGGCGTGCACAGCCCCCCCGGCGACCTCGTTCACCTCGGCGGCCATCGCCCTCACGATCCCGGTGGCGGCGCTTTCCACCGCTGGTGCTGCAGCCCGCAGGACGCGCTGCAGCCGAGCGCGTTGCTCGGGATCCTCGACCAGGGCGATGGCGTCATCAAACGCCTCAAGGATGGGGGCGATTTCGATCCGCATGAGTGGCCTCCTACCAGTGATGTCATATGACACCATGCGGCGTCATATGACAGGCAGGGGCACCCCGGGGGCGGTCAGACCGAAACCACCCCCCGGGCCACCGCATCGCTGAAGTGGGAGAGCGTCTCTGGCGAGGTGATTTCGAACGATGGAGTGTTGGTGATGTACGCGGCAATGCGCGCGTCGGTCGCGAGCCCGCCATAGAACGCCTGCTCGCCGACCGGCGCGCCCGGACGGATCTCGTCGATCACCATGCTCCGAAGCATCGTGAAGCCGATGAATCGGTAGTCGTGATGTGGGCCCGGGTCGATCGTGTCATACCTGCTGACCGAGCTGCCGCGGAGCTCAACGTCGTTCGGGTACCGCGCGTCGCGGTTGGCATGGACCGCCATGAGCACCGGTTCCGGGCGGTCGAGCAAGGCCCGGTACGCGGCCTGGATGTCGAGCCTCGGATAGGCATTCCCGCGGACGAGGCAGAACGTGCTGTCTAACCAGTCCTCCGCCTGTTTCACGGAACCAAGGACGTCCAGCGGGAATTCGCCGTCGCGCATCGTCCGGATGCGCACGCGGTGACGCTCGCCAATCCCGACATACCGTTCCACCTGCTCGGCGTGCCGGTCAAGCAACAGGATGACGTCGTCGATCCCCTCGCTGACCAGTCGGGCCAGCAGATAGTCGATGAAGGGGCGACCCGCGATCGGCAGCAACACCGGCGCGGTGTCCGCGACCAATGACTCCAGACGACTGCCCCATCCACCCGTAACGATCACCGCTTGCATCTGGACCTCCGCTGAGAACGGCACTGGCAGACGCAGCGCGTCGTGGCCCCTCGCGGTCGGGGGACGAGACGCGTACCGAATGTGACCGGCGTCCTGCGGCCAGATAATACCCGGCGACCGTCATTCGTCCCAGAATCCGATCGC
>VGPD01000049.1 GCA_016875635.1 Chloroflexota bacterium
GCGAGCGCCGCCTCGAGCGCTGGCGCCTGCCAGTCCTGCACACCCTTCTGCGCCCCGTACACGGCAGTCGCACCCTCGACGCCGAGCAGCCCGTTGCGGACATCGACGGCGATGCGCAGATCGATCGGCGGGGGCCAGCCAACCCGTTCGATGCGTGCGAGGCGCGAGAGGTGGATCGCGCCGGGTGGCAGCGGCTCGTCCGCAGCGTCGAGGAGCCGCAGCCCCAGCGCCTGCGCGGCCCCCGCGCCGCCGTCGTTGGTCGCGGTGCCACCGACGCCGAGCATGATGCGACGCGCACCTCGACCGATCGCGTCGAGGATGAGGGCGCCGACGCCGGTACTCGAAGCGATGAACGGATCGCGACGGGCCTCCGGGATGAGGACGAGGCCGCAGGCGGCAGCGCTGTCGATGACGGCGAGCGGGCCGTCGCCGTCCATGGGCACACCTTCGATCAACAGGTACTCGGCCTCGACGATCGCGCCCAGCGGGCCGTCGACCTGCACGCGGACGAAGCGCCCGCCGAGTGACCGCTCAATCACGGCGGCCGTACCGGGCCCACCATCGGCAAACGGGAGCAGGTCGATCTCCACGACCACGCCGGCCTCGGCGGCGGCGGACTGCAGACCGCGCGTGATCGCACCGGCGGCCTCGGCTGCGGTCAGTGAACCCTTGAACTCCTGAGGGACGACGAGGATCCGCACGCCTGATCTTTCCGTGGAGTCAGCTAGCGCCAGCCCATGGCCTGCATGACTGCCCCGATGAGCACGGAGGCGACGTAGATGTACCCGAACATCAGGAGGCGGCCCCGAAGACGCCGGAACTGGGCAGGGCGCACGAAGTAGAGGAAGGCCCCGTACCCGAGGCCGACCAGAAACAGCGCCGACAGGATCGTGCGAAACGCGTTGGACACGAAGGCCTCCGGGCCGCATCGTAGCGCGACGCGACGGTGAACCCGCGCAGGTGGAGGTCGACCGATGCGCTATCGACGTCTAGGCCGCACGGAGTGGATGGTCTCCGAGGTGGGGATCAACCTGCGGGCGCTCGAAGGCCTCGACGAGGCGGCGGCCGGTGCGACATTCGGCGCGGCGATCGCCTCCGGCGTCACGCTGGTGCTCGTCGATGTCCGGGAGCACGAGGGCAGCCTGGAGCCGCTGGTCGGACGGGTCATGGCGAGCGAACGCCCGCGCCTTGCTGTCCTCTCACGCTTCGAACGCATCGCCGAGGCGCCGGCGTTCGCCGCGCAGCTGCTGGCGGCCGGTGCGCGGCTGGGCAAGGAAGGGTTCCTAGACATCGCCCTCCTCACGCAGATCCCCGATCCCGCCCAGCGCGCCGTCCTGGACGAGCTAGCGGCGACACGCATGGTGCGCGCTTGGGGCATTGAGACCGCGGACGCCGCACTTGCCACTCGGGCCTTCGAGGCGGGCGCGCGGACGCTGGTCGCCCCCGCCGACGCGGGAGAGCCGCTGCTGGTCGCCGCTCAGGCCGGCGACGCCGGGGTCATCGTGAAGGGCGACGTGGCGACGGTCGCCGGCACGCTCGCGGACGCGCGTGTCGCCTCGGTCGCGGGCGAGGTGACCACGGCCGGGGAGGTCGACCTGCTAACGCGGGCCGCGCTGCGGGGGTAGGGGGCGGTCGGCGGGGTACGCTGGTAGGGCATGCCGGGAGGCCGCGATGACCGAGTACCAGCCAAGCCCAACCGAATGGGTCGCGAAGCAGGTGGAACTCTACGAGTCCACTGACGGCCGCGAGGGCAACACGCTGCGCGGGATGCCCATCGTCCTCGTGACGCACAGAGGCCGGAGCTCGGGCGCGATCCGGAAGACGCCGCTGATGCGGGTCGTGGACGGCGAGAACTACCTGCTCGTCGCCTCGATCGGCGGCGCACCGAAGCACCCCGTCTGGTACTACAACCTCGTCGCTGACCCGGACATCACCGTGCGTGAAGGAGCGAAGGTGCAGCGGATGCGCGCCCGCCTCGTCACCGACCCGGCCGAACGGGCCCGTCTCTGGCCGATCGCTGTCGCAGCCTTCCCCAACTACGCGGATTACGCGCAGAAGACGACGCGAGTGATCCCGATATTCGTCGCAGAGCCGTTCCAGCCAACGCGCTGACGCGGCAACGAACGCGCGGCGGTGGCAGGCAGCCTACAGTCCCGCCATGACCGAGGAGATCTCCACTACCCCGGCACCTGCCGCCCGGGTCCGGGCGCTGGACGCACTGCGCCACCCGGCGTTTCGGCGTCTCTGCACCGCCACGTACATCGATGCATTCGGGACATGGATGGAGCGGCTTGCGGTCGGCTGGTTCGTCCTCGACACGACAGGCTCGGTCTTCCTCGCAGCACTGTCATTTGCCGCGCGGTCAGCGCCGGGCATGTTCCTCGGCCCGCTCGGAGGCGCGGTCGCCGATCGCTTCCCGCGGCCACGGGTCCTGATGGCGGCCACGGGCGCCAAGTCCGTACTGATGTGCGTGTTCGCGGCCTTCGGGTTCGTCGGGTTGCACTCGGCGTGGCCGATCCTCGCCCTCGTCGCGATCGGTTCGATCGCTCGCGCGAGTGAGACGCCGACCATCCAGGGACTCATTGGCGACATCGTTGGCCCGGCACGCGCCGCCGGCGCGATCAGTTTGCACGCCACCGGCACGCGCATGATCGCGCTGGTCGCGTCGGTCGCCGGCGGTGTGCTCCTCCAGGTGCTCGGGTCGGGCCCCGTATTCCTGCTCGCCGCCTCAACGTCAGCGCTAGGTGTGCTGGTCTACTCGACAGTGCGAGTCACGCCGGTGGTGCGTCACGGGGCCGGTACGAGGCGTTCGCTGTGGGGCGATGCGGTCGAAGGACTGCGCGTGGCCATGCGCATCCCCGTCGTGCTCACGCTCCTGCTCCTCGCGCTCGCCGTCGAAGTGTTCGCGTTCTCCTACCAGTCGCTCATGCCGGCACTCGCCGACCGCGTGCTGCTCGTCGACGCGGCCGGGCTCGGACTGCTGACCTTTGGCGCGAGCCTGGGTGGGGTGCTGGGGATGCTCGCGCTGACGCAGCTGGTGGGTGTGGCACGGCGCGGGTTGCTGCTGGCCGGGGTGACGGCGGTGTTCGCGCTGGGCCTGCTGGCGCTCGCCGCCTCGGACCGCTTCCTGCTCTCACTCGGGCTGATGGTCGTGATCGGCTCGATGGCTGCGATGTTCGACGCGCTGCAATGGGCGCTGCTCCAGGCGAGCGTGCCCGACGAGATGCGCGGGCGGGTGATCGGGCTCTGGACGACCGCGATCGGTTTCGGCTGGCTCGGCCCGGTCGTCCTCGGCGGCACCGCCGATATCTTCGGCACCCGCTGGGCCGTTGCCGCCGGCGGCGCGATAGCGCTCCTCGTCGCGGGCGCCGCGGTGGCCTCGCCGCGACTTCGCCGGTTGTAGGGAGCGCGTCGACAGGTGGCGCAGCCGCTGCATTGACGAGAACGTCCGTTCTGTTCTAGCCTCGGCATAGAACGGACGTTCGCCTCACGGAGCGTCCCTGCTACCCGAGGTGACGCCATGACCCCGAATTCCTCCACCCTGACCTCCCCGGCCGCCCAGGCCACCTCGACCGCGATGGGCACCGAGCGGCGGGCACGGCGCGCCAGACCGGCGATGGGACCTCGATGCCCGCACTGCGCGGGACCGCTGGTCTTCGGCGAGGGGTGCAGCCTCTGTCCGATCTGTGGGTTCTCCGGCTGCTCCGCGTAATCCGCGAAGGCTCCTCGGACTGCTGACCGCGGTGCGTCCAGCCTGTACCGGTGCTGGATTCGACCAAGTCGTGACTCGCTCCATATACTCGGCTTGATCGCCAAGCGGGGGGCGGGAATTTCACATGGTCGTGAGTGAATCCACCGATCTCGGGGCGTTGACCCGCCGTCTGCGCCGTCACATCGTGACGATGGTGTACGACGCGAAGTCGGGCCATATCGGCGGATCGATGTCCGCCATCGACATCATGTCGGTCCTCTACACGCGCTTCCTTCGACATCACCCTGACGACCCCGCGTGGGCCGGACGCGACCGCTTCATCATGAGCAAGGGCCACTGCACACCCGCGCAGTACGCCCTCCTCGCCGAATGCGGCTACTTCCCCGTCGAGGAACTCAGCACCTTCCGTCGCCGGGGCGGTCGGCTCCAGGGGCACTCCGTCCTCGGCAAACCGGGCGGCGTCGAGAACTCGGCCGGGGCGCTCGGCATGGGGCTCTCGTTCGGCCTCGGGATCAGGCTCGGGATGCGACTGCGCGGCATGGAGAACAAGGTCGTTGTGCTGATGGGCGACGGCGAGCAGGACGAGGGCCAGGTATGGGAGGCGGCGATGGCCGCCGCCCACCACGAGGTCGACGGCCTGATCGCCCTCATCGACCGCAACGGCATCCAGAACGACGACTTCACCGTGAACACGATGCGCAGCGAACCGCTGGACGAGAAGTACCGCGCGTTTGGCTGGGACGTGCGCGCGGGGGTGGACGGCCATGATTTCGCTGCCATCGAGGACGCACTGCGCTGGGCCTATTCGGTTCGCGGCAAGCCGGCATGCGTGATCTTCAACACCACGAAGGGCAAGGGCGTCTCCTTCATGGAGAACAACCCGAACTTCCACGGCGCGCCCCCGTCCGACGAGCAGTACGCACAGGCGATGGCCGAACTGGCGGAGCTGGAGGGCGCACGATGACCACCATCCCCGCCCCCGCCGCCACCCGCGAGGCGCTCGGCCCAACACTCATCCGCCTCCAGCGCGCCGGCGCCGACATCGTGGTCGTGGACGCCGACCTCGGGAAGTCCACTTCGGCGCGGTCGTTCAAGGACGCGTTCCCTGAGCGGTTCTTCACGTTCGGCGTCGCCGAGCAGAACATGTTCTCCGCCGCAGCGGGCCTCGCCACCCTCGGGAGCACGGTCTTCGCGACGACGTTCGCGGTGTTCGCGGAGCACGCGTTCGACCAGCTGCGGATGTCGATCGCGCAGCCGCTGATGAATGTGAAGGTGGTCGCGTCGCACGGCGGCGTCTCCACCGGCGAAGACGGCGCCTCCGCGCAGTCGATCGAGGACTTCGCGCTCTTCTCCTCCCTCGTGAACTTCAGCGTGGTAGTGCCCTCGGACATCGTGGAGGCGGAGGCGGTCATCGAGGCCGCGGTCGCGAACAGCGGGCCGTGGTACATCCGCACCGGGCGCCCGAAGTTGCCCGTCATCTACACGGAGGGCCCGCGCTTCCGCCTCGGCAAGGCGGACATGCTGCGCGACGGCCGCGACCTCACGATCGTCGCCTGCGGCCTGCTGGTGGAGCGCAGCCTGCGCGCTGCCGAGGCGCTGGCGAAGGACGGCATCGAGGCGCGCGTGCTGAACATGGCGACACTCCGCCCGCTCGACGTCGAGGCCCTGGAAGCCGCCGCGCGCGAGACCGGCGCGATCGTGGTGGCGGAGGAGCACCTCGTCTACTCCGGACTCGGCGCGATGTGCGCGCAGGCGCTGGCGACGCGCCACCCGGTGCCGATGGAGTTCGTCGGCGTGCAGGACCGCTACGGCGAGTCCGGCACCTGGGACGAGGTCCTGGACATCATGGGGCTGAACGCCGCTGGCGTGACCGCCGCCGCGCACCGTGTCATCGCGCGCAAGCGGTAAGCGGCGCGGGGCTCCCCGCGCCGGCAGCCCGACACCACTGGCGACCCATCGACGGCGGACGGCGGCCTACGTCACCCTCGGACTTCTGGTCGCAACGGCGATCTGGGCGGTCGCGGGAGCGCCCATCCCCGGGCGCTCCGAGTCACCCGCGACCACGGCCGCCAATCCCCGCGACGGGAAGGCGCTCTACATCACCCACTGCGCCTCGTGCCATGGCGAACGCGGCGAGGGGCAGCCAGACTGGAAGACGAAGAAAGCAGACGGCACGTATCCCGCGCCACCTCACGACCCCTCGGGGCACACCTGGCACCACGCGGACGGCCTGCTGTTCCGCATCGTCCGCGACGGTGGACAGGTCGCGGGCGGGCCCGGCATCAGAAGCGCGATGCCCGCGTGGAACGACACCCTGACCGACGCTCAGATCCGCGCGACGCTGGAGTACATCAAGACACTGTGGGGGCCGGCCGAGCGGAAGGCGCAGGCGAACGCCAGCGTCAGCGATCCATATCCGTAAGGGACGCCCCGGCTACAGAGCCACCTCTTCATCGTCATCGTCGTCGCCCTCGTCCTGGGCGAAGACGCCGAGGTCTTCGCCACGCCAGACGGAGACGACGAAGTCCTCGCGGTACTCATCCGCGGTGGTGACGAGACGTTCGTCGATGGCGGCGAGGAGTTCCTCGATCTCGTCGTCGACAAGGTACTGCTGGACGACGAGGGTGCCGTAGGTCTTCGCGTTGGTGAAGTGCAGGTCGATGCGCCCGACCGGGCGGTCGGCGGTCTCGATCACCCACTGCTCGGAGTGGGCGGTGCGGGCGACACGTTCAAAGCGGTAGTCGAGCATCGGAACCCTCTTCGCTAGCCTCGCGTCTGGCCTGTGCCGAGGACGATCCACTTGTACGAGGTCAATTCGCGCAGCCCCATCGGGCCGCGCGCGTGCATCTTCTGAGTCGAGATGCCGACTTCACAGCCCAGGCCGAACTGGCCCCCGTCGTTGAAATAGGTCGAGGCGTTGACGAACACCGCCGAGGCGTCCGCCTGCTTCAGGAACCGCTGCGACGCCATCCACGAGTCCGTCACGATCGCCTCCGAATGGCCGGAGCCGTGGGCGGCGATGTGATCGAGCGCCTCGTCGATCGATGAGACGACGCGCACCGAGCAGTCGAGGGAGAGCCACTCGCGGTCGTAGTCGTCCGGCGTCACGGGCACGCCGGCGACGAGACGCGCGGCGCGGTCGTCGACATGCAACGTGACGCCGCGCGAGCCCAGCGCCGCCGCGATCTGCGGCAGGAATGTCTCGGCCACGCCGGCGTGGACGAGCAGCGTGTCCATCGCGTTGCAGACCGAGGGCCGCACCGTCTTCGCGTCCACGACGATCCGCTCGGCCATGTCGAGGTCGGCATCCAGGTCCACGTAGGTGTGACAGACGCCGATCCCGCCGGCGACGACGGGCATCGTCGCCTCGTCGCGCACACGGCGGATCAGGTCGGCGCCGCCGCGCGGCACCATCAGGTCGACGTAGTCATGCGCCGTGAGCAGCGCGCCCACCTCGTCACGGTCGGTGGAGTCGATGAACTGCACCGCGTCCACGGGCAGGCCGGCGGCCGCCGCCTCGCGGCGCACGATCTCGGCGAGGATCTGCGAAGAGCCATGCGCGTCCGAGCCGGAGCGCAGCACGACAGCGTTGCCCGACTTCAGGCAGATCGCGGCGATGTCCACGGTGACGTTCGGACGCGACTCGTAGACCGTCGCGACGACGCCCAGCGGCACGCGCATCTTCCCGATCTGAAGGCCGTTCGGGCGGGTGGTCATCTCCTCGATGCTGCCGAGGGGATCGTGGAGCGCGGCGACCGCGCGAGTGTCCCGCGCGATGCCGGCGATCCGCGCCTCGGTAAGCACCATCCGGTCGATGAAGGCGTCGGTGATCCCCTTCACCTTCGCTCGCTCCACCTCCGGCGCGTTCACGGCGAGGATGCGGGCGCTCTCCCGTTCGAGGGCGTCCGCGATGCCTCGGAGGGCCGCGTTGCGCTGGTCGGCGGAGGCGGTGGCCAGCACCCGGCTGGCGGCGCGGGCGCGGCGGGCCTTCTCGACGGCCTCGGTCATGGTGGCGGTCATGTCGGTACTCCCACGGGACGGCTCAGGAAGACAGATTACCCGAGTGGGCTGGGAGGCGCTGTCCCTGGGGCCCCACCGCGACGCCTCGACAGGGCGACGTTTGTACGGCTACCATCCGTACACGGAGGACGGCATGGTCGGGACAACCCGAAGCGCGCGCGTGGAACTGCGGATGACGCCCGAGGAGAAAGAACTGCTCGCGGCGGCAGCGGCGCGCGAGCATCTCGACGTGACTTCGTTCGTGCTGCGCCGGGTACTGCCGGCAGCCGAAGAAATACTCGCTGATCGACACCGCATTGTCCTCAGCGAGCGCGATGCACGGCGTTTGATGGAGTACCTCGACAACCCACCGCCGCCGACGCCAGGGATGATTGCCGCTGCTGCTCGCGCGCTCTCTGGCACCTTCGATTTTGACATCCCGCCGCGCCAGTCGTGACTGACTGGATCGAACTAGCGATCACGCGTCAGCATGAGCGTGACGCCTTCGACTGCGGTGTCACGGAACTCAACGAATACTTGATGCGCTTCGCGCGCCAGAACCATGACAACGGCATCGCAAAGACCTACGTGCTATCGCCCGTTGCCGATCAGACGCGCGTAGTGGGGTATTACAGCGTCCGCGCGGGGCAGGTCGACGCTGATGTGCTTCCGCCAAGCGTGAGCCGTGGTCTACCTCAGTATCCGGCTGGCGTCATCTGCCTTGCCCGGCTGGCGGTGGACCTCCCGCTGCAAGGCCAGGGCGTAGGACAGTCACTGCTCGCTCTGGCTGCTCAACGCTCCATCGGTATCGCTGCAGACCTCGGCGTGGTCGGTATGGAAGTCGATGCGATCGATATGGGCGCCGCCGCCTGGTATCAGCGACAGGGTGCGCTGCAGCTGCTCGACGATCCGCTGCACCTGTTCTTCTCGTTAGCGTCCCTCGAAGCCGCCTTCGCCTCACAGCCGTAACCGCCTACACCAGCACCAGGTTGTTGCGGTGGATCACTTCCTCGCCGAATTCGTAGCCGAGGAGGTCCACGATCTGGCCCGATTGCTTCCCCGCGATACGAGCGACCTCGTCGCTCGCGTAGTTCGCGGTGCCTGAGGCCAGGTGACGGCCCTCGGCGGTCACGACCTGCACGACGTCTCCGCGCTGGAAGGTGCCCTCGCAGCGCAGGACGCCCGCCGGCAGCAGCGAGTTCCCCCCGCGCAGGAGGGCGCCCGCCGCCCCGGCGTCCACGATGACGCGACCCCGCGCCTGGAGGCCGGAGAGGAGATAACGGCGGCGACTCTCGATGCGGTCGCCTGCCGGGAGGAAGTGCGTGCCGACGGGTTCGCCCGCCGCGGTGCGCAGGACGATGTCGCGCGACCGGCCGTCCGCGATCACGACGTGCGTCCCGCTGCCCGTCGCGATGCGCGCGGCCTGCACCTTCGTCGTCATCCCGCCGGTGCCGCGTGTCCCCGCGCCCCCGGCCGCCGCGGCCTCGACCACATCATCGATCCGTTCGACGCGCTCGATCAGCCGGGCTTCCGGGTCGCGTCGCGGGTCGGCACTGTAGAGGCCGGCGATGTCGGTGAGGAGGAGCAACAGGTCGGCGTCGACCAGGTTGGCGACCTGCGCGGAGAGGTTGTCATTGTCCCCGATGCGCGCGTCCTGCAACTCCTCCACGGAGACGACATCGTTTTCGTTGATCACGGGCACGACGCCGAGGTCGAGCATCGCAAGGAGGGTGTTGCGCGCGTTCAGGTAGCCGAGACGGTCCGCGAGGTCGCGCCGCGTCAGCAGCGCCTGACCGACCGCGACGCCCGCCTCCGCGAAGAGGGCGTCCCACAGCGCCATGAGGCGCGCCTGTCCGACGGCGGCGGCCACCTGTCGCGACTGCACGTCGCGCGGCGCCAGCTTCGATGCATCGTCGCGCAGCGCCTCAATCTCACGCAGGCGGTGCCGCCCGGCGGCGACGGCGCCCGAGGTGACGAGCGCGACCTGCGCGCCGCGACGGACGAGGTCGGCGACCTGGGTGGCGATCGCGGCGATCGTGGGCGTGTGCAGCCCATCCTCGCCGCCGGTCAGGACATTGGAACCGACCTTCACCACAATCCGGCGGTGAAGGAGGCGCTGAGGCTGCAGGCGTTCGCCAGTCATGTCGCTCCCCGCGCCTGTACGGCGCTGGTGACTAGAATAGAGACGTGGGGGCTGAGGTCGAGGAGTCCGGTATGGGTCAGCCCACCGCCACGCCCTCCACGTCCTCCGCTGGATTCTGGCTGCGACAGATTCCACGCCTCCTGGGGCGCGCGCTTGTCGGGTTTGTGCTCGACCGCGGATCGCAGATGTCCGCGGCCATCTCCTACTACGCGCTGTTCTCGCTCTTCCCGCTCACCCTGCTCGCCATCTCGATCTTCGGCATCGTGCTGCGGGACCAGCCGTTCCAGGACCGTGTGCTCGCCGCCATCCTCGATGTCCTCCCCGTCGAGGACGAGACGATCGCTGATGCGCTGCAACGTGTGGCGAATCTCGGCCCGACCCTGACGTTCGTCTCCGCCCTCGTGACGCTGTGGACGGCGGCGGCGCTCTCCGCCTCGCTGCGGAACGCCCTCAACGTGGTGTTCGCCGCCGAGCAGGGGCGGCCGTACCTCCGGGGCAAGGCGGTGGACTTCCTCCTTATGCCGGTGCTCGGGCTGCCTTTCATCGGGGGCGTCGCGCTGACGACGGCATGGCGCGTGATCGAGCGTGAGGTCGGCCGCTGGTCGGTCTTCGATGGCTGGCTGGGGTACGTGTGGACCCTCGGGTTCCTGGTGATCCCGTTCGGCCTGACATTCGTGGCGTTCCTGCTGACATTCTGGCTGCTGCCGAACCGGCGGCTGGCGTTCCGGTTCCTCTGGCCTGGCGCGCTGGTGACGACGGTGCTGTTCGAGGCGCTCAAGCAGATCTTCGCCATCTACGTCCACACGATCGCGACGTTCGACGCTATCTACGGCCCGCTCTCGTCGGTGATCGTGCTGCTGTTCTGGGTCTACCTGACCGCGACCATCGTGGTGTTTGGCGCAGAGGTGAGTGCGGCGCTCCCCGGGATCGCCAATGGGGGAAAGGGCGCGGGCGACTGGAAGCGGTCGACGCTCACCTTCCTGCGCGGCCTCGTGATGGCGCCGGAGAACGAGGTGCGCCACCCGGTAGGCCCGCGCAACGGCCGCGGCTCGGGCAACGCCTCGCGCGCGGCGGAGGCGCGCCGGCGCGAATAGTCCGAGGCGTCCCGCTACCGGATCACGATCTCCACGCTCGCCTCGGCGACGCGCTCACCGTCCTTCGGGCTTTCGAAGTGCGCGATCACGCGCGCGTTCGAAGGCGTGGCGTTCGCCGGGATCGGAATCACCATCTGCCATGCCCCGGGCATCCCGAGGTCGGGTGCGCTGTAGGTCAGCGGCTTGAGGAACAGCGAAGTCGCCGCCAACCGGCCGCCGGCGTCCACCGCACGTACCTCGACGACCACGTTGTTCTCGAACGAGCCGCCAGCGTACCCACGGACCACAAGGGTGCCGCCCCGGCTGACGGCGACACCGGCCTTCGGTTCATCGATGCAGACAAAGATCTTCGTCACCTGCTTCCCCCACGGGTAGGTCGAGGCGCACGAGGTCTCGTAGCCCCGTGGTGGAGTCGGCCCGGCCGGCGGAAGCGGCGTCGGCGTCCCGGTCGGGGTAGCCGGCGCGCTCGGGCTCGAGGTGGCCGTGACCACCGAGGTGGCCGTGACCACCGGGGTGGCGGAGGCAATCGGACTCGCGGTGGGCGTCGTGGGAGGTGTGGGGGTGTCTCTCCGGTCACAGGCCATGAGGAGGGCGGCGGCCAGAGCAGAGGCGGCGAGGCGTAAGAGCGGGTGCATGTTCATGGGAACGCGCGAGCAGGCATCCACGTTCCGTCCCCCTCGCCCAATACTCGGGCGAGGGGGCATGGGGCGCCTCACGCCTTCCTGACCGACAGCGTCGCGCTCACGCCGTCGAGGTCGCCGCGGAAGGCCGTGGCCTCGTCCGGCGGGTCGGCCTCGGTCATCGTGAGGGCGAGGGTCTCACCCTCGATGTAGGCACGGAACGCCGCCACTGCCTCGCCGAGCGCGTCGTCACCGACATAGGTGACGTGGATGCGGTCGGAGACGTCGAGGCCGGCCTCGCGGCGGAGGTCCTGCAGGTGCCGGACGACCTCGCGCGCCATCCCTTCGCGCGCTAGCTCCGCGGTCACGCGCGTGTCGAGGAGCGCGGCGTAGCCCGCCTCCTCGGCGGCGGTGTAGCCCTCGGTCGGTTGCACCGTGACGAGGATGTCCGTCGCCGCCAGCGTGTAGCCGGCAAGCTCGACCGGGCGGCCGGCGCGCATGGCGGCGACCACCTCCCCCGGGTTGGCGGCGGCGAGGGCTGACCGCACCTTGCTGACCTCGGCGCCGAACTTCGGGCCAAGGACGGGAAGATTGGGGCGCAGCATGTAGGCGAGGCGGTCGCCGGGGTCGCTCACGACCTCGACGGCCTTCACGTT
>VGPD01000050.1 GCA_016875635.1 Chloroflexota bacterium
CTCGGGGTCGGTGCAGACCCGCTATCTCACCCTCAGGTCGCGAGCGACGGGGTCATATTCGTAGTCCACGATATCGCCGGAGGTGATGAGGTCGACAGCGCGGTCGATGACTGATAACGGGACGACGAACCATTCCGAGACCTCGTAGACGCGGCCGTCTTTCCCTGCCTGACTCAAATCGAGGCGAACCTCGCTGAAGATCCGGTGCAGCAGGTGTTCGAGAGCGGAAGTCCTCAGGTTGTAGGTCCGGTAGCTTGTCACCAGCTCGACGGGGCCCATCAGATATGTGGTCTGCCGCTCGGCATTGGCGATTCGCTTCTCGACCGGGCCGCGGGAGAAGCCAATCTTGTGGAGATCGGTCAGTTCTCTGATGCGGGGATCGTCACTCAGTGAACGAAGAACGTAGATGTAACCCGTTGCCTCATCTTCGGACAGAACGCTGTCTATGTCGGCTTGAACGACTGCGTACCCATCCTCCTCGTACAGCCGCGTCGAGAGGGACTGGCGGTACATGCGCGACTCCGTGCCGTTCTCGAAGATGCACCGAAGACGCTGCTTCGTCCGCCCGGACGCACTGGTCTCTGGCTTGCCGACCTCCGCGACGAAGGCCATCAGGCCGGAGAGTACGAAGAAACGACGAGACAGGCGCGACGCTCGGACACCGAGAACTGGTACTGCAGGGTGAAGACCGCCCGGCGGCGCTTCGCCGGGCTCAGAAGTTTCCCCGGGACAGCGCCCTCGCCGCGCAGATCCGCCCCGTCGCCGACAGGCTCACCCTTCGAGCGGAAGCGGAGCACCGCGACCACCAGCACCGCGCACACCAGCTCGAACACGGGCGTTGCCATGTACGACAGCACCTTGAACGCGTGGTCGATGATGTGCGCCTCGTCCGCTCCCTGCGTCGGGTACAGGAACCACTCGACATGAGGCTGATGTTGGTCGGGAGCAGGGGCAGACAATCGACTAGGTCACTTGACAACACATCAATGTATACATATATATATCTGTAGCGCGCTCTTGTTGGACAGGAAGGAGTCAGGTCGGCTGGAAAGTGATTTGGATGATTCCACTCTGCTCCGAGCCGAGGCGTTGCTGAAAGCAATGGGGCAGACGGTTCGAATACGCATTATGTTCGCTCTATTCGAGCACAATTCCCGCAGCGTGAATGAGCTTAAGGATCATATCGGCCTCCCTCAGCCACTCGTTTCACATCACCTCCGTTCGCTCAGCGCCGTTGGCATCGTGGTAGGAGAGCGCAAAGGGAGGGAAGTCCGGTATCGGCTTATCGATGATCACATCTGGCACATAGTTAGAGACGCTATCAAACACAGTGGCGAAAAGCGCTAATAAAGAAGGACGGCAGTCATGGCTCAGCAAATCCACTCGGTCCACGCCGAACATACCCACGCACACGGAGAGGGCTGTGGCCACGTCGGCGTGGCACACATCGGACACACCCACTACCTACACGACGGGCACGCCCACCTCGGCCACGGCAACCACTACGATGAGTGCAGCGGGGAAAGCCACGTCACTGTTGGCGTGCACAGCCACCAACACCACTCAGACTGCGGGCACCCCACCGTCGAGCACGGCGACCACGTCGACTACATCCACGACCAGCACCGACACGCGAAGCACGGCGACCACTTCGACGAGCACTAGTTCCTATTAGAGTTTCGGCATCGCTGAACGACCTCTGACCTAACCCCCTGAAACTGATCCAACACGAGCGTGAGAATCTAGGTCACGGCACGAGTACGCACACGGGGGTACCAGGATCACCGCTGCTCAGGGACGAACGCCTGAGGTCTCCACCGAGGCCCTACAGGACGCGATCCGCCACCTTCACGGGTGCGGATCGCGTTTCGTTGAGGCTGTCCCGGTGACGGAGACGTTCAACGGGGAGACCGTTTGGGACGGCGCGGTCCAGGTCTTCGACCTCATCGGCCATCCGACCGCGAAGCGGGCCTATCCGTGGACGCACGCGGTCGAGGGCTCCGACAACCGCCGCTTCGTCGTTCTGCTATACATCGGGCCTGTGGACTCGCCTCAGAAGGCCGTGCGGGCGTCCGTGGCGGCGGATTTTCGGTGGACTTAGGTGCGCTTCGTTCTATTCGCGGTCACTGCCGAAACCCTCTTGACTTCCTGCGCCAGCCAACCGGACGCCGAGGTTCCGGCCCCCACGCACCAATTCACGCCAGCAGAAGTCAACCAACTATTCGTCGAGTGGGCATGTCCGGCGAAGAGCGCCATCGCATCCCTCCGGTACAAGCCGAACGCATCGCCCGATCCACGGCCTGGCGAGTTGTCAGTTAGCACTCAGGAGGGGATGTTCACCTTCCGCGAATCGACTCGGATTTTTGTACCATCAGAGAAGGTCGCGGCTTTCGCCGCTGCGATGCGCTCTTCTGACGGTTGCCAAGGTGTGGTGCCGCCCGTCCCGCGCCGCCCTTGAATCTGCGCCCATCACACGGCCTTACGTCACCAGCTGGTCTGCTACGTGCGCAGCTGCTGGCCATTACGGTGGGGCCGTCACCTATTCCGTGTATCCCTACTCCCTACCCTGATCTCTCTACCTGATGAGTAGGTAGTGAGAGGGTGATATCCGGCATCAGCCGGTCGCAAACACTCCACGGGAACCATGGTGGGCGACTGTCGAACATCGCGTACCGCGTGCTGTCGGAGGAGAAACTGCCCGGACAACCCTGCCGCCGCCCTCCCTACCCTTCTCTCCTTGCCACCTGATCTCGACACCTGCGCCCTCGACTGGTGATCGGGGGTAGTCACGCAAGAGCGCGCACACGGGGTACCTGCGCCGCCGGTTACGGGTGCAAGCGTGGGGGGGAGACGGGCGGGGGGCCAGCCAGGGGGCCACAGCCACATCTTGTCACGCACAAGGACGGACAAACTGGGATGGTGCAGGAGTGCCTCCAATCAATTGAAGACACCCCTGTACCCACTTGACAGTGACGGGAGCCACGCCCTGTCGGCAGGGATCGGCGGTGGATCCGATCCGTCCCTGCTCGGCTGGCTGATACGGACGCAACTTGCCGGGGCAGATCGTCCGGATGCCATCTGACCGACTAGACGCTACAGGCCGCCCAGCGTCCGCCAGCGTGCCGCCTCGGAAGCCTGGCGCACCAGTTCCGCTACCTCGCCGAGCGCGATCGCTCGTTCCTCGGAGAAGGTGTCGTCGTCTACGACGCGCGCTCGCGGGTAGTCACCCGCGCCGCGTGGCTGGTAGGCGCCTTCGCGCGCGAGGTCGAATCCGACCCACCACGCAGGGCGTCCGTCGTCTGGCACCGGAAAGCCCTCGCCTGTCGTCTTCGCCGCGTAGGTGACGCCGCCATGGACCCGCACCTCGCTCAGTGCGGCGTCCAGGCGGTCGAGGGCGTACCAGGGATGTCCCGGTCGGACGGCGAGATAGCCACAGAGGTGTCCGAGGGGTTGAATCACGATGGCGTACCGGTAGCCTGACATCTCGCCGGAGTCCACGACCAAACTGTCCATCCGCCATCTCGATTCCAGGCCCGCTCGCCGTCTGGTGCGGAGGGGGTGCCGGTGGCTACTGTCACCGCCGCGCGCCAGGAAGTCACCTCGCCGAGTGTATCTCCGGCGTTGCTGTCCTCGTCACCAGTCGGAAGTCGCGACCGGCTCGCGTGAAGCCTCCCCCGCGACCCTGGAGCCGCCGAGCGCCGCAGACGAACGAGGGCGCCGCGCGGACACGCGACGCCCTCGTGGCTGGTAGCGGGAGCGGGCCTAATAAGCGGCCTCGAGCAGCGCGATGGCGCCCTTCATGTGGGCGTCCTCGTCGCGAAGCCCCGCGTTCGAGTTGAAGATCTTGAGGCTGTCTCGCGCGATCGCCTCGAAGTCCTCCTTCGAGACGTTGAGCTGGCGGACGCGCGTCGGCATGCCGTGCTGCTCGTAGATGCGGTCGATCTCGTCCGCGATCGCGGCCTGGATCGCCTGCGGGCTGCCGCCGGTAGAAAGGCCGAGCTGCGTGGCCACCGCTTCGATCGCCTGGGTCGAGGGCGTCCGCGAGCGGCGGATGAGCGTCGAGCGGAGCGCGGAGCCGGAGTCCTGCTGCCAGACGTGCGGATAGCGGATGTGCAGCGCCGTGTCGACGCCGTAGTCGCCATCGAAGGTCTCGCCCTCGTGCATGTGCGCGCCGCGCTGCGCGTCGTCGGAGAGGCGGTTCTGAAGGAACGCGGCGGTGAAGAGGTCCAGGCGCCAGTCGATGGTGTCCGGGCTCTCCATCATCCGGTGGTAGGCGCGGCGGTGGAGGAAGTTGATGTGGCTGCGGTCGCCCTCGGCGAGCGGGTTCTCCGGGGTGCGGGCGGCGCCGAGGGCGGAGCCGATGTACCCGTTCACGCAGAAGCCGCGCATCATCGAGAACGGCGTCGCCATGATCGCCTCGTGGTCCCAGATCAACGCGACCGGGCGGGTCTTCGGGTCGAAGTACTCGAGCCGGTTGTGGTCCAGGTGCGGACTGGCGACGCCCTGGCCGGCACGGTTCATCGCGCTCGTCGGCGTCGTGACGATGCAGACCGTGGGCAGCTTCGGGGCGTTGAGCCGCGGGCTGAAGGCGGGCTTCCCCTCGGGGTACTGGGTCGCCATCGCCTCGTGGTCGCCGGTCTCGCAGAGGTAGATGTTGATCACGCGCGTCGCGACGACGATCGTGCCGGCGCCCAGCGAGATCAGCAGGTCCGTGCCGGCGGCGCGGGCGGCCTCGGTGGCCTTCACGACGTCCGGGTACGGGGCCTCGATGTGGATGCCGTCGAAGTAGCCGGCGAAGAGCGGGCCGAGCGTCTTCTGGATGCGCTCGACACCGTCGGTCTTGCTCTTGATCGACGGCGAGCAGATTACGAACGCGCGTTTCGCGTTGTTCCGGATCACCTCTTCCTTGAGGCGGTTCTCGATCGCCTCGGAGCCGACGTGGAGCCGGTACTCGTAGGACCGCGTGGACCAGTCGTAGAAGTTCGAAAAGTCGGGCATCTCAATCGCCTCCCCCGGGAGGGCCGATCCTGGCTGGCCCTCGATGACCGCTGGGGAAGATATATCAACCGGGGCGGCCTGTGTGCGTCACGCCGCCCCCGTCGCCGGCAAGTCCTGTGGCCGGTAGGCGGTCATTTGAGGGAGATCGTTGTCCGGGTGACCCAGAAATCCGGGATGCAGCCAGTCAGGCTCGGGCGGTGCGCACGAGGCAGCTGCACGTCACCCCGCGGCGGACGGCAGAAGGCCCGCCGCAAGGCGGGCCTTCTGTTCTCACTCGGCGTGAGCGTTTTCTTCCGCCTGCAGGACCTCGACATAGGTGACGAGCTGCTCGTCGATGGCGTCGACCGCCGGACGGGCGAGTGGAGCACAGGCCGGCGCTTCGTGGTGAGCGGGCTCTACCTCACCGACATCGATGCCGGCGGGAAGCTGGTCACGGCGGGGAGCCCTGCGGAGATCCCGACGAAGCCGGTCGTCATCCTGCAGACCAGCGTGCGGGAGGACGGCGCAAGTAAACCGTGGATACTGGATCGGCGCACGGTCGACGCCAAGTCAAGGAATTTGATCGAGGGCGACGTCAACGACCCGTGCAAGTACCTGCTGCTGTTCGTGTTCGCGCAGGCTTCCTAGCCGCCCAGACGTAACAGCCAGGCAAGCGGATCGTCACACCCCACGTCGCGACTTGAGGACGATGTCGACGACGGCGATCAGGACGCCGAGGCCCATGAGTCCGTACCCGACCAGCCGGTTGTCTCCAAAGACAGCGCCGGCCACGACCACGGCAAAAGCGAGCGCGGCAAGACGCGACAACCGTGCCGACCCGCGACCTCTGCCCCCGAAGACAAGCAGCGCTCCGATGACGGCAAGCGCCGCAATGCCAACCAGGGTGTAGGGAACACTCATGGTGGCGGCCCCCCCCCCCGAGTTACGTCGATACCAGCGGCGTGTCGTCGCGGTTCGCCCATTCCCCCATCGAGCCGTCGTAGTTCCTCGCACGGTCGTTGCCGAGCAACGCGAGGATGAATTGGCCGAAGGCGCCGCGGATGCCGGCCTGGCAGTAGGTGACCGTCTCGGCGTTGGGGTCGAGGCCAGCAGCCTGCAACTCGGCACGAATGGCGTCGAGCGGGCGGAAGCGGCGGGATGGGGGGCCTTCGACCAGCCGCCGCCACTCGAGGTGATGTGCGCCGGGGACGTGACCGGTCCGTCGGTTGCCCCGACTGTTGGAGCCGCTCCACTCCTCGTCGGAGCGTGTGTCCCAGATGGCCGGTGCATCGCCGCCGACCACCGCGTCGCGCAGTTCCTCGATGGAGATGGAGCAGGAAGCGTCCGGGCGGGCAGTGAACATGCCCGGCTGTCGTCGGGGCGGGGCCGAGGTCACGGGACGGCCCTCGTGCAGCCAGGCATTGAACCCACCGTCCAGCACGCGCACATCGCGGTGGCCGTAGTGCCGGAATACCCACCAGACGCGGGCGGCGTGCAGCGAGGCGTTGTCGTCATACACGATGACAGGCGTGTCGTCGGAGACGCCCCACGAACTTGCCAGCACCTCGAAGTCGGTCGGCAGCATCACGAGCAGCGGATTCTCGCGACCTTTGAGATACGGATGCGGGACACCGACTGCACCGGGGAGATGCGCCCGCTGATAGGCGAGCGGCTCTCCGGCATCGACGAGGACAAGACCGGGCTGTTCCAGGCGCGCGGCGAGCCACTCGGTGCTCACCAATAGCTCTGCCCCCTGGTACATACGCGCCTCGCTCCCCCAGACATTCGGATGGTGCGACTGTACGCCTCCCAGCGCACCGCAGACCGTTCCGGGTACTGTTGTCCGACAGATGAACGAGCGGAGACCCGGTGGTGCGATTCGCCTTCGTTGCCGGAATCGTGACTGTGTTCCTCGCGGGCTGCTCCGGGCCCGGGCCAGAGTCCGTGCTGGCCCCAACCCACCGGCTGACGCCTGACGAGGTGACCCGGCTGTTCAGCGAGTGGGCCTGCCCGGGTGACCCGGCGCTCGCAAGGACGCTCGTGAAGCTCTCGCCGACACCGATCGACCCTGAGTCTGAGCCCCAGTCGCAGGGCGGACGGTGGATCGTGCTCACCTCCGTCGGGTCGGTCTCATTCCGCGAGTCGACGGGCGCCTTCGAGCCGTCTGAGCAGGCAGGCCAGGTCGTCCTCGACCTCCAGCGCACGGACAGTTGCCGGCGGTAGCCCCGGTTTGCCGCCGCTGGGGGGCGCTACTCGAGTTCGCGGATCGAGCGCGATCCCCACATTCCGCCGGCGAAGATCGCGAGGGCGACCGCGACCATCCCGAGCGCGAGCTGCGGGCCGACAGCCTCCGCCAGCAATGAAATCAGGAAGACGCCGAGCGACTCGATGCCGTCTTCGAGCAGCAGAATGCTGGTCACGCGCCCGCGGAACTCATCCCGGACGTTGGACTGGATCAGGATCTGGATGAGGGACTGCCGCCCGGCCTGACCGACGCCCAGGACGACGACGATCAGCGCGCTCAACCAGAACGACCCCGACGCGGAGAATGCCAGCAAGCCGACCGCGAAGATGACGAGGCTCGCGATCATCAGCTTGCCGCGCCCGCGGCTCGGCAGCGAGGCGATGATCAGCGATCCGGCCAGCGCACCGATCGCGGTAAAGGAGAGCAGGGCGCCCATCAGCGTTGCCGTGCGATCGGAGTCGCCACCGCTCAGGACTTCGTCCACAAAGCCGGGCAGAAGGCGCTGATATGGCAATGAGAGGATCGTAATACCGCACTGGAGCGCCAGGAGGATCCGGAGGATGCGCTGGCCGCGGAGGTAGACGAGCGCCTCCTTGATCTCGCGTACGCCGGCGCGGCTCGGCGGACGGGTCGAGACGGCCACGCCGAGCGCAGCCGTGGCGCGCGTGGCGGCGGTCGTCCTCGGCACTCTGAACAGGGTGACGAGTGCAAGGAGGAAGAGCACCGCCATGAGCGCGAAGACCGATCCGCCCCCGAACGCTGCGATCAGGCCGCCGGCCAGGGCCGGCGCGCCCAATCGCAGCACGTTCATGCCGAACGTGTTCAGGGCAAAGGCGTTCATCAGCCGCTGCGGCCCGACGATCTCGGGGATCATCGATTGCCGGGCTGGCATGATGAAGGAGTTCATCACCCCCTGCACCATCGCCCCAAGCAGGAGGTACTCGAAACGCATCCGGCCGGTAAACAACAGCACGGCCATGACCGTGGCGAGGAGTGCGTTCAGCGCCTGGCCTGTCTGGATGATGACCCGACGACTGGCGCGGTCCGCCATCGCCCCGCCGTACAGGGCGAGGAAGACTCGCGGGACGGAGTTCGCAAGTTCGACGAACCCCAGGGCGGCGAACGAACCGGTGATCTCGTAGGCGAGGAAGCCCCGCACGACCATCTGCATGAGTTGCGCAGACTGGTTGCCGACCTGGGAGAGCATGTACCAGCGGAACGCGGGCACATCGATCAGGGAATCGAAGGTGCGGAAGCGACGGGCCGGTGTGTACGTACCCGGATGGGGTGCCGTCGCCAGCTCCCCTATCCCTCCTAATGACCCATCGCCCGTACTGTCGCCCCCCGAATCGGCGGTACTCAACCCTGAACCTCCAGAGCCACCATTGAGCGACGTCGCAGCAGCATCGACTCCTGAGCAGCCAGCATTCCGGTTACTCGCGTCCGAGAAGGACGGGGAGCGGCCCGGTGATCCGCTCGAACGCCTCGACCGCTTCTTCTGCCCACGCGGTCAGCCCTCGGGCATCCCATGACGCGAAGGCGCCAAGCCGGCGTTCGTCATAACGCTCCCGGTATGCCTCAACTCGATCCCCAAAATCGTCTCGGTGCTTGAGCCCGTAGAGCACATGCACCGCGAACTGGCGTCGCAACAGCACCCGCATCCGGCCTCGGAAGGCATACGGGACCTGAGTGCCTTCGTTGCCCAGCCACCACCACGGGATCCACTCCCAGTCCGGGCGGGTACGCTGGAGCTCCGACGCGAAATTCTGCGGGGTCGCGTACATCTCGACGACCTCGTCATCCGAGAGGCTCTCGCGGCCCTCGGTGGCGTCGGGCGGTACGCAGGCGAAGGGATCGGCGGCGAGCACGCGGGCCGCGAGGTCCGGGCACAGCGCCCCAAGCACCTCTCCCAGGAAGTACGTGTGGTCGATGACGGATTCGAGGACGTCGACATCGACCGCGTCCTCGCGCGGGGCGAGGGGCTTACCCCGCATCCTCGGGAACCCGGAACGGGCGCACTGTGCCTTGACGAACCACATGGGGAGCGTCTCGCGGACCTCGTCGCCCTCAGGGAGAGAAAGGCGCAGGTTCATCATGGTGCGGACCCTAACACCGGGGGCGTACGCCCTCGGCCGTGACCATCACGCGCGAGCATGGACCGTTCCCGCCGCCAGCAGAGCGGCGATCTCGGCCTCGGAGAACCCGCTGCTGGCCAGGACGTCCTGCGTGTGGCCTCCCAGCGGCGGCGAGGCACGGTGGATCGCGGTGGGAGTGTCCGACATCTCGAAGAGGGTATTCACGACACGCTGGGGACCGGTGGTCTCGTTGACCACGTCGACCATCAGCCCCTCTGCCTGCACGATGGGATCCTCCGACATCAGCTCGGGGAAGTTCACCGGAGCGGCGGGGCACCCGCCGTCCTGCAACGCATCCACCCAGTAGCGGACGGTGTTTCCGCGGATCGTCGCAGCGATCTGGTCGTGCAGTCGCTGCAGGCTCGCCTGATACGCCGGGTCTGACGCGTCCTCGACCGGGTGCTCGGTCGGGTCGTCGGTGATGCCCAGGACACGGCGTGCGGAGGCACGTGAGTTGGGCGTGAGCGCGCCGAGCATGATCACGCCGTCCGCCGCCTCGTAGGCGCCGGAGTAGAAGCGAAGGGACATGGTGCTGGAGCGCATGCCCTGGCGCTTCTCGATCATCTCGCGGTAGGTGCCGCCACGTGCCCGGATTGCCTCGAGCGCCGCGACCATCGGGTCACGCTGCGTCGAGTCGTAGACTGGCTCGCGCATGACGTTCGTGTCCTGCACCGCGAGCGCGGACCGCAACAATGAGGAGTTGATCAGCTGTCCGCGGCCGGTGTCACGACGCGCGTAGAGCGCCGCACAGATCGCGATGGCGGACCCGAGGCCGGTGGTGTAATCCGCGATGGCCGTGGCGGAGACGCTTTCCGGCAGCCCCGCCTCATCGACCTTGCCACCGGCCACCATCAGGCCGGAGTAGGCCTGCATCATCGGGTCAGTGGCGGGAAGGGTGGCCGCCGCGCTGTGGACGCCGAAGCCGGTGATGCGACAGTAGATCAGCGCGGGGTTGATCTTCGACAGCGTGTCGTAGCCGATCCCAAGCCGATCCGAGACGCCGTGCCGGTAGTTGATGATGAGCACGTCCGCCGTCTTCGCGATCCGCTGGACGACGTCCTGCCCCTCGGGCTTGCTCAGGTCGACCGTGAGGCTGCGCTTTCCAAGGTTCAGCGACTGGAACCGCTTGCCTTCGTTGGGGACGACGGTGCCGGTATTGCGGTAAGGGTCACCCTCGGGCGGCTCGATCTTGATGACGTCAGCGCCGAGCTCGGCGAGGACGCGCCCGCACGAGGGACCCGCCACGACCTGGGAGAACTCGATCACGCGGATGCCCGCCAGCGGACCGAACGGCCCACCCTGTTCCTGACTCACCTGTACCGCCCTCCGAAACGTCCGGGCCGAGCCCGTCCAGACAGGACGGAAGCATATTACGGAAGTTGTCGTGACGGGATGCCCGCCCGCCAGACCGCCCGAGACGGGTTCAAGCAGGCATAAATGCCGTCTCTGCCCACCGGGCGTAGGTACCGGTCTCGATCAGGCGCTCCTTGACCGTCGTGCGGAGCGTCTGCAGCTCTTCGTCGGTGGGTTCCGGGGTCTCGGTCACGTCGGGCGGGATCAGCAACTGGAAACCCGTCGCAGCCTGCACCTCGGCCGGGGTCGTGCCTCGATGGTAGGAGAGCAGGGCGTATCGCTGGAGGCCATCGTCCCAGCGGAGGATCGCCTTCGGGGTGAAGAGCCAGACTTGCTGCTTCATCCGGGTGATCGTGGGGTCGGTCTTCAGAGCCGCTGAGACGAAGTCGACCTCCGGGACGAAGACCCGCGTCGAATGCTCGGTGCGAAAGAGCATCAATTTTTTCGCGGTGTAGGCCAGCAACCCCGAACCGTATCCACCCGGGAACCGCCGGTCAGGCGCGTCGGGGTCGCCGATCACATGGAGGTTCAGGTTCCCCTCGCCGTCGAACTGCACCCCGCTCAGGAAGAACATATCCAGCTTGCCGCGCTGTGCGATGAAGTGCATGTCGCGGCCAACTCCGGCCCCATACACCTCTGAGCCCCGGATGATGGCGTCGATGTTCGGCGCGTGCGTGGCCTCAGCGAGCAGGATCGCGGAGGCGGGTAGCATCGAAATCGCACCGCAGGCAACCGTCTCGAAATCATCGATATGCCGTGACATCAGCACAGCCAGCAACTCGTCGGCGTTGTACCGGCCTGTCATGCGCTCAGGCCCCGTCGCCAGCGACGACGGCGGGGCGGGTGACCAACGCCTGGTACTCAGCCTCGGTCTTGCCGATCACGTACTTCTCCAGATACGCGTGGAATGTCTCGTCGCTGCGCGATGCGGCGATGTATTCCTTGATGTGATCGCGGTCCATTTCGTACATGCCGGGGACACCGGCAGGATGCGCGCCATGCGGCGCGTGTACCACGGCAGTCACGTTCAACGCAGAGATGAACAGCCCGTCCGGGTCATCTTCGGTGACCTGATCGACGATCTCCTCCGCGGTGATGATCACCTTCGCGGAGGCCTGCGAGATCAGCAGCTCGTCTCCACCGCGACGCAGGATCGCATTGCCCCAGCGGTCAGCCTTGATCGCGTGGCAGATGGCCACATCCGGGTTGATCGCCATCGCGACAACGGTCTTCTCGTCCGGGTCGAACGGGTTGTGGACAATCATCATGTCGGTGCGACGCGCGAACACATCGGTGCCTGCAAGACCTCGGACCGGGATGTAAGGGACGCCCATTGATCCAGCCTGGAC
>VGPD01000051.1 GCA_016875635.1 Chloroflexota bacterium
TCGAGGTGAAGTACCAGAAGACCGCCGGATCCGCCGAGGAGAAGATCCCGAGCACGATCGAGGACATCCGCGCCTGGCCGATCCCCGGCATCGTCGTCTTCCACGGCCCCGGCTTCAGCGCGAACATGCGCGCCTTCCTGCTCTCCTCCGGCAAGGCGGTCGAACTCGAAGACCTCGAGGTGTGGCTGCGGCTGTACTTCGCGCTGCCGGTGCGAAAGGCGTTCGTGGATGCGGAGCCCGAAGCGGAGTAGACGGTACGCGTCGGGGATCTGACTCGCGACGCCTGCGTCTCGGGAGAACTCACCTTCGCGCGGTGACACTCGGCTTCTTCTGCACGACGAGAAATTCATTAGGCATTCGTGGCGTTGGACCGGCCTTCCTCACTGCCAACTCTTCAAGATTGCCTTCGAACCACTCGATGCCCTTGCCGTGCACCGGCTCCTACTGGCGGGTCGCGTTGATCGTGTCGGTGCTGGTGATCCCGGCGGAGGTGGCCGTGCCGACGGCGCGCAACGTGTTTCCATCCACCGAACCGGAGTACTTCCACGTTCCGCCGATGGTGAACGTGATGGTCTGGCCGTTCACGGAACCGGAGACGGGGAGTGTGTAGTTGCGCGTCGGCAGGCAGGCGCCGCCTATCTTGTCCTTCGTGAGGTTCAGGGCGTACGCGGCCGTGCCGGCGAAGGCATTCGCCGATTGGTTCAGGGTCAGCCTGACGCTGCCCGCGTAGTCACAGGCGGAGTCGGTTTGCGTGTCGGTACCGGCCCAGACGCCCGTCAGGTTGCCCGGCGCCTGTCGAGTGGGGGTGGGGGTAGCCGGCTGGGCCGGCGTCAGCGGAATGACGCCCACATGCGGGCAATGCGGCGAGCCACCCCGGAAGAACTGTCCCGAGTGCGTGAGGAAGTTCCAGCAGCTATTGGGGAACTGGCAGTGATGTCCCCCTTCGCTCGTGGGCATGCCCACCCGCACCGCGCTCCCCTGGTCGAAGGTGCCGCCGGACGCCTTGCAGTTGGCGATGAACGAATCGATCGGCTCGCCCCACGAGGGCTCGATCAACTCACCCCCCGAGGAGATGCCCACGCCGGAGATGATCGTGTCCGCGTCTGGAGGGGTGATGTCCTCCCACACGGAGCAGAACGTCTCGCCGATGGTCGCGGGCTCGTACTTCGGGCCCATGGGCATCAGCTTCGAGTAAATCGGTGGGAGCTTCTGCCGGAATTGCGGGATGCATGGGAACGGGTCGCAGTGTCGCCCGCGGCGAGGGTCGCGCCACGGCCACGGGATCGGGAGGCGAATGCCCTTGGTGGGGGCCAGGCGATCGGCCTGGACACCGGCTCCCGTGGCGACGCTGAGCAGCGGTTCAACGGGCGAGCTCGACGTCTCCACATCCCGCAACCAGTGATCCAGCGCCTTCAGGTGCCCCCCGACATAGAGCAGCGTGTCGGGGTCATTGCGTGCGATCGCGTCCGCGCTCGCGTGTCGCAGCGCGGCGATCTCGACGATCGCCGCGCGCAACTCGCGGCTCGCATGGCGGGCCGAGAGCATCAGTTCGAACGGCTGCGGCTGCGGTGAGATGCGCTGCCATGCCTCCGGCGTGCTCGCCCTCGCCAGGTCTGCAGCATGGCTCTGTACGGCCTGCAGATAGCCGGCCATCTCCGGCGGCACGCTCAACTGCTGGAGGGAGATGGATAGTTACGCCGCGTGGGTCCGGGCCGGGATGATCGGCTGGCCAGCGAGGATCGCCTGGTCGCCGCGGGCCTTGGTCACGACAAGCTCGGCGACGAAGTTTCGCAGAAGGGCCGCCGAGGGGCGGGAGTCCTCGTACTGGCGATCCAGCACAGCACGCCAGACGAACACCAGAGCCACGAGCACGACGACGAGGAGGCCGACGCCGAGGAGGGGACGCAGCACGGGTCGGGTTGGCGAACCATGCGCAGCGCGCGTCCCATCCTGGTGAAAGGACGTGGGTACGGAGACTTGATCTGGCGAAGGGCCCGACATGGCCCGAGTCTAACGCCCTGGGCAACGTCCGACACACGAACAGCCCCGCGTTACCCCAGTGCCGGGCTGGTGTGCTGTCGATGGAGTTGCGGTGGCGGGGAGTGAGCCTATTCCGTCCCCCGCAGACTGACTGCGAGTGTCCCTGTCACGAGCACCGGCAGTGCCACATCGGCGACGTGTGTGAGGTCGGCGCGGGCGAGTAGTGCGCCTACGACGAGGGCAGCTGCGCCGCCGATGGCGAGGACGGCGGAGTCGCCCACGATGAAGTCGTACCAGAACCTACCGAAGCCGACGATGTACTTCATCACCTTGCTGACGGGCGGATCTGCCCCCGTGCGGAGTCGCGGCGAGGCGGGGCGAAGAGGATCGTCGGGTAATGGGTTCTCACACTGACTCACTACCGATCGTCGCGGTAGCCTGACAGGTGAAGTGGCCTTGGGGACGGAGACTCGACTTGGTTCAGATCGATCAACCATCGATGCCGTCGACCACGGCGTCTCACGCGCACCGGCGTTTCCGTGGCGACGGACGGCGCTCGGGACTGACTGCCGCCGCCGGCGTGGTGGCCGGAGTCACGCCTCACCTCTTGCACCACGTCGTGCCGTTCGTCGGCGCCGCCGTGCTCACGGGTGTGGGCGGTACCGTCATGTTCGCGGCGCTCGGCCTGGTGCTGTTGATCCCGTCACTGCTCCAAATCAAGCGGAGGTTTCACACCTGGACCGCGCCGGCGCTCGCGCTGACCGTCTTCGCGGCGATGTTCACCGTGTCCACGGTCTGGGTCGGCCCGATGCTTCGGGCCGTCTTCGATGAACCCGGCACGCCGTCCGAGCCGCCGTCGTTGCACGAGGCACATCACCCGGGGTGAGGAGCACCGTCACTCGCGTGATGTAAACGAGGCCTAATCGCCGGGCCGGGCTCCCCTCCGGGCAGCTCGCGGCGTTCGACTTCGGGTGGGTAGTTCAGCACCACCAGTTCGTCCACGGGGCCGCGCTTGTCGCCGCGGGAGTTGATGGCGCGACGGGCGTGGGTGCTGTCGATGCGGTAGCGGCCCTCGGCGAAGGGGCCGCGGTCGGCGGAGTAGAGGCCGCGGATGTAGTCATGCGCGGAGTTTGAGAGCAAGACGTGGACGCCGCGCTCGGTCAGGTCGTCCACCACCAGTTTCAGGCGGCGCTGCTCCGTCCGGCTGAACGAGCCCTCGGTGTACCCGGTGAATGAGGATGTGGCGGAGAGCGGCTCGAACGGCGGGTCGAGGTAGACGAAGTCCCCCCGCTTCGGCGTCGCGAGGGCGGCCTCGAAGTCAGCGTGCGTCAGCCGCACCCCGGCGAGCGCCGCGGAGGCCGCGCGCAGGTTTGCTTCGTCCAGGATGCGCGGCTGGCGGTACTTCCCGTGGGGGACGTTGAAAATCCCCTGCCGGTTCACCCGGTACAGCCCGTTGAAGCAGGTCTTGTTCAGGAAGATGAACCGCGCCGCCAGGTCCACGGGGCCCTCAGGCTGGCGCTCCCGCTCCGCGTAGTACCGGGCATTGCGTCCCTCGGCGTCCGCGGCCAGGTAGGGCCCCTGGAGCGCCTCCAGCCGCGCCACGAGGGCGTCCACCTCGTCCCGGACGACCTCGTAGACGGTGACGAGGTCGCGGTTGAGGTCGTTGAGGACGGTGCGCTTCGGGGCGAGGGCGGGGTCGGCGAGGAGGGCGAAGAACATCGCGCCGCCGCCGATGAACGGCTCGTAATACGTCTCGATCGACCTCGGGGCGCGCGCGACGAGTTCTGCGACCAGCTGCTGCTTGCCGCCCGCCCACTTCAGGAATGGGCGAGCGAGGGCGGCCTCCGGGCGGCGCGTGCGTGGCGTCTGACGGGCGCGTGCAGCGTGGATGGCGGCGCTCCGTCGCTGGTCACCGGCGGTCACGGCTGGGGGTGCCGGGATTGTACGCGCCCGCCCGCGCACGGGCGAAACGGGTGGTCGGGGGAAGGATTCCGGGGGCGCTGATTCGGGGCCCCGGAACGAAACATGGACGTAACACATCGGATATCTACCAGATATCCGCGCGGGGCATCCTCCGGGACGAGTCGATACATCAGGACACCGCGTGGGCGTCCGGGCTCACCGAAAGGACGGACGATGGAGATCACCGCAGGGGATACGGCGTGGCTGCTGACCAGTTCCGCACTGGTTCTGCTCATGACGCCCGGCCTCGCGTTCTTCTACGGCGGCATGGTCCGCTCGAAGAACATGCTGGCCATGTTGATGATGAACATTGTGGCGATGGGTGTCATCACGGTCGTCTGGATCGTGGCGGGGGCATCACTTGCCTTTTCCGGAAATGAGATGCGCGGGTTCATCGGGAACCTCAAACTCGTCGGGCTGAGCGACATCGGACTCGGCAACGAGGTGTTCAGCACCTACCCGATTCCGGACACCGTGTTCCTGATGTTCCAGTTGATGTTCGCCATCATCACGCCCGCGCTGATCGCCGGCGCGGTGGCGGAGCGCATGAAGTTCAGCGCGTGGGTGGTCTTCATCGTCATCTGGTCGCTGGTCGTCTACTCGCCGATGGCCCACTGGGTCTGGGGCGGTGGTTTCATCGCGACAGAAGTGAAGGCGGTCGACTTCGCGGGCGGCCTGGTGGTCCACATCAACGCCGGCGCTGCGGCGCTCGCCCTCGTGCTGGTGCTCGGGCCGCGCACCGGCTGGGGCAAGCAGATCATCCGGCCGCACTCGCTGCCGCTGACGATCCTTGGCGCGGGCATGCTGTGGTTCGGCTGGTTCGGGTTCAACTCCGGCTCCGCGCTCGGCTCCAACGGCCTCGCGGGCCAGGCATTCATGACCACGCACGTCGCCGCGGCGGTCGCGGCGACCGCGTGGATACTGGCCGAGGCGATGACGCGCGGCAAGCCAACGACCCTGGGCTTCGCCTCGGGTGCGGTGGCCGGCCTGGTGGCGATCACGCCGGCGGCAGGCTTCGTGAACCTGATGGGCGCGGTGATCATCGGCCTGGCGGCCGGCCTGGTCTGCTTCTTCGCCCTGCGGCTGAAGACGATGTTCAAGTTCGACGACTCGCTGGACGTCATCGCCGTCCACCTGGTCGGCGGCATCCTGGGCGCGCTCCTGCTCGGTATCCTTGCGGATGCCGGCGTGAACGAACTCGCGACGGGCGGCATGGAGCAGTTGACGAGCCAGGCGATCTCCGTCGTGATCGCCTTCGCCTACTCCTTCATCGTGACCTTCATCATCGCGAAGGTGCTGGACATGGTGATGGGCATCCGCGCCACGGAGACTCAGGAGCGCGAAGGCCTCGACCTGTCGCTCCATGAGGAGCAGGCCTACGTGATGGCCGACTAGCGGCCAGCACGACGAGCACAGGCCAGACAGGGAGAAGACATCGATGAAACTTGTGATTGCTTACATTGCGCCGTTCAAGCTGGACGAGGTCCGCGACTCGCTGAAGGCCGCCGGGGTCACCGGGCTTACCGCCGTCAGCGCCCAGGGGTTCGGACGGCAGGCGGGGCACACGGAGACCTACCGCGGGTTCGAGTACGAGGTCGACATGGTGCCGAAGGTCCGGATCGAGGTCCTCGTGGATGACACGCTGGCCCCGACCGTGATCTCGACCATCGAGACCACCGCTCGCACCGGTTCCACAGGCGACGGGAAGATCCTCGTCGTGCCGGTGGAGGACGCGGTCCGCATCCGGACGGGTGAGCGCGGGCGCGAAGCGGTCTAACGCGACGGCCCTTGCCCATGGGCGGGTCTCCCGGGTGGGTCGCTGAGGCGGCTCACCCCGGGGGATCCGCCCGTGGCATACGCGCGACATTGCTCTGAAGTGACTGGGAGGATCCGATGGTCGACACGCGCCCGACCCCGCCCCCCGGCCCTGCCCTGGCCGCCTACCTCGAGGCTCGTGCCGACATCGCTCCGCGACCCAGCGCGCAGGCTGGCCGGCTGCACGCCAGCCGCCTCACCGCGCTGCTCGATGCCGCGCTGGTGGAGTTGACCGGCGCCGGGGCGACGCACGCCGTCGTCGCCGCGGGCGGCTACGGGCGCAGTGAGCAGCAGCGACACAGCGACGTGGACGTGATGCTGCTCGTCCACAGCGGCGGCGAGAGCGTCGTCCCCACGCTCTACCCGCTCTGGGACGCGGGGTTGAAGGTCGGCCACTCGGTGCGCACCGTACCGCAGGTCGCCGAGGCGATGGCCGCGAGCATCGAGACGTTCACCGCGCTGCTGGATGCGCGCCTGGTCGCCGGAGATGCGGCGCTGTACGGGGAGTTCCGCGACTCGCTGCGGAAGACCGTGAAGCAGCACCGAGACTGGGCTCGCGTGGCCCTGCAGGAACGCCATCGACTGGTGGTGACCAAGGAGCCCTGGCAACTGCTCTGCGCCGACCTGAAGAACGGCCGCGGCGGGCTGCGCCATATCCAGACTGTCCACTGGTTGGATGCCGCAGACGCGCTGGCGACCGGCACGCAGCCTCCGCCCCTGCCTGAGGCGCTGGTGGAGGCGCAGGAGCGCCTCTTCGCCACACGCGCCGCGGTGCATGCGTTCGCTGAGCGCCCCACCGACCTCTATCCGCCGGAACTGCACGAGCGGATCGGCGAGTGGCTGGGGGAAGACGGTTTCGACTGGGCGCACGGTGTCTACGTCGCGATGCGCGCCGTAGACGCCGAGGCCAGCCGCCGCCTGGCCGACACCGGCCGCCGACGGCCATGGTTCCGAGGCATCGGCCGTCGCGGAGAGGCGCCGATCGTTGCACCTGAGGAGGCTCCGCTGGCGAGTCTGCGGGCGGCCCTGCGCGGGATCCAGCCGGAGACGGGCCTCGACCCGCTGCCTCCCACCGCGTGGCTGGAGGCGTTGATCCCCGAGTGGGAAGTGCTGCGCGCCCGTCCCCACGTCGCCCAGTTCCATATCCATCCGGTCGATGTCCACGCGGCCCGCGCGGTGGCGGAGGCGCGCCGGCTGCTCACTGAGGACCAGTTCGACTGTGACACGCCGGCCGTCGCGCGCGAGCTTGGGCGGCCGGACGAGCTGCTGCTCGCCGCGCTGCTGCATGACATCGGGAAGGGGCACACGGGTGACCACTCCACCGCGGGCGCCGTGATCGCCGAGCGCGTCGCCTCGCGTGCCGGCCTGCCGCCCGACGAGGAAGCGCGCCTGGTGGCGGCGGTGCGGGAGCACCTGCTGCTCCCCAACGTCGCCACGCGCCGTAACATCGCCGACCGCGATGTGATCGAGGACACGGCTCGCCGCGTGGGGGACGCGAATACGTTGCGCCTTCTGTACCTCCTCTCGATCGCGGACGCCTGCGCCTCCGGCCCCAACGTCTGGTCGCAGTGGAAGGCGCAGTTGATGCGCTCGCTCTACGTGCTAGTGATGGCCGTGCTCGCGACCGGCGAGCCGGACGCCGCGATGCCGCGTCCGGAGGCGATCGTGGAGGCCCTCGCGGACCGGTTCCCGGCGGACGTCGTCAGCGCCCACCTCGCGGGACTCGACGCGGACTACCTGATCTCGGTCCAGCCTCAGATCATAGGCGACCACATCGCGTTGATTGCGGAGGCGGCCGGCGGTACGGCGGCGAGGCACGACCGGCTGGGCGAGATCGACCGGCTCACGATCGTGACCCGCGACCGCCCGGGGATCATCCAGGCGGTCACGGGGGCGCTGGCCGGGCATAATGCGAGCGTCCTCGGCGGCGTCGCGCACACCAGTTCGGACGGGACCGCCATCCAGGTCTGGCATGTCTCGGACGCCCTCGGCGTCGGCATCGACGACCGCCGGTGGGGGCGCATCCTCGCGGCGGTCCGCGCGGCCATCGAGGGCACGTTCGACGTCGAGGAGCGGCTCGTGGAAGTGCGTCAGTCGTACCCCGCACGCCCGCTGGCGACCGTCCCCACCGTGGTGAACGTGAACAACATCGCGTCCCGGGAGTTCACCGTGCTGGAGATCTCCGCCGCCGACCGCCGGGGCCTTCTCTACGGGATCACGAAGGCGCTCCACGAGCAGCGGATCGACATCCACCTGGCCAAGGTGGACACCATCGGCCCCGAGGTGGTGGACGCGTTCTACATCAGGCGCGAGGACGGCCGTCGCATCGAAGAGCCCGACGCCGCCGAGCGTCTCGAGCGCCTGATCGAGAAGGTGATCGAAGGCCTGGCGCCATGAGCGCCTGTCCCGGCCCGCGCCCTGCCGCTCCCCGGAGTGGGTGCTAGCATCACGCTCCAGACCCGACGTCCAGCGATGCGGGTCCCGCGCGGAGGGGAGTTCCAATGCCTGTCGAAAAAGATCTGTACGCCGTCGGCGAGACGCCCCCGTTGGGGTTCGTGCCGAAGCAGATGCACGCCTCGCTCATCCGTCCGTCCCGCTACGGCAAGCCCGACCAGGCCTTCGAGATCGAAGTCGTGGACGTCCCCAAGGTCGGCCCGAAGCAGGTGCTGGTCTGGGTGATGGCTGCCGGCGTGAACTACAACAACGTCTGGGCCGCCCTCGGGTTCCCCGTGGACGTCATCGGCGCGCGCCAGAAGCGCGGCGAGACGGAGGACTTCCACATCGGGGGGTCGGACGCCTCCGGGGTCGTGTGGGCCACCGGCTCCGAGGTCAAGAACGTGAAGGTGGGGGACGAAGTCGTCCTCTCCTGCGGCTCCTGGGACGAGGATGCACCGGACATCAAGGCCGGCATCGATCCGATCATGTCCTCGTCGAACAAGATCTGGGGCTATGAGAGCAACTACGGCTCCTTCGCCCAGTTCACGGTCGTCGACCATTACCAGTGCTTCCCGAAGCCGAAGCACCTGAACTGGGAAGCCGCGAGCGCCTACATGCTCGTGGGCGCGACGGCGTACCGGATGCTGATGGGATGGACGCCGAACACGGTGCAGCCGGGCGACCCCGTGCTCATCTGGGGCGGCACGGGCGGCCTCGGCAGCATGGCGATCCAGATCGTGAAGGCGAAGGGCGGCATCCCCGTCGCCGTGGTCTCCGAGGAGAACAAGTACGAGTTCTGCTACCAGCTCGGTGCGAAGGGGGTCATTAACCGGAAAGACCCCGCGTTCACGCACTGGGGACGCCTGCCGGACCTGGATGACGCGGCCGCTTTCGGCGAGTGGATGAAGGGTGCGCGCGCATTCGGCGCCAAGTTCTGGGAGGTCCTGGGCGAGCGGCGCAGTCCGAAGATCGTCTTCGAGCACCCCGGTGAGTCCACCATCCCGACCTCCGTGTTCATGGCGGACAATGGCGGCATGGTGGTGATCTGCGCCGGCACGAGCGGGTACAACGCGGATGTCGACCTGCGCTACCTGTGGATGCGCCAGAAGCGGCTGCAGGGTTCGCACTTCGCCAGCGTCGAGCAATGCGCCGCCCTGAACGACATGGTCGCCCGCAAGGAAGTGGACCCCTGTCTCTCGGAAGTCTTCCCCTTCACCGGTGTGGGCACCGCCCACCAGTTGATGTATGAGAACCGTCACCCGGCGGGGAACATGGCGGTCCTCGTGAACGCCAAGAACAAGGGAATGACCACACTTGACTAGGCTTGGCCTGGCCTGATCGTCAGACGGCCCCGCTCACGCGGGGCCGTCTTCGTGCCCACATGATCCGGACCCCGCCGTGCGCGTACGCTCGATCGGAGATCGAGGACGTAGCAGCCGCCCTGGCGGGATGGACGCGGACGGACGATGAGCCTTCCCTGGGCCACGCGGCGGATGACTCGGCTCACGATGTTCGGGCTGCCGCTGCTACTGGCGGGCGCGGCGCTTGCGGGGCTGCTCTCGTTCAACGACAGCGCTCACCGCCCGAAGGTCGTCCTCGATCCGGGCCACGGCGGGGACGAGCTGGGGGCGGTCGAGTACGGGCTGGTCGAACGTGATCTCAACCTGGACATGGCGAAGCGGGTTGGCGCCTTGCTGACGGCGGCGGGGATTGACGTCGTCTACACGCGCACGGACGACGGGCGCGCATACGGCGAGCGGCCCTTGCTCACCGAATACAGCGCGACCTTCGCCGACCTGGAGGAGCGCATCGAGATCGCGAACGAGACGAAGGCCGACCTCTTCGTCTCGATCCATTCGAACGCATTTGGCGTGGATCGAGGCGCACGCGGTATCGAAGTCTATTACAACCCGGATCGGGCCTTCGCCGCACGCAGCAGGGAACTCGCGGAGGCGATCCGCGCGGGGGTCGTCTCGCTCCTGGAGGCGCACGGGTACCAGGCGCCGCCAAGCCGCATCGAGGAGGACATCGCGATCACGGACGCGGCCGGTCGGACGACGCCGTATCTGGTCCTCGGCGGGGAGCGCGAATTGAAGCGCGAGGAGATGGACGAGCGCGGCGGTGACTGGGACGCCCTCGGCTACGGGAAAAAGGCCTCGGTCCAGACCCGCGCGACGCAGATGCCCGGCGTGCTGCTCGAACTCCTGTACCTCTCGAACGAAGAGGACGTGGCGTTGCTGCGTGATGACTCCGCTCGCCACCACATGGCGGAGGGGATCGCGGACGGCATCCTCCGGACGCTGGGGCGGCGCTGACCTGACCGCCTGCCGCACCTGTCACCTCGTCGCGAACCCGAACGAATATCGAGCCTTGGGCCTCTGTGGATTCCGAACATCTGCTCAGGTGTTTACTCACGTTTATCTTTCCCGTACTCTGGCCTCGCGCGGCGGGGTTGGCGCGAACGGGGATACCCGAATGCGACGGAATGTCGGCCTCGGCCTGCTCCTCGCCTTGGCCCTCGTCGCCCTCGTCGTTGCTGCTCTCCCCGGAACGACGAGCGCCTTCACCGCGCCGGCCCCGCCCTCACTCGCCCTCGATTCCCCCGGCGCTCCGCTGATGCTGCCGGTGACGCCGCGGCAGGTGACGGCGCCGCACGCGCCGCTGCGGACGCCCTCGTACTTTGCCCAGGGGCCGCTGGTGAGCATCTACGGCTACCCCGGCATCTGCTTCATGGGCGAGCTCGGCTGCCACGAGACGGCGGGCGCGGTCGCCCGTGCGCGGGAACTCGCGGCGCAGTACGACGTGCCGAGGCCGGAGGGGCCGGCCTTCGCGTTCCCGCGTTACGCGATCCCGGCCCTTCACCTCATCGTGGATGTGGCGCAGCCTACCCCGCAGCCGGATGGCTCGTATCTCGCGCGGATGCCGATCGAGGACGTGCGGGCATATGTGGAGGCGGCACGCGCCGCCGGCGTGCTGCTGTTCCTCGACCTGCAGGTTGGCTGGAGCGACCCGATGACCGGCATGACGCGCCTGGAGGAGTTCCTGCGCGAACCGTTCGTCCACCTGGCGCTGGACCCGGAGTTCGCGACGAAGCCGTACGGACGGCCACCGGGCAGCGTGATCGGCACGCTCGACG
>VGPD01000052.1 GCA_016875635.1 Chloroflexota bacterium
CGCGACCGCCTCGATGGCAGCGGCGACAGCGGCGGCGGCGGGGTGAGACGCGGTGAGCGGGTCGCCGCCCGCCGCGCCGGAGGCGAGCAGCAGCGCCGTGTCGCTGGTGGAGGTGTCCATGTCGACATCGATCATGTTGAACGTGCGGGAGGCGACGTCGCGCAGGGTGGTGTCGAGCCACGCCGGGTCGGCGGGGGCGTCGGTGGTGATGAACGCGAACATCGTCGCCATATCGGGGTGGATCATCCCCGCGCCCTTGGCGCAGCCGCCGATGGTGTAGGTATGGCCACCCGCGGTGATGCGCGCCGCCGCCTGCTTCTCGTGCGTGTCCGTGGTCATGATCGCGCGCGCGAAGCGGAGGCCGCCGTCCGCGGTGAGCGCGACCCCGGCCAGGCCGCCCTCGACCTTCCCCATCGGGAGCAGCCGCCCGATCACGCCCGTGGAGCCGACGAGCACCTCGCGGGCATCGCAGCCGAGGCGTGCGGCGGCGAGGGCGGCCATGCGGGCGCAGTCGCGTTCGCCCTGGTCGCCGGTAACGGTGTTGGCGTTGCCGGAGTTGCAGACGAGGCCGCGCACGACGCGGCGTTCGGCGAGGACCGCCTTGTCCCAGGTGACGGCGACGCCGGTGACGGCGTTGCGGGTGAAGACGCCCGCGACGGTCAGCGGGCCCGTGCCGCCGAGGATGCCGATGTCCAGGCGGGGGTCATCGCCGTAGGTCTTGATGCCGGCGTACGCGCCGCCGGCGACGAACCCGGCCGGCGTGGTGAGGTGGCCGCCGTCGATCCATTCGAGGCCGGAGGGTTCCGGGGTGGGGTGGGGCATGTGGAGACTCCGACTGGTTGAGGTGACGGGGTGGGCCCGACGCGCGGTCTAGCCGAGGCGCCGGAAGCCGGTACGCACGCGGCGCACACGCAAGTCTGTGGCGTGGCGGTAGGCGCGCGTGATAGTCATCTTCCCCATCCTCCTTCGAGGCACGGGGCTCGTGAAGGCGGTCTCTGGAGGCGTGAGTATACGGGCCTCTCCGCCCTGTGTGACACTCCCGCCATGCCGCCCGCCCAGGTCCTCATTCGCCAGGCCACCGAGGCCGACCTCCCGGCGATCAACGCGATCTACAACCGCGAGGTCCTCGAGGGCGTCGCCACCTGGGACATGGAACCGTGGCCGGCGGACGCCCGCCTCGCGTGGTTCCACGAGCACACGCATCCTGGCGAGGCGGTCCTGACCGCCGAGGCGGGCGGAGAGGTCGTCGGGTTCGGGTACCTCGCCCGCTACCGGGTGCGCCTGGGCTACCGATTCACGCGCGAGGACACGGTGTATGTGCGGCCGGACTTCCAGCGCGCCGGCGTGGGACGGCTGCTGCTGACCGCGTTGCTCGATGAGGCGCGGCGCTCGGGGATGCACGCCGTCATCGCGCGGATCGAGGCGGGCAACGCGGGGAGCATCGCGCTCCACCGCTCGCTTGGTTTCGAGGTGCTGGGCGAGGAGCGGGAGACCGGTCGGAAGTTCGACCGCTGGCTCTCGCTCGTGCAGATGCAGATCGTCCTCGACTAGACCGACCGCTACACGACGCCGACGCGCGGGCAGCGCTCGAGGAGCGGGCAGGCCCCGCACTTCGGGCCGCGGGCGTGACAGGAGCGTCGCCCGTGCTGGATCAGGTCGACGTGGAACGCGTAGACCTCATCCGGCTCCAGCATCGCCTCAAGAGCGGCGTGCGCCCGGTCCGCCGGCATCTTCGCCGGCACGAGGCCGAGGCGCTTCGCCACGCGCTCGACGTGCGTGTCGACGGGGAGCGCGGGCCGGCCAAGGGCGAAGAGCAGCACGCACGCCGCGGTCTTCGGCCCGACGCCGTTGATGCTGGTGAGCCACGCCTTCGCCTCCTCCAGCGGCAGCCACGCGAGGAAGTCGAGGTCCCAGTCGGGCCGCCGCTCGTGGACCTCGGCCAGCAGGGCGTGCAGCCGCTTCGACTTGGTCGGGGCGAGGCCGCCGGCGCGGATCGCGTCTTCGATGGCCTCGACGGGCGCCGCCAGCGCGTCGTCCCATGTGGGGAACCGCTCGACGAGACGGTGCATCGCCTCCCCCGAGTTGTGGTCGGAGGTGTGCTGGGAGAGCAGCGTCAGCACGAGCTCGAAGAGCGGGTCGGCGGACGCCTGCTGCGGCGTGCGCCCGTACGCCTGGTCGAGGATCGCGATGATCTCGGCGGGCGACCAGAGGGTAGGTGCAGCGGGTTTGCGGGGCATGGGGGGATCGTAGCGGCCGACTTCGCATCCCTCGCCTGACGCGCATACGCTGGTCGGGCGTGGAGGGGGCCTTCGATGACGGTTGAGGCGTTCCGGTTGACGGGGCTGGCTTCGTGCGCGGGGTGCGCGGCGAAGATGGGGCTGGGGACGCTGGCCGGGGTGCTGGCGGACGTGCCCGGCTTCCACGCGGGGGCGCATCCGGAGTTGCTCGTGGGCCTCGACGGCGCGGACGACGCCGCCGTCTATGAGGTCGCGCCGGGCGTCGCGATCGTGCAAACGCTCGACTTCTTCCCACCGGTCGTGGACGACCCGTACACCTACGGCGCGATCGCCGCGGCGAACGCGATGTCCGACGTGTACGCGATGGGCGGCGAGGTCAAGGTCGCGCTGAACATCGCAGCCTGGCCGGAAGACCTCGACGTCGCGTTGCTCACCGAGATCTTCCGGGGCGGGGCGGCGAAGGTGACGGAGGCGGGCGGCGTGATCGCCGGGGGCCACACGATCTTCGACCCCGAGCCGAAGTACGGGCTCTCCGTCACGGGGGTGATCGACCCCGCGAAGATCATGCAGAAGTCGGGGGCGCTGCCGGGCGACGTGCTGCTGCTGACGAAGCGGATCGGGACGGGGCTGCTGATGACCGCGGCCAAGGAGCATCGCGAGGGGCACGAGACCGGCTACGTCGCCGCGGTCGAGTCGATGCTGATGCTGAACCGCGCGGCCTCGCGGGCGGCGGTCGCGCACGGCGCGCACGCGATGACCGACATCACGGGTTACTCGCTGATGGGGCACGCGCGGGAGATGGCCGACCGCTCCGGCGTCCGCTTCGTGATCGAGGCGGCGCGGGTGCCGCAGCTGCCCGACGCCCAGCGGTTCGCGGCGGAGGGCGTCGCCACCGGCGGCGGCGGACGGAACCGCGCGCAGCTCGGCGACCGCGTCCACCTGCCGGCGGGCATCGATGAAGCACTGGCGACGCTGCTGTTCGACCCGCAGACCTCCGGGCCGCTGCTGATCGCGGTCGCGGAGGCGGACGCGGAGCGGCTGCGGGCGACGATCGAGGCGGAGACGGGCGGCTGCTGGCGCATCGGACAGATCGAGGCCGGGCCGGCCGGCGTGGAGGTGCGGTAGTGCGCCGAGTCGTGCGACGTGCCGGTCGCCGTCGCCTGGCGCTGTTCGCGCTGCTGGCGGCCGTCCTCGTGGGCGGGGCGTTCGCCTCGGCCTGTCGGGGTGACGGTGGAGGCGACTCGAAGGCGGACGGCGCCGATGTGCTGCGCCGTGGCGCGGAGCGGATGGACCGGGTGAAGTCGTTCCACTTCGAACTCGAACACGAGAAGGGGACGACGCAGATCGTGCGCAACCTGCAGATGGTCACGGCGAGCGGCGATGTCGTCCCGCCCGACCGGCTGCGGCTGGACGCGAAGGCGAAGTCTGGCCCGCTGAACATCGCGGTCGGGATCATCGCGATCCCTGGGCATTCCTACATCACGAACCCGCTGACCGGGCGCTGGGAGGAAGAGCAGATCTCCGTGGCGGCCTTCTTCGATCCGGCCACCGGCGTCACGGCGCTGATGCGTGCCGCGACCGAGCCGCGGGTGACCGGCACCGAGAAGGTGGACGGACGGAACGCCTACCGCGTGGAAGCCTTCGTCGATTCGGGCAGCATGACTCTGTTCGCGTCGAACCCGGTCGCCGGGCGCAAGCTGAAGGCGCGCGCCTGGGTCGGCGTGGACGACCCCGTGCTCGTGCGCGTGGAGATCGAGGGCGCGGTGAGCGAAGGCGAGCCGGCCGCCCTCCTGCGCCGCCTCACGCTCTCGAAGTTCGACGAGCCGATCCAGATCAACGCCCCGCAGTAGTGGCGCAGTAGTGGTGCGGATGAGCGGCACCGCCGTCCCGACGGAGCGGCGCGCGCGTGCGCTCATCGCGTGGGTCGCGCTCGGCGTGTTCGTCGCGGCTGACGACCAGACCTCGATCGTGACGCTGCTGCCTTCGATCATCAGCGACATCGGGCTGACGGTGGACGACTTCTACCGCTCCTCCTGGATCGTCAACGGTTACCTCCTCGGCTACCTCGTGGCGCTGCCGATCGTCGGGCGGGTCGCCGATGTGTACGGGCATGCGCGGGTGTTCGCGGCGTGCATCGCCTGCTTCATGCTGGGGAGCGCGCTGGTCGCGGTGTCGCCGGGCTACACGTGGCTCGTGCTGGCGCGCAGCCTGCAGGCGGTGGGTGGCGGCGGCGTCGTCCCGGTCGCGATGGCGATCGTGGCGTCCGAGGTGCCCGCCGGGAAGCGGCTGCTCGGCCTCGGCGCGATTGCGGCGGCCTCGGAGGGTGGGGCGCTGCTGGGGCCGCTGTGGGGCGGCGTGATCACGGAACTGGCGGGGTGGCGCTGGGTGTTCTGGGTGAACCTGCCGATGGCCGCGCCGATCGGCTATGTGATCTGGCGACTGGCGGGCGACGAGCGGCAGCGTGGCCGCATCGACTGGCCGGGCGCGGCGTTGCTGGGGGTCGCCCTCGCGGTGCTGACGGGGGCGCTGGTGGACGACCCGAACGATCCGCGGCCCCTGCTCACGACGGCCGGGCTGCTGGGCGTCGCCGCCGCGGTGGCGGTCGTGTTCTGGTGGCACGAGGCGCGCACACCGGAGCCGATGGTGCGGCCGCGGATGTTCGCCGTGCGCGAGATCGTCGCCGCGAACCTCGCGAGCATGCTCGTGGGGGGCGGGCTGATCGTGGCGCTGATCGGGGTGCCGCTGTTCGTGAACCTCGTGCTGGTGGAGTCGCCGCTGGACGGCGGCGTGACGCTGATGCGGCTGACGGCGGCGGTGCCGCTAGGCGCGATCGCGGGCGGCTGGCTCGGCTCGCGACTCGGGCTGCGGCTGACGGCGGGCCTGGGCATGCTGTTCGCGGCGGCAGGCTTCGTCGGGCTGCAGGCGTGGGACGCGACGCTGTCCGAGGCGCTGCGCAGCGGGCCGCAGATCGTCGGCGGCTTCGGCTTCGGCCTCGTGATCGCGCCGCTCGGGGCGGCGGTGCTCCAGCATGTGCCGGAGGACACCCGCGCGACGGCGAGCGCGTGGCTCACGCTGTCCCGCGTGACGGGGATGCTGATCGGGACGGCCATGCTGACCTCGACGGGGCTCGGCCGGTTCTATGCGCGGGCGTCACAGGCGGACTTCGGATCGCCGGACTTCGAGCGGCTGGTGCTGGACGCGCAGGTGACGACGTTCCGCGAGGTGTTCATCGCGGCGGTCGTCGTGATGCTGCTGGCCGCGGTGGTCTCATGGTGGCTCGGCCGCGGCGAACGCGACGGGTCTGGCGAACCGTGGTGGACGCTGACGTAGCAAGGGCGGCGCGCCCGCCGAGGAGCGCCTACTCCCAGTCCCGCGACCAGACCGTCTCGAAGCCCTCGATGCCGCGGATCGCGGCGAGCTGCTCCGCACGTTCGGCCTGCCGCAGCCCGGTGGCGATCCGCGCGAGGACCGGGCGGTAGTCGACGCCGTGTTCCTCTTCCAGCCGCGCGAGGATCTGCTCCGCGAAGGATGACTTCGTCAGCATGCCCGTCGAGTGGGGCCAGACGAAGAAGAGGAAGCGCTCGGGCGCGGCGAGCGCGGGACGGCGGTCGGCGAGCCAGGCCACGCGCTCCTCGGCGTCCGCCATCGGCTCGGCGAGTTCGAGCAGCGGGAGCGAGTGTCCTCGGTGGTCGGTGCGGAAGTCGATGACGACGCGCTCCGCCATGAACTCGAAGCCGATCACGAGGACGTCCGAGTCGGCGGCCGCTACGACGAGCGCCTCGATGTCCAGTACGAGTCCGTTGTCATTGGTCATGGTTCCCCGCCTTGATCCGAGGGTACGGGCCGTGCCCGGGACGTGAAAGGGGGCCGGGCAACCGGCCCCCTTTCGAATCCGTCAGACGGACGCCGGCTAGTACATATCCGCGGACATGCCAGCGTTCGGGCGGGAGTCGTCCGGGAGGTCGGTCACGAGGACGTTGGTCGTCAGAACCATGCCCGCGATCGAGACCGCGTTCTCCAGTGCCGCCTTGGTGACCTTCGCCGGGTCAATGATGCCCAGCTGGATCATGTCGCCGTAGACATCGGCCGCGGCGTCGTAGCCCTGGCCCTTCTTGAGGCCCGTCACCTTCTGGACCACGACGGATCCGTCCTGGCCGGCGTTGGTGGCGATCCGGCGAAGCGGCTCCTCCAGCGCGCGGCGGAGGATCTTCACGCCGGTCTGCTCGTCGAGGTTCTCGATGACCAGCTTTTCGAGGGCGGGGAGGGCGTTCAGGAACGCGACGCCGCCGCCGGCGACCATGCCCTCTTCAACCGCCGCACGGGTGGCGGACAGGGCGTCCTCCACACGGTGCTTCTTCTCGGTCAGCTCGACCTCGGTGGCCGCGCCGACCTTGATGATGGCGACGGAGCCGGCGAGCTTGCCCAGGCGCTCCTGGAGCTTCTCGCGGTCCCAGTCGGAGGTGGCGGTGTCGAGCTGCGCGCGGATCATCGCGACGCGGTCGGCGATCGCCTTCTTGGTGCCCTTGCCCTCGATGATCGCGGTGTCTTCCTTGCCGATGACCACGCGGCGCGCACGGCCGAAGTCGGTGGCGACGGCCGACTCCAGCGAGCGGCTCAGTTCCTGGGAGATGAGGGTGGCGCCGGTGAACGCGGCGATGTCGCCCAGGTTCTCCTTGCGCCGGTCGCCGAAGCCGGGGGCCTTCACAGCGACGACGTTGATCGTGCCGCGCAGCTTATTCACGGCCAGGGTGGCCAGCGCCTCGCCGTCGACTTCCTCCGCGATGATCAGCAGGTTCTTGGAGACCTGGATCTGCTTCTCCAGCCACGGGAGGATCTCGTTGACTGAGGAGAGCTTGCGGTCGGTCACGAAGATGTAGGGGTCCTCGAGGACCGCTTCCATCCGCTCCGGGTTGGTGACGAAGTAGGGTGAGATATAGCCGCGGTCGAAGGACATGCCCTCGACGTACTCGATCTCGGTCTCGACGCCACGGCCTTCCTCGATGGTGATGACGCCATCCTTGCCGGCGGCCTCCATCACCTCGCCGATGAGCTCGCCGATCTCCTTGGAGGCGGCGGAGATCGCCGCGACCTGCGCCATCTGGGCGCGGGTGGTGACCTTCGTGGCGTTCTTGGTGACGGCTTCCTTGATGGCGCGCGAGGCGATCTCGATGCCGCGCTTCAGGGCCATCGGGTCGGCGCCGGCGGCGACGTTCTTCATGCCCTCGTGGACGATCGCCTGGCCGAGGACCGTGGCGGTGGTGGTGCCGTCACCGGCGATGTCGTTGGTCTTGGAGGCGATCTCCTTGGCCAGCTGTGCGCCGATGTTCTCGAACTTGTTGGCGAGTTCGATCTCCTTGGCGATGGTCACGCCGTCGTTGGTGATGACCGGGGAGCCGAACTTCTTGTCCAGCACCACATTGCGGCCCCGGGGCCCGAGGGTCATCTTCACGGCGTCCGCCAGGGCGTCAATGCCGCTCCGGAGCGCGTGGCGCGCCTCTTCGTCGAACAGCAGCTGCTTGGCCATAAGTGCCCGTCCTTTGTCCTCGTGGTGCCCCCGCGACCGCCGCCGGGCGCGTGGGGCGTGCTGGTTAGCACTCTGCGGGTTGGAGTGCTAATGGTTGTACCGAATCGCGAGGCAGCGCGCAAGATCCCGGGCGGTGTCCGCGGCGATCAGATTCCCGCCTGGCCCGGCGGAAGACCCCAGCCGGCGTGTTTCACGGGCTGATCGAGGGGCCCTGAGCCTCCTGAGGATGCGCCAGGGGGAGTCTCGCCCCCTGCGGCCCCGGGGGGAGCCTACGAGACGGCGGCCTGCATGAACGCGCTCACGCGCTCGAGGATTTTCTCCATGCCACCGGCCTGGCGGATGGAGACCGAGAGCGGGCCCTGCACCCATTCCTCGGGCACAGCGGTCTGTTCCGCCGGGCCGATGCCGTCCGCGATGCCCTGGGCGCGGACGTAGAGCCGGGCGCGGGCGATGGTCGCGGCGAGGCTGCCCTCGGCTGCCAGTTCGTCGATGGGTCGGGCGTGACGCCCAATCGCGTTCACCAGAGGTTTGGGGAAGCCCCAGTGCTCGGCCAGCGCCCCGCCGAGTTCGGTCGTGGTGAAGCCGAGGACGTCTCGTTCCGCGGCCTGCCGGAGCATCCCGCTGGCTGAGAGCTCGATCACGTTCGCGAGCAGGTCGGACCGGTACTGGTCGAGCGCCAGCACGCCCACCTGGTGCAGCACGCCGGCCGTGAACGCGTGATCCTGGTGTTGGCCTTCGGTCCGCGCGAGCACTTCGCCGAGCATCCCAGTCGTGACGCAGAACTGCCAGAACGCGTCATAGTCGAGGCTGGTGTTGCGGCGGCCATCGCCGACCACGCAGGTGGCGAGCGTCGCCTGCCGTACGGCGCGGAAGCCGAGGAGGACGACGGCGTCACGCACGGTGGTGATCCGCCGGGCGAAGCCGTAGAAGGGCGAGTTCTCCAGGCGCAGTATCTTGGCTGTCAGGGCCTGGTCGCTCGCGATGAGCGAGGCGAGCTCATGCGCGGAGAACCGGCCGTCGTCGGCGAGTTCCAGCACGCGGAAGGCCACGGCCGGGAGCGGTCGCAGTTCCACGACGGCGGCGACCAGCTCGTCCAGCGAGAGCCGCTCGCCGGCCGCCGCCCGGCGGTTCGCCAGTCGTGCGGCCAGCGCGGAGCGGGCAGCGGCGAACGGGTCATCGACACCGTTCCGGTTCCAGTGGGGATCCGGCATGCGGCCTCCGAGTCATGCCCCCAGAGGGCCACTCTTCGCCGGTCATTGTCCGTCGCCGCGGTGCGCGAATCTGTCAGGGATTTCCCGCGTCCGGGGCGGGTGTCTGCCAGTAGAGCGGCTGGGGCCCCTCTGGCCCGACACCCAGCAACCGCCGATCAGGGGGGCGGAGCCAGCCGGCCCGCGCGACGGGCCAGTAGCGGAGGATGGCATACCCGACGACCGCCTCGCGCGGGACGGGGCCGAAGTCGCGGCTGTCGGTGCTGGCGCCTCGGTGGTCGCCGAGGACGAAGTAGGCGTCGGGCGCGAGCCGGTTGATGCCTCGGTGCTGCTCGGCGGGGGTGTCGCCGTGGGCGTACGGTTCGATGAGGACGCGGCCGTTTACCTGGAGGGCGCCGCCCACGCGCAGCGCCTCGCCCGGGAGGCCGACGACGCGTTTTAGCAGCAGCCGCCCGTCGCCTTCCGGCCTTGGGCCGTGGAGCGCGACGATCTGGCCGTATTCCATGCCCGCGGGGGGTGAGCCGCGGCGCAGGATGAGGTAGTCGCCGGGGAGCAGGGCCGGGGTCATGCTCTCGCCCGCGACCTCGACGCGCATGAGGACGCGCCGGAGGGCCAGGGCAAGGACAGAGACAGCGGCCGCGGCCAGCGCGACCAACGCCAGCCACAGCCGCTGCATCATGTGGATCTCCGTCCGGTGTCGGGGCCGGTGCCGGACAGGACTACGCCTTCTTGGTCTCCCAGAAGATCGTGTCGATCTGCTTGATCAGGCCGAGCAGCTTCTCGCCCTGCGCCGGGTCCTGCGACTTTTTCGCCAGACCGGCCTCCTTGGTGGTGTCCCAGAACAGCTGGTGCAGCTGCGGGTACTTCTCCACGTGCGGGGGCTTGAAGTAGTCAGTCCAGAGCACCCAGAGGTGCTCCTTCACCATGTTCGCGCGCTCCTCCTTGATGGCGAGGCAGCGTGCGCGGTAGTCCTCCACGGTCTCGGCGGCCGACTTCATGGAGTCGGCCTTCTGGTATCGCTCCTGGACCGCCTTCACGGATTCCGCTTCGATGCGGGCCTGGGCGGGGTCGTAGACGCCGCAGGGCAGATCGCAGTGGGCGTACCCGGTCTGCGACGGACGGATGAGACGCTCGATGGCGTTTCGGATCATGCTGATGACTCCTCTGACTCCTCGCTGGTCTGGATGGTCGGGTATGGATGCTCCGCCCACGACCTTCGGCGTGTCAACCGTAGGCACGGTCACGCTCAGTTCACCTTGATCTGGGCGTGGACCCCCTTCTCGTACTCACCCTTCACGAGCGAGACGACGACGTAGGAGAACCCGCTTCGGAGGTCGACCTGCAGTTGACTTTCCTCGCCCGCGAGGAGGGCCTCGGAGCGATACACCTCCTGCAGACCGTCGAGGAGGATCTGGCCGTTGTGTACGGGCAGGGCGTCTTCTGCGCCGCGCCAGCGGATCACGGCGAATTCGCGAGCCCGTGCGCCGAGGTTCTGGACGGTGATGCTCGTCTTCCCCGCACGGGCCTGTCCGTTGGAGACGAACGCCCCGTATTCGAGCAGGTAGGCGCCCA
>VGPD01000053.1 GCA_016875635.1 Chloroflexota bacterium
TCAGCTCTTCCGCGACCTGGTCCGCGAGCCGTTCGAGGCTCGCGCGCTCCGCCTCCGTGCGCGGGACGAGGATCGCGGTGGCCAGCGGCTGGCGCACCTTCGCCTGCGCCTTCGACCGCGCGCCCCGGCCGAGCGAGACCATCCGCTGAACCAGTGCGATCTCGCCGGAGAGCGCGAGGTCGACCGCAGAGGCATCCGCGTTCGGCCAGTCCTCGAGGTGGACGGAGTCACGGGCGCCGGCGACGTGTCCGCGCACGAGGTTCTGGTGCAGCGACTCCGCGAGGAACGGCGTGAACGGAGCGAGCAGCTTCGTCACCGTCGTGAGGCACTCGTAAAGCGTGTGCAGCGCGGCGAGCGAGTCCGGGCCATCGCCGGAGCGCCAGAAGCGTCGGCGGCTGCGGCGCACGTACCAGTTCGACAGCTGCTCCACGAACGCCTCGATCGGGCGGGCGGCGTCCGCCGGCTCGTATGTGTCGAGGGCCTCGGTCACGCGCTGCACGGTCTGGTGCAGTTCGCTGCGGATCCAGCGGTCGAGCTCTGTCCGTGCGCCCTCGAGTCCCGCGGGCGGGGTCGAGGGGTCGAACGTGGCGGTGTTCGCGTACGTGACGAAGAACGAGTAGGTGTTCCAGAGAGTCGAGAGGAAGCGGCGGCTCGTCTCCGCGACGAGCTCGCCGGAGAACCGGCGCGAGTTGCCCGGAGGCGATGCGGTGTACATGTACCAGCGCGTCGCGTCCGCGCCGTAGCGGTCGAGGACCGACCACGGGTCGACCACGTTCCCCTTCGACTTCGACATCTTCAGCCCCTCGCCGTCGAGGATGTGGCCGAGGCAGATCACGTTGCGGTAGGCGATCCCCTCCGGCACGACCTCCGGCTCGGCGCGGTGCAGCAGGTTCGCGAGCGCGTGCAGCGTGTAGAACCAGCCGCGCGTCTGGTCGATCGCCTCGCAGATGAAGTCGGCGGGGAACCGCGCGTCGAACGTCGTCTCGTTCTCGAATGGATAGTGCCACTGCGCGTAGGGCATCGCGCCGGAGTCGAACCAGGCGTCCGCCACCTCGCGCGTGCGGCGCATCGTGCCGTTGCACTCAATGCAGCCGAGCTCAACGCGGTCGACGAACGGACGGTGCGGATCGATCTTGCCGTCCGCGGTGCGCAGCCCGTCCGCGGTGCCGGGCAACGCGCGCGCGAACAGCTCCTCGTACGAGCCTATGCACTCGATGTGGTCGCACTCGCCGCAGACCCAGAGCGGGAGCGGCGTGCCCCAGTACCGTTCGCGCGAGATCGCCCAGTCGATGTTCCCGGCGAGCCACTCGCCGAAGCGCCCCTCCTGGATGTGACCCGGCACCCAGTGGATCCCTTCGTTCTCCTCCACCATCGAGTCGCGCACCGCGGTCGTGCGGAAATACCACGAGGGCTTCGCGTAGTAGAGGACGGGCGTGTCGCAGCGCCAGCAGAACGGATAGGTGTGGCGGATCGTCTCCGCCTTGAACAGCATCTTCCGCTCGCGCAGGTCGGCGGTGATCTTCGGATCCGCCGTCTTGGCGAAGAGGCCGTCCCCCGGCCCGCCGACGAGCGTCCCGTCGAGCCGCACCGGTTGGAGGAACATCAGCCCCTCGACGCGGCCCATCGCGTAGTCCGCCTCGCCGAACGCGGGCGCGACATGGAGAACGCCGGTGCCATCCGTGGTGGTGACCTCGTCCGAGCCGATCACGCGCCGCTTCGGCAGGTCCCCGAACCGCTCCGGCTTCTGCGTGCGCCCGCTCACGAAGTAGAGCGGGTCGACGCCGGGCCAGCCGGTCGACTCGTACAACGGCTCGTAGAGCAGGCCGAGGAGGTCGACGCCCTCAACGGTGCCAAGAATTTGCGGCTCGTTGCCCTCGACGAGCGGGACGCCCTTCAGCGTCTCCGCGACACGGGCCTCAGCGGCGACGATCCGCACCCGGCCGTGCGCCTGCGCCTCCACCTCGACGAGTGCGTACGTCGCCTCCGTCGAGACCGCGAGCGCGGTGTTGCCGGAGAGTGTCCATGGCGTCGTCGTCCAGGCGAGCAGCGACGTGCGGACACCATCCGCGAGGCGCAGCGCGGCGGGCGCCTCCGGGTTCGCCTCGGCGGTCACGTCGAGCATGACCGTCACGCCGGGATCGGGAGTGTCCTCCTTGTAGCCGAGGGCGATCTCGTGGCTCGCCAGGCTGGTCTGACAGCGCGGGCAGTGCGGGGTGACGCGGAAGTCGCGGAAGACGAGGTCATTCTCCCAGAGCCGCTTGAAGATCCACCAGCACGTCTCCACGTAATCCTGCGAGTACGTGACGTACGCGTCCGAGGTGTCGACCCAGAACGCGATGCGCTCCGTCATCCGCTCCCACTCGCGCACGTACCGGAAGACGGACTCGCGGCAGCGCTCGTTGAACTCCTCGACGCCGTACGCCTCGATCTCCTGCTTCGAGGTCAGGCCCAGCGCCTTCTCCACCTCGAGCTCGACCGGGAGGCCGTGCGTGTCCCAGCCCGCCTTCCGCGGGACGCGGTCGCCCTGCATCGTGCGGTAGCGCGAGATCAGATCCTTGAACACGCGCGCGAGGACGTGGTGGATCCCGGGGTTGCCGTTCGCCGTCGGCGGGCCCTCGAAGAAGGAGAAGAGGCGGTCGGCGGGGCGCTCCTCCACGGAACGCTTGAAGATCTCGTGCCGCCTCCAGAAGTCGAGGATCGCCTGCTCCTGCTCCGGAAAGGAGACGCGCGAGGAGACTGGTTCGAAGGTCGCGGGCATCGGACACCTCAACTTCGCCGGCCTCAGGCCGGGCACGGGATGCGGGCAAACAAACAGCCCGCCCCAACACCGGATCCGGTGCGGGACGGGCTGTGCGATGTCGGTCGCATGAGCCCGCGGTACCACCCGCGTTGCGCGCCGCCTCGAAGGATCGAGGAAGCCACGCCACTCTTCGCGCCGCGGCGAGGTCTCCCTCGCGATGGCGCTGCCCCTGGTAACGGTGGGCGCTCCGGCCGCGTCTACTGGCCCCGGTCGAGGCGTTCGGGCGGCTGCTCAGGAGTGATCTTCGCCTCGCGTGGCACGTACCCGGCTTGCACCGTCCCGGGCTCGCTGTCCGGTCCGCACCATCGATGTGCGCTATCGAGGATCACGGCCGCGGGGTTACTCGTCTCCGTCTTCGCATCTGTACGTACTGGTTGATCCGAGTCTAGGCGCGGCCGCACAGGCGGATCAATGTCACGCGCCTGCCTCTGGCTAGTCCTCCTCGGGCGCGTCCGGGTCCACCTCGACGGCCACCGGCTTCGAGGCCGTCCGGGTCACGTCGAGTTCGGCGAGCGGCTCCGCCAGCGCGGTACGGGGCCCGGCGCCCTCGAGTTCGGGGGCGCGGCGCATCGCCGCCGCGGCGATGCGGGCCGAGGCGTCGTCGGCGGCGGCGGCGTCACGCGCCTCCTGCTTCTCACGGATGTCGGAGTAGCAGGCGGAGCAGTAGACGGGGCGGTCGCCGCGCGGGACGAAGGGGACCTCGGTCGACTGGCCGCACTGGTTGCAGGCGGCACGGTGCATCTGGCGCGGGGTGCGGCCACCGTACGAGACGTAGACGCCGAAGTTCGGAGTCTCCTCGCGGTCCTCGGGACGGAGGAGCTTCCGCTGGTTGCGACAGGACGGGCAGCGTACGGGGTCGTGCTGAAGGCCCTTCGTCGCGTAGAACTCCTGCTCGCCCGCGGTGAAGATGAACGGCTCGCCACAGTCACGGCAGGTCAGTTCGCGGTCGGTGAACGCCATCGCCTCGGTCCTCTCGCTGGCCACCGGAGGTCCGGCGGCTCGGTGACAATCTCGCTAACAACGCAGCAGCGGCACGCTGGTGCGTCCGCTCGAAGGTTCCCTTTTGGTTGTTGGGAGCCATCAGTGTAGCAGGGTGCGACGGACCCGGGTGAATCGAGGGCCTACTGCCTCGCCACCATCCGCAGGTCGTCCCGGTTGGCGAGGTAGCCGGCCACCCCGAAGGCCACGAGGCCGAGGACCCCGGCGACCACGATGCGGACGAGCGACCCGAGCATCGAGTTGTCGCGCACGCCGGCGAGCGAAAGCGCCGCGAGCGCACCCACCATGATCAGCGAGAGCGCGGCAGTGGCGGCGAGCGTACTGCCGACCGTCCTCGTCAGCTCCCGCCGTTCGAGGCCACCCAGCCGGGTCGAGAGCACCCAGAGGAGCAGGCCGAACTCCACGAACGCCGTCGTCGAGGCGGCCGCGGCAAGGCCGCGGAGGCCGAACGGCGCGACGAGGGCGGCGGAGAGCGCGAGGTTGAGCAGCATCGCGGCGACCGCGATCGCCACCGGCGTGCGCGTGTCCGCGACGGCGTAGAAACCGCGGCTCAGGATCTCGATGCCGCTGTGCGCCGCGATGCCGAGCGCGTAGAGCCCGAGCGCCGCCACCACCAGTCGCGTCGACTCGGCGTCGAACGCGCCACGCTCGAGCAGCACGCGCACTGTGGGCGTCGCCAGGATGATGAGGCCCGCGGAGGCCGGGACGGCGAGGAACAGGATCTGGCGGAGCGACCTCGACACCGCCACCCGCAACGACGAGGTGTCCTGCGACGCGCCATGCTGGGCGAGCGTGGGGAAGACGGCGGTGGAGATCGCCATCCCCACCACCCCCACCGGCATCATCATCATCAGGAAGGCGTAGTTGAGCGCGCTGATCGCCTCGTCGGAGACGAACGAGGCGAAGAAGATCGCGGCGAGAAAGTTCATCTGCGACGCAGCGAGCCCCAGGACGCGCGGGCCCATCAGCCGCAACACCTCCTGCACACCGTCCGAGAACAGGTCGAAGGAGGGGCTCCAGCGCATCCCGCTCGAACGCAGCGCCGGCATCTGCACCAGCAGGTGCGCCGCCGCGCCGCCGACGACGCCCCACGCCAGCCCGTCGACGCCATGGCCGTCCGCGAGGAAGACCGCCCCCGCGATGATGCCGAGGTTGTAGCAGACGGGTGCGAGCGCCGGCGCGAGGAAGTGATGGCGCGCGTTCAGGATGCCCGTCACCATCCCGCTCGCACCGAAAAAGAGCGGTGAGATCAGCATCAACCGCGTGAGGTGGACCGCCAGCGCGCGGAGCTCTTCCTGCTGCCCGGTCGCCTCGCCCAGTCCGGGGGCGAGCAGCGGGACGAGGGTCGGAGCGAGGACGAAGGCGAGCCCCGCGAGTAGCAGGGTCGCCGTCGCAATGATGTTGAGCGCGCTGGAGGCGAGCCGCCACGCGGCATCCTCCCCGCCGCGAAGCAGGACACGGCTGAACGTGGGGATGAACGCCGCGGAGAGCGTCGCGCCGGCGAGCAACTGGAAGACCAGGTCAGGCAGCCGGGCGGCGACCCAGAACGCGGCGAGCTCAGGGTCGGTGCCGAAGGCGTCGGCAATGACCACCGAACGCACGAGGCCCAGCAACCTCGAAAGGATGAACCCCGCCGCCACGATCGACGCCGAGCCGAGGAGGACTCGCCCCGCGCCGGACTCCGGCGCACGCTCGATGAACCGCCGGAATCCCTCACTGTTCGGGCGCTGTGCGCCGCGAGGGGGGGTGCCGGAGGGCGGGGGGGCGTCGGCCACGAACTCGCCTTCCGTGTGGGGTGAGGAGAGTCTATCCGTGCGTGGCATGATGCTCGCGCCGCCCGCTGCGGGCCCGAGCGGTGGACGCCACCCGACAGGTCAGGGAACCGCGATCAGGCCGGGACACAGAACGGCCCCCGCGGGGACGGGGGCCGTTCCTTCGCCGAAGCGTGAGCCGGAAGGTGGAGGGAACCCTGCCGACCCGGTCTGCCGCTTATCGGTAGAGGTTCACCGAGAAGCGCGCGGAGTTCACTTCGCGGACTTCCTTGCGAACCTGCTCGAACGTGGGGGCCGAGCGCCGCCCGCGTACGAGAATGGAGTTGTAAAAGTCCCGACTGTCCAACGTTTCCAACATCTCACGTCCTTCTTTCCTGACCGCCCGAGGCCTACACCCTGAGCAGTCTGCTCGTGATTGGTGGGGCCAGCTCGGCTGTTCCGAGGCTTTGTGCCCGCCATCACTTGATAAACGTAGTGTGCATCCGGGAGGTTCCCGCCGCAAGTGATTGTGCGAACTTTCACGTAAAATCTGCGTAAATTCCCGGTGGCATGCGGGTTTCCCCGGGGGTCGGTGAATCTGAGCGATCGAAACGACGCAATCGGGGCCGGGCTAGGCGCGCCGGCGCCGGATCCGAGCGTCCCCGGCCCCCCGCGACGGACGAGCCGCGCGCACGCCGGAGGCGGGGGCAGCCGCCTCGACATGGTCGCACAGGAGATCGTACGGCAGCGCACCGCGGACGATGGCACGCACCATCGTGCCGGCAGGGTAGGCGCCCTTCAGCAGGGCCAGGCCGTCCACCTCGGGGGCGTCGCGGACCGTGCGGCCGACGACGATCGTGTCGCCGCCCGTGGATCTCGAGGGCTCCCGGGACTCGACCAGGACGTCGATCTCGCGCCCGACCATCCGGCGGTTCGAGGCCAGCGAGAACTCCTGTGCCAGTTCCATCAGACGGCCGTAGCGCTCCTGCTTCACTGGTTCGGGCACCTGTTCGCCCATCGCCTCGGCGGGGGTGCCCGCCTGGGGCGAGTAGGTGAACGCGCCGACGTGGTCGAAGCGCTGCTCGCGCACGAAGTCGAGCAGCTCGCGGAACTCCGCTTCGGTCTCGCCCGGGAATCCAACAATGAAGGTCGTGCGCAGGACCACATCCGGGATCGCGGCGCGGATCACCTCGATGCTCTGACGTGACTTCGCGAGGACGGGACGCTTCATGCGGCGCAGGACCGCGTCGCTGCCGTGCTGGAGCGGCATGTCGAGGTACGGCACCACATTCGGGAGCGCTGCCATCGTCTCCGCCAGCCGGGGCGTGACCCGGCCGGGGTAGGCGTACATCAGGCGGATCCACGGCACCTCGGGAACCTCGGCCGAAAGCGTCTCCAGGAACGCCGCCAGGCCATCGCGGTCGCCATCGTCCTCGCCGTACGCGGTGAGGTCCTGCGCGACCAGCACGAGCTCCTTCGCGCCAGCCGCGGCATGCATCCGCGCCTCGGCAATCAGGCGGCGCGCGTCCATCGAGTGCATCCCGCCCTTGATCGTGGGGATGATGCAGAAGGTGCAGGGGCGGTCACAGCCGTCCGAGATCTTGAGATAGGCGGAGGGCTGTCCGAACGACATCGCGGCTGGCTGCGGGATGTCGTACGTCTCGCTCGCGGCGCCAACCTCCGCCGCGATCGCGTCCCACGCCTCGACCCCGAACGCACCATCGATGCCGGGGACGGCGTCGCGCACCTGGGCCTCGGCGATCTGCGTGAGGCAGCCGACGACATACAGCTTCTGGCCGGGCCGCTTCCCCGCCTCGAGTTCCCGTACCACGCCGATCGATTCGTCCTTCGCGGTGTCGATGAACCCGCAGGTGTTCACAAACAGGAGGTCGGCGTCCTCGGGCTCGTCGACCGCGAGGTGCCGTCCGTTGCGCAGCGCTTGCCCCAGCCGCATGGAGTCGACGGTGTTCTTCGCGCAGCCGAGGGTGACGAGGTGGTACTTCACCCACCCAGTCTACGCGGGAGAACGGCAGTGTCCGGCGGACCTACCGTGCGGGCGTGGCGGAGGGTGTCGCCGTCGGTGTCGCCGTCGGTGTCGGCGTCGGGGTACGCGTCGAGGTCGCCGTGCCGGGAAGCGGCGGCTGGGAGATGAAGAGCGTGACGGTGCCACCCGGGGCGATGGCGGTGCCGGCGGCTGGAGACTGCTGGAACACCTGGCCCGGAGGCGCCGCGTTCGTCGCCTCGAAGACGAGCGGGGTGAGGCCGGCGTCCGACACGGCCTTCGTCGCCTGGTCGCGTGCGAGGCCCACGAGGTTCGGAACCTCGCCGCTGCGGGCGGCCGGGGCGCTGTTCGAGGGCTTGTTGCTGCCGGCGGTCGGGTTGTCGTCGCCGCCAAACGCCCTTGGCACAAGCCAGACGAGGACGACCACCAGGATCAACCCGAGGACGGCCGCGGCGAAGACCGGCGGCGACAGCGGCGGCAACGGGACAGTCGGTGGCGCGGTCCGGCGCATCCCGGGCATCGGCTCCAGGCCGGCCGGGCGCGGCAGCCCCTCCGGGATCATCGCCACCGCCGTGTCCGGGTCAAGGCCGAGGAAGCGTGCGTACAGCCGGACGAAGCCGCGCGTGTAGACGGGGGCGGGCAGCGTCTCCAGCCGGCCTTCCTCGATCGCCTCGAGGTAGGCACGGTTGATGCGCGTCGTGCGCTCGGCGTCACCCATGGAGATGCCACGGCGCGTGCGCTCGTTGCGGAACGCCTCGCCCAGCCGCATCGCCTCGTCACGGCGTGAGGCGGCAAGATCGCGTGCGGCCTCGTCACGCCGGGCGCCTTCGCCGCGCCGGAGGAAGCTCACGCGGCCCCCGCGGAGTCGGTCGGGAACAGCGGGTCGACACCGGGGAACTGGACCAGCGACTTCAGCCCGGCGAGCGCCAGCCGCGACTCGTACGCCTCGGGCGCGCGCTCGATGCCGTAGCGATTCGTGACGACCTCATCGATGTGGGGGACGCCGCCGAGCATCGCGACCGTGCGGCGGTACTGGTCGGTGGTGGCGTTCTGGGAGCCGGTGAGGATCACCTCGCCATAGTGGACGAGGTTCGGGTCGAACGGCACCGCGGGGGCCCACCTCGGGAAGCCGGCGAACAGGTTCACCGTGCCCTGCGGCCGGACCAGCGAGAGCGCCGGCGACACCATCTCGCCGAGCCCGACCGAGACGATGACGGCGTCCGCGCCGAGTCCATCGGTCGCGTCGCGCACCGCGCCGGCGACATCCTCGCAGCCCGGGTCGAGCACAATGTCCGCGCCCCAGCGCCGGGCGATGGCGCGACGTTCCTCGACCGGCTCGCTCACGATGATGGCGCCCGCACCCAGCGCACGTCCGAGGATGAGGTGGAGCAGCCCCATCGGCCCCGCCCCCATGATCACCATCGAGGTGCCCGCGCCCACCTCGCACAGTTCGAGGCTGGCCAGCGTGCAGGCGGAAGGCTCCACGATGGCGGCAAGGTCCAGCGGGAGCGCGCGCGGGACCGCGATCACGTGACCCGCGCTGACGATCGCGGCCGGGACGACCATATGGTCCGCGAAGCCGCCATCGAGGTCGTAGCCGAGGGTCTCCCGCGCAACGCAGCGGTTGCGGCGCCCGAGCAGGCAGTAGCGGCACTGGTTGCACGCGACGATGGGGCAGATGACGACACGGTCGCCCTCCGCGATCCCCGTTACACCAGCGCCAACCTGGTCGACGACTCCGGAGACCTCGTGTCCGGGGATGACGCCCGGCAGGGCGTACTTCTCCCCGCGGTAGACACGGACGTCGGAGGCGCAGAGCGACGCGGCCGCCATCCGCAGGCGAACCTCGCCGGGCCCGGCCGAGGGCGTAGGCCGGTCCTCGACGGTGACGCGGCCAGGGGCGTGAAAGATGGTGGCGCGCATGCGTCTGCCCTCGGCTCTGCTCGACTGTCCGCGCGGGGAGTATCGCACCCACGCTCCGTCGGGGGCACGCGCGCCGAGGGTTGAGCGATGGACGGCGCCCAGCGTGAAGCCCGGCACGGACACGAAACGGGCCCCTTGCGGGGCCCGACGCGTCTCTCCGGTGGAGGGAGGGCTGCTAGGCGGCCGTCTGCATCAGCTTGAGGGCGCGCGCGAGGCGGGCCTTCGAGCGGGACGCCGCGTTGGGGTGGATGATGTTGCGTCGCGCGGCGCGGTCGAGGGCGGACTGGGCCGTCCGGACGGCCGCCGTCGCCTCGGCGTCACCCGCCTTGATGGCGATGCGCGCGTCACGCAGCGCGTGCGCGGCACGAGTGCGGATCGGCTTGTTCATCGCCGCGTGGTGTTCGTTCTGGCGGATACGCTTGCGCGCGGATCGGGAGTGGCCCATTCGGGGAACCTCGTCATGTCGTCAGGAATACGCCGCACCGGACCACCGCAGTCCGAGGGCGTCCGGAGATCGTAGGCGGACGCGGGCCGCTGCGGCAAGCGCCCGACCCGGACCGGGGCGAGGTCGAGCGTGGACGACCCGGCTGGACGGCTAGGCCCGGGCCTTCAGGGTCGCGGTGTGCTC
>VGPD01000054.1 GCA_016875635.1 Chloroflexota bacterium
CGAGATCGATGTCGAGCGCGCCAGCCTCGATGACCGTCATCTGGAGTTCGTCGAGGTCTTTACCCGCACTGTCGATGGTGATGAGGCCGCGCGTGTCGAACTGCCAGCCGACCGCCCCCGCCTCGCCGAGGTTGCCGCCGCCGCGCGAGAAGGCGAAGCGAACCTCCGCCACGGTGCGGTTTCGGTTGTCCGTCACCGCCTGCACGATCACGGCGGTGCCGCCGGGGCCGTAGCCCTCGTACGTCACCTCCTGCAGGTTAGCGCCTTCGCCGCCGCCGACCGCCTTCTTGATCGCGCGGTCGATGTTCTCGCCGGGCATGTTGGCGGCGCGCGCCTTCAAGACCGCGAGCCGGAGCGCGGCGTTCGCGTCGGGGTTGGGGTCGCCCTGGCGTGCGGCCATGGTGATGTCACGGGCCAGCTTGGTGAACAGCTGTCCCTTCTTGGCGTCCGTGGCCGCCTTCTTGTGCTTGATCGAGGACCACTTGGAGTGACCGGACACTCAAGACCCTCCGCGATGTGACGATTGAGGTGTCGCGGGCTGCGCCTGACGGCACCCGCGCTCTGCTGCGAGCGTAGCACAGAGGTTCGGAAGTGGCAGGCTCCAGCGCGGGGGCCTGTTATCCGCCGAGGATGACGTTGTCGATGAGCCGTGCGCCGCTGAACCGCACGGCGACGGAGAGCAAGGCGGCACGGTTGATCGCCCCCGTGAGTTCCTCCAGCGTCTCCGTGCCGGCGAGCGAGACATACTCGGGATGTGCCAGGGGCTGCGCCTCGATCTCCGCGCGCACGAGGGCGCGCAGCGTCTCCGCGTCCCGTACGCCGCCCGACCAAGCCGCTTCCGCACGGCTCAGCCCGCGCGAGATGCCGAGGGCCTGCGCCCGCTCTTCCGGCGACAGGTAGACGTTCCGCGAGGACATCGCCAGGCCGTCCGGCTCCCGGATGATCGGGCAGCCGACGACTTCCACGGGCAGGAGCAGGTCGCGTGCCAGCCGGCGGATCACCATCAGTTGCTGCGCGTCCTTCTGTCCGAAGTACCCGCGGCACGGACCCGAGATCGCGAACAGTTTGCTCACCACCGTCGCTACCCCGTCGAAGTGCCCGGGGCGCGCCGCGCCTTCAAGGACCCGGGAGAGCGGTCCGACCGAGACGGTGGTGCACGCGCCTTCCGGGTAAATCTCCTCGACCGGTGGGGCGAGGACCAGGCCGACGCCCTCAGCCGCACACGCTTCGAGATCCCGGGCTTCGTCGCGGGGATACCGTGTGAAGTCTTCGTTTGGCCCGAACTGGGTCGGGTTCACGAAGATCGTGACCGCAACGACGTCGCATTCCGCGCGGGCGAGACGCATCAACGAGCGGTGCCCCTCGTGGAGGTACCCCATGGTGGGGACAAGGCCCAGCACCCTGGGGTCAGTGCGACCGCCCACCAACAGCCCGTCACGGGCGGCGCGAAACTCCGCCACCGTGCGCGCGACGATCATCGACAGCCCCGAAGTGTGTGCGCCGTCGCGCCGCGACTAGTCTGCAATCTGCTGCTCGACGCGTGCGTCGGGTGCCTCGCGCAGGACACGCTCGGCGTGGCTCATGTCGTCCTCGTCGGAGGGGGTCATCCGCCGGATCAGTTCCAGGGCGCGTTCGTCCATGTAGAAGGACTCTGCCGCGGTCGGGAACGAGCCATCCTCGACGGCTTCGCGGTACGCACGGAGGCCTTCCACCATCAAGCCGCCGACATCGGCGAAGCGGCGGGCGTGCTTCATCTCCCGGTCCTGCTGGATCGCCAGGATGTCGTGGACAACCTGCACCTGACCGGAGGTGAACGGGCCGGAGCCGATGCCGATCGTCGGCACGCTCACCCGCTGCGTGATCATGTGCGCCAGTGCCGTGGGGACCAATTCGAGGACGATCGCGTACGCCCCGGCCTCCGCAAGCGCCTTCGCGTCCGCGATCAGCCGGACCGCCTCACGTGGCGTGCGGCCCTGCACCTTCCAACCGCCGAGGGCGTTCACACTCTGCGGCGTCAGGCCGATGTGGCCCATGACCGGGATGCCGGCCTCCACCATGTGTGCGACCGACTCCGCGGAGCGCTGGCCGCCCTCGAGTTTTACCGAGCCGCAGCCGGTCTCCTTCATCAGCCGGGTGGCGGAGGCGAGCGCCTCCTGCCAGCCGGACTGGTAGGAGCCGAACGGCAGATCGACGACGACGTGGGCGCGCTTCGCGCCCCGGACGACCGCCTTGCCGTGGTGGATCATGTCTTCCAGTGTGACCGGCAGCGTGGAGTCGTACCCCAGCACTGTCATACCGAGGGAGTCGCCGACGAGGATGAGCGGGATGCCCGCCTCGTCCACCGCTTTCGCCGTCGGGTAGTCGTACGCCGTCACCATCGTGATCGGCTTGCCGGTATCCCGCATCCGCTGGATGTCGAGGATCGTGTACGCCCGCGAGGCTGGCTGCTTCGACATTCGAGTGCCCCCAATCAGTCCCGGTCGGTCGACGATCCAGGCTCAGGCACCGCTGGATGGTCTCCCCCGGTCATCCTGCCGTCGCCGCCCTCGAAGGGTCGTCGCGGCCACCGAGGCGATTCCGCTGTCAGTATAGAAAAGCCCGGGAGCACGTCAACGCATTCGTGATGCGAATTCCCGGGCAGGTCGTCCCCGACGCGTCGGAGACAGACGGTATGAGTCGTCGAGGAGAGCGCCCGGGCGTTGGAAGGTATAGTCCAGACATCCAGGACGTGGATGGACGGGAACCAAGGCGGCCGTGTCCCTGAATCCGACGCCTCGCCCCACGGCATCGATCATGCCGCCACCCACGCTCGCGGCGCGGCTCCCCGTCCTCGCGGCGGTCGTGCTCGGCGTGCTCGTGCTCGGGCGCGCGTGGGTATCTGACGACGCCTTCATCACCTTCCGGACCGTGGACATGCTCTGGCACGGGCACGGGCCGGTTTTCAACCCCGGTGAACGCGTGCAGGCCTACACCCACCCGCTCTGGTTCTTCTTCCTCGCCCTCAGCGGGCGGATCGGGATTGACCTCTATTACGCCGCCGTCTTCGGAGGTGTCGCCTGCGCGGCGGGCACGGCCTACCTGGTAGCGCGGACTCTCCCGCCCCTCAGTGCGATCGTGGTGGTGGCGCTGCTCGCGACCTCTCCGTCGTTCCTCGACTTCTCGACTTCCGGGCTGGAGAACTCACTCACCCACCTGCTCGTAGCGGCGATGCTATGGATGGCATTCGGTGGGGACGGGCCGCTGGATGCCTCACGGGCACGCTGGCTTGTGTTCTTCGGTGGTCTTGCCATTCTGAACCGGCTGGATATCGCGCTGCTGGTGGGGCCTGTCCTGGCGTTGGTGATCTTCGGTCGCCCGACCTCGATGGTGGGGCTCCTGCCGGTGGCGCTCTGGCTCCTTGCCGCGGCCTGGTACTACGGCACACCCCTGCCGAACACGATGTACGCCAAGGTCGGGGCGTTCAGTACCGGTGAGTCCCTCCGTCATGGCCTCACCTACCTGGCCGACTACTTGATTTGATGGCGGAGCCGCTGGTCGCTGTCGTCGCGAGTCTGGCGCTCGTGATGGGCGTCGAATCTGGCCGGTCCAAATCATGGCCTCAGGCATTGCACCGGGAGCAACTGCTGTTGCTGGCCTGTTGCGCCGGGGTGGTGCTCTACGTCCTGTACCTCGTCGTTGTCGGTGGCGACTTCATGCGCGGCCGGATGTTCACCGCTCCCTTGCTGGTATTGCTCTGTGTCCTTGGGATGGTTCTTGCGGTGCGTGGCCCGGCGCTCACTCCACCCGTCGTGTTGATCGTGTTCGCAGTGGGATTCGCGTCGTTGCTCGTCAGTAGCACGGCGCAGTTCGAACGTCGCAACGTGGACTCCGGAATCGTGAACGAGCGGGCGTTTTATCAGTGGTTGTGGCTCGCTCACCGACGGGGCGAGGCGTCGCCTCCGCCGCAGTACACTGTTGAGTTCCCCGATCGACCTGATGTGCTGGGTGGAAAATTGCGGGCCTATGCGGAGGCATTCGGTCCGATCACCGTACGTGCCAGTGCGACCGGACAGCTGGCCTATTACGCCGGTGACCGGGTGACGGTGATCGACCAGCTCGGATTGTCGGACGCATATATCGCCCGTGAAGTCCCGCTACCGCGCAACCGCCCAGGGCACATCGTCCGATATGTGCCAGCCGACTATTTCCGGATTCGTGGCGACATCGCGCTGCAGCCGGACTGGGAGGCGAGGGTGCGCGGGCTGGATCCGACACTTCGGGAGGACGCTCTGAAGGCGGCGACCGAATCGGGATGGACGGACGCGGAAGCAGAGCGGCGGTTCCAGGAGACCCGCCGGCTGATCGCGGGATCGCTTGCGCCACGCGATCGGCTGGAGGTCATGCTCAAGTACCTGATGCCCGGTGTGGCGCATCCGGACCCGGACGCAGTGCTGGCGCAGAGCGGTGAGATTTCGGTGCGCGCCAACTACCGGCCCGTCTTCGGCACGTTCAAGACACTCATCGGGCTCAGCGAGGGGATGGGAGATGGGGCGGACTGGGACGATCCGGCAGCCGCGGTTTCACTCAATGATTCTGCCAGCCGTGTCACGATCGACCTTGGCACCGAGCGCACACTGAACGAGGTCTCCCTGCAGGCGGACGTCAACGACACGTACCTGGTTACCTTCTCGACGAACGGCAAGAACTTTTCCGATCCGTGGGTTGTCGGCTCGGTCAAAGAGGGTGTGGGCCTCCAGACGCGCCAGACACCCGAAGGGTTCTCCAGGGCCGCCCGTTTCCTTCGAATCGCGGCAGTGACCGGTGACGGCGCGTACTCCCTCGGTCGCCTGGACGTGGTCACCGAGGCCGGACGCCCCGCACGCGCCCCCGGCCAGCCGGCGCTGGCGGCGGACGCCGCCGTGGCGGGCGACGGCCAGGCGACCCTGACCTGGAAGGCGCCTGCGGACGGAGGACGGAAGATCAAGAAGTACACCGTGAGGAGCACGTCCGACGACATTACCGTGACGGTGGACGCTCCCGCCGTCTCGACGATCATCACCGGCCTCGAGAACGGCCGGGAGTACCGCTTCACCGTCACCGCGACGAACGAGGTCGGCGACAGCCCGCCCTCGGCGCCGTCGAACCAGGTGACGCCCGCGGAGAAGGTGGTGGCGACGCGGGGGAACGTGAAGGTGCGGGCAAACTTCACGCCTGCGTCCGGAAAGTTCAGCGCACTGCTGGTCGACCCGATCCCGCCCGACGGCACCGCGTTCATGGACCTCAATCTGGCATTCGCGTGGACCGACCCGGCGGGGCGCGTGATGATCGACCTCGGCCAGTCGGTCGCGCTCACCCGGGTCACGTTCCAGGCCGACAACAACGACACGTATGTGGTCGAGTTCTCACAGGACGGTCGGCAGTTCGGGGAGGCACAGCTGTTCGCGCCGGTCGGCCTACCCGGCCTCCGCACACGGGAGACGCCCGCCGGCTTCAACCGCCAGGCGCGCTACCTCCGGGTAGGTGGCAGTGTGGGTGATGCGACGTTCGCGATGGGCGCCCTCGAGGCCTATACGACAGCCTGGCCGGTCATCCGCCGCTAGCGCGCCACTCCTCGGCCGAGGGGATGCCGGCGACGCCGGTCGCGGCATGCGTGGCTTTCAGGACGGCGCGCGAGGTCGCCAGCGCGGCCATCGCCTCCAGCGCCGTGATGCCGTCCGGTGGCCTCTCCACCTCGCCGGTGGCGAGCGCGAACACCGTGTCGCCGTCCGAATGCGTGTGTACGGGCCAGATCACGTGAGCGAAGCCGTCGTGGGCGACGGTCGCGAGGCGGTTCGCCTGCGCCTTGGTCAGCCGCGCGTTCGTCGCGATCACGGCGATCGTCGTGTTCCCACCCGGCTTGGCGAGGTCCTCGGTCGACGTCTCGTCCGGCGGTGGCCAGCGGCGGCCCGTGCGGAGCAACCGGGCCGGGTCGAGGAACGTGCCGTGCCGGTCGCCGCGAGGCGCGGCGACCCAGCGCCCTCGGGCGTCGCGGATCGATCCGCCGGCGTTCACCACGACGAGTGCCGCGACGATGACCCCGGTGTCCAACCGCTCCGAGGCGGTGCCGACGCCGCCCTTCAGCAGCCGCTCGCGCCCTGCACCCTTCGCGAGGGTCGCGCCCGTCCCCGCGCCCACCGTGCCCTCGGCCACGTGCCCCCCTCGGGCGGCGGCGGCGGCGCGATGTCCCGCGGCGACGTCCGGCCAGGCCGGCTTGCCGGTGGGGAGATCGAAGATGACGGCTGCCGGGACGATGGGGATGACGTGCTCGCCGAAGGTGAGTCCCACGCCGCGCTCGTGCAGGTAGCGGACGACGCCGCTCGCGGCCTCCAGCCCGAAGGCGGAGCCGCCCGTCAGCAAAACGGCATGGACCTCCTGCACCTCGTTCTCCGGGCGCAGAAGGTCGGTCTCGCGCGTACCCGGCGCCGCTCCCCGGACATCGACACCGCCGACGGTGCCCGCCGGACAGAGGATGGCGGTGCATCCGGTCGCGGCACGACGGTCGGTCCAGTGCCCGACGCGGATTCCCGCGATGTCCGTGATCGCATCGAGCAAGGGTGGAACGGAGGGAGATCGCCGGGCGGGCACCCGGCTAGACGGCGCGGGCGGCCAGCACGCGCGCCGGGATCACCTGGTCGTAGAACTCCACCATCCGGCGCACATAGGGGTCCGGCGCCTCCCGGTAGCCGGTCGCGTGGCCGTTGCCGGAGGCGATCCAGACGCTGTCTCGCGCGTCGAGCGACGCCGCGGCGAGGTTCAGCGTGCAGGACGGCGGCAGCAACCGGTCGCCCTGGTTGTGGACATACAGCACCGGCACGTTCACCCGGTTCACGATCGCCACCGGCTGGAGAGCGTCGATGTCCGCGCCGTAGAGGCGGCGGGCGACCCGTCCGACGACCGTCAAGGCCGGTGAGGGAAGCCAGCGCCAGCGGTGGTGGAGGTACTCGCGCATCGTCGGGAACGCCGTGTCGGCGACCACCGCGGTGACCTCGGTGCGGTTCGCGACTGCGGCCAGCGCAACCGCCGCCCCGAACCCGAAGCCGTGGAGGATCACCGGGATGCTGGGTACCCGGCGTCGTACGCAGGCGACCGCGGCGGCGACGTCGAGCTTCTCGTCGCGCCCCAGGGTGTCGCGCGTCCCGCCGGACTCGCCGTGGCCACGCAGGTCGAAGGTGAAGACGGAGTACCCGCGGCGGACGTAGTCGCGCGCGAGGTCGAGCAGGCCGCGGTCGGTGTCGGTCCGGGTGGCCTCGAGGTCGTGGACGAGGACGACGACGGCGCGCGCACCGGGGGACTCCAGGAACCAGCCGCGAAGAGTCAGGCGGTCGGCGGTGAGGAACTGGGCCTCCTCGTGGCGCAGGCCAAGATCGGCAGGTGAACCCTGGACGCGCCGACGCCGGCAGCGGGTCAGGTCATCAGCCAAGTAGACGATGCTGACGGCGGCGCCAAGCAGCGCAAACATCGCCAGGACGGCGACCGTGACGGTCATGCTGGGCTCGCTTCCCCCGCCCCGGGCTCGACGCCGCAGCGCCCGCACACCCGAAGCAACCATCGAACCGTAGCAGCGGAAGCCCCGCCGAGGCAACCCCGCTTATCATTATGTCGTATCCAACCGGGCGAGGCGCGCGGGGTTCACGCGCGGGCGGTAGACTCGAAGTGACACCCGCCACGGCCCCACCGCGGTCGAAATAGCGAGGCTCGGCGAACGCCGACCGGAGGTTCGCGTCGTGAAATCCAATCTCCTGAGCAACACGCTCGTCGGCGTGATCGCTTTCCTCGTTGCCGGACTGCTGGTCACATCCGGTTTCCTCGTCCGGGTGCTGACTGAGGGCGATGCGACGGCACCGCCGGCTCAGGCGACAGCATCGACGGTGACCACCGGCAAGGACGATCCGAGCGACTACGGACTCCTCGCGGAGATCGCGAAGATCGTCGGCGAGGATTATGTCGATGCAGGCCGGGCCACCCCGGAGTTGCTCCGAAACGCTGCCCTCAAGGGACTGTTCGACGCCCTTGATCCCCACTCCATTTACATTGATCCGGAGTCCTACGCCCTCTCCCGGTACGACTTCGAGGGCGCGTTCGAGGGCATCGGCGCCACGGTGTCGAAGGAGGGCGACTGGGTGGTCATCGCCACGCCGCTGCCGAACACTCCGGCGGAGCGCGCGGGGATCAAGGCGGGCGATCAGGTGCTGGAAGTCGACGGACAGTCGGCCGAGGGCTGGAGCGTCCAGTTGGCCGTGACCAAGATCCGCGGTCCCATCGGCAGCAAGGTGACGATCAAGGTCCGGCACAGGGACGGAAAGATCGACACTTACACAATCTCCCGCGACAAGATCGCGGTCGAGAGTGTGAGCCGCCTGCCGCTCTTCGGGGGCGTCCTGCGCGACTCCGCCGGGGAAGAGGTCAAGGACATCGCCTACTTCCGGATCCGGTCGTTCTCTCGGACGACGCCCCAGGAGGTGGAGAAGGTCCTGAAGGAGGTCAACGCGTCCGGGGCGAAGGGGATCATCATCGATGTCCGCAGCAACCCGGGCGGGCTGCTGCAGGAGACGATCCAGGTCGCGGATGCGTTCCTGGACAGCGGACAGATCTTCTACCAGCTGGACCGCTCCGGTCGGGAGACGGGCGCGGTCGCCCGCAGCGGCACGCAGACCAGCCTGCCCGTGGTGATCCTCCAGGATGAGTTTTCCGCCTCGGGGGCAGAACTGCTCGCGGGCGCCCTCCAGGAGAACGGCCGCGCGAAGGTGGTGGGGACGCGCTCATTCGGCAAGGGCACGGTGAACCACTCGCGCGACCTCTCCAACGGCGGCGCGGTCTATGTCTCCATCGGCCGCTGGCTGACCCCCAAGCACAACCAGATCGAGGGCAAGGGGATCACCCCGGACTATGAAGTGACGATGACGCTGGAGGAGATCGAGGCCCGCAAGGACATCCCCGCCCAGCGTGCCATCGACATGCTGCGTGGGAAGACGCTCCCCCCGCCCGCCACGCCCACACCGGCCGCCAGCGCGACTGCGACGGCCACCCCGCGCCGCTAGGCCGGGCCAGAGAACTGAGGGCGTTGTGCCGAAGCAGGGAGTGACCGTCCTCCGGGCGGAGAAAGCGAAGGCGGCGAAGCCGAAAGCCCCCGCCGACGGCGCGGGCCCCACGGTTGCGCAGAACCGTCGCGGCCGCTTCGACTACGAGATTATCCAGTCGTACGACGCCGGCATCGCCCTCCTCGGCTCCGAGGTGAAGGCGGTACGCGCCGGCCACGCGACCATCGGCGAGGGCTACGCCCGGTTCCGCGGCCCGGAACTGTTCCTCCACAACGTCCACATCGGCCCGTACGGGCCGGCGCGCGAGAACCACGAGCCACTGCGGACGCGGAAGCTGCTCCTCCACCGCCGTGAGCTCGAACGGCTCCGCCACGAGATGGAGATCCAGCCGCGCAGCACGATCATCCCGCTCCGGATGTACCTCAGCCACGGCGTGATCAAGGTCCAGATCGCCCTCGCACAGGGCAAGCGCTCCTACGACAAGCGGGAAGCCATCCGCGAACGCGAGGCGGATCGGACGATGCAGCGCGCCATCCGGCACGCCCAGCGGTGAGCGGCGCCTGGTCGGAGCCGGGGCGTCCCCGTCGCCCGGCCTCGATACCCGATGTCCGAGGAGGTCTCGGAGGCCCTGGAGCGTGAGGGACTGCGCGCCGCGTACGACGCCCGTCCGCCCTACCAGCGGAACGACTGCATCGGCTGGATCGACCGGGCGGTCCGCCCGCAGACCCGCATGGGCCGCATCGAGCAGATGTTGAGGGAGTTGCGGGCGGGCTCCGGCTACATGGGCATGCCGTGGTCGCCGCGTCGTCGTCGTGACGAGCCACTCAAGGGAACCTCCAGCGGCGGTGACGCGTTATACTGACTGAGCAGGTAGCACCCGATGCCCTGCCTCTCGGGGACGACAGGACTCGACAGGCGACGCCGGATGCGGATTGCGGG
>VGPD01000055.1 GCA_016875635.1 Chloroflexota bacterium
AGATTCACATGCACCGGGAGGCCGCGGAGCCGGTGCGCCAGCATGCGCGCCTGCTCCGGCTCGTCGTTCACATGCTCCAGGAGCGCGTAGGCAAAGGTGACGCGCCGTCCCTGGGCCTCCATGTACCCACGCGCAGCCTCGATCAGTTCGTCGATGGTGGTGCCGCCCGCGGTCGGAATCAAACGCCGGCGGAGTTCGTCGTCCGGGGCATGCAACGAGATGGTGAGGCCAACCTGTAACCCCTCGGCGGCCAGCCGACGGATCCCGTTCACGATTCCAACGGTGGAAATCGTGATCCCCCGCTGACGCATGTCCAGGCCGTCCGGATCAACCATCCAGCGCACCGCGCGCATCGTCGCCGCGTAGTTGGCGAGCGGCTCACCCATCCCCATGAACACGACGTTCGTCACCCGGCGTTCCCGCGTGAAATGGAGGACCTGCGCCAGGATTTCGGAGGGACGGAGGTTGCGTGTGAACCCTTGCTGCCCGGTGGCGCAGAACGCACACGCCATCGCACAACCCACCTGGGTCGAGACGCAGACGGTCGTGCGGTCCGGGACGCCGTCCTCGTCCGGGTCGTACGCCATTCGCACGGCTTCCACTGCCTGGCTGTTGCCGCCGAGGTCAAGCAGCACCTTCGTCGTGTCGCCGTCGTCCGCGATCCGTATGGCCAGCACCGGCAAGGGTGCGAGCGTGAACTCCGAGGCCAGCGTGGCACGCAGCGGGGTCGGGAGATCCGTCATCGCCTCGAAGTCGGTCACACCGCGCTGGAGTGCCCAGCGGGCAATCTGCCGCGAGCGGTAGCCGGGCTCGCCATGTTCGGCGAGCCACGCGGACAGTTCGTCCTTTGAGAGGTCGAGCAGATGGCGCATGGGATCGATCCTACGCGCCCAGTCGGGAACCGATGAAAGACCGGTCACCATTCAGGTACGCTTCGATTGGCGTTGGACGCTTTGCCGGTCGCTGGATGGTGAGGAGCGCGAGCGCGCCTTCACCACATGCGACAAGCGCCCGCGCCGCACGGCCGGGGAGAAGCGGCGTCAGAGGATGGCCGTCTCCGGCGACCACCGTTCCTGGCGGCGTGCCTGGGGCGAGCGGGAGTGGCCACGCGGCGTGGACCGTCAACGGGGCGTCCTGGTAGGTCGTGAAGGCGGAGGGCCACGGCTGGAACGCTCGGACGGCGCGGTCGATCTGGACTGCGGAGTGCGACCAGTCGATCCGCCCATCTTCCTTGGTGAGCTTCGGTGCGAATGTCGCTTCCGAGCCATCCTGCGGCACGGAGGTCAGCGTGCCGGTGACCCAGCGGGGGAGCACCTCGCCGAGGAGGGCGGCACCGGCGTCCGCGATCCGTCCGGTGAGCGTTCCCGTGGTGTCGAGCGGACCGATGGGTAACCGTCGCTGCGCAACGATGGGCCCGGCATCCACTTCGCGCACGACCTCCATGATCGTTGCGCCGGTCTCTGCATCCCCGGCGAGGATGGCGCTGGCAACAGCGGACGCGCCTCGGTGGCGCGGGAGCAGCGAGGCATGCACGTTGAGCACGCGGTGCGGGAAGAGCGCGAGGAGGTATGACGGCAGGATGTGTCCGGAGGCGGCCACCACGCCGATGTCCGGGTGGAGCGCAGCGAGGGTGTCCGCGGTGTCGCGGCGGATCCGTTCTGGCTGCAGGATGGGGTGGATACCGGCCTCCAGGGCGAGCGCCTTGACCGGTGTCGGGAGGGCCGCGTCCGAGCGTCCGCGCGGGCGATCGGGCTGCGTCACGATCGCGACGACCTCGGCGTCCTGGAGGTCGAGGCAGGCACGAAGTGAGGGCACGGCGTAGTCCGGCGATCCGAAGAAGACGATCCGCATCCGCCGTCTCCTATCCCAGTCGCCAGAGGTGGACATCCCGGAAGCGGCTTCCCGGAGTGAAGAGCACGCCAGGCGTGAAGCCCTGCAGGCGCGCTGGCAGTACGTACGGCCGTTGAGGGTAGTAGAGCACGGCGCTGGCGGCCTGTCCGGTGAACCGCGCGGAGAAGAGCGCGTAGAGCTCGCGGCGCTCAGCCACGTCGAGCGTGGTGCGCGCCGCCTCGAGGAGCGCATCCGCCCCCCGGTCCTGGAAGCCGGCGATGTTCCCGCCGCGGCCGCCAGCCTGCGTGCTGTGCCAGCCCGGGTACGGGTCCGGGTCGAGGCCAGCGTCCCAGCCGTAGAGGGCAGCCTGGTACGCGCCACGGCGCAGCCGTTCCTGCACGAGCACGTTCGCCGGCAGCACCGTCACCGTAACCTGCGCGCCGTGCCGGCCCCATTGTGCCGCGATCGCATCCGCCAGCGTATGTCGAGCGGGCTCGTCGTTCGTAGCGACTTCGAGTGTGAGCACCTGGCCGTTCTTACGACGGAATCCGTCGTCCGCCATCCGCCAGCCTGCTGCCTCCAGCATCGCACTCGCCTCGGACCGGGCATCGCTGATGGGCACCTCTGCCCAGGTTCCCGGGACGAACGGTGTCGTGCCGGGGAGGCCTCGCCCGGCGGTCGCCGCCAGCGCGGGGCGGTCCAGCGCCGCGGCAAGCGCGCGCCGCGTGGCCAGGTCGTCCAGCGGGGACAGGTGCAGGTTGAAGTAGACAAGCGTGTACGCGCTCCGTGTCAGCAACGTCGCCCGCAGGTCGCGGCGCCGGGCGATGTGTCCCTCCACGTCGGTCGGCGTTTCACCGAGCAGTGCGGCGTCCGCGTCGCCTTCGGCGAGCAACCGCGCCTGCTCCGTCGCGTCCCGCGCGAGCCTCAACTCGATCAGTCCGATGTGAGGTGCGCCGTGCGCGTACCGCTCGAACCGTTCGAGTCGTACGCGGTCATGCTCGATGGAGCGGACACGATATGGCCCCGCGCCGACCGGCCGCTGCTCGAAGACGGGGATGTCGAAGCCCCGACTGCCCATCTCGCTGGCCAGGTGGCGCGGGAGGAGGCCGACGGAGGCGCGGGAGAGGAACTCTGCCGACGGCTCAACCAGGTGGAACAACACCGTCCTTGGATCGGCGACGAAGACCTCCACGCCAGCCCAGGCGGTGGAGAGTGACGATGGCCCGTTGAAGTCCGGAGCCTGGATCTGCTCAACGGTGAACGCGACGTCGGAGGCCGTCAGCGGCACGCCATCATGCCAGGTGAGGCCCGACCGGAGCCGGAACGTGTACGTGAGGCCGTCCGGCGTGACCTCCCACGACTCCGCCAGGTCGACCTCGGGAGTCCCGTCGGGGCCGGGGCGCATGAGCCCGGCGAAGACGAGCGCGATGACATCCCCCTCGGCCTCGCTGGTGAGCGTGGCGAGCGGGCTGGTGCGCCGGACGTCCCCGGACACGGCCTCCACCAGGCGTCCACCGGACGGTCCGGAGCGCCCGCTGAGGAGCATGACGCCGCCGACGAACCCGAGTCCGGCGACGAGCAGCCCGGGAAGCAGGAAATGGCGGGGGACGCGCGGGATGCGCATCAGTAGACGGGACGGCTCAGGGCGCCGCCACGCTCCAGGCGGCGATCGCCACGAAGACGACGGCGACGACGATGGTCAGGCGATGCAGCGTCCGCTGCATGCCTCGACGGGTGCGGAAGGAATAATCCTGGCCACCGAGCGCCGCACCGAATCCCGTCCCACGCACCTGCATGAGCGTGAGGACGATCAGCAGCGCCGAGATGAGGATGGTGGCAAGGGCGAGGAAAGATCGGAGTTCCATAGGCATCGAAGGCTACGGCCCGCCACCCTCGGCGGCAAGCGCGGGGATCGGGGCTACCCGCGGGCGTATGCCAGCGGCGCGAGGCCGCGCAGGTCACGCTCGAAATAGGCGCGCATGATGGCGGCGGAAAGCGCCTGTGTGTCGTGGCGGTAGCGCTTCTCGCGGTCGACGAGGTCGGCCAGCACGAGGCGCGCCCCGCCGTAGTCGGCGTCTCCAGGGGCGAGCACTGGCTCCGATTGCCAGACAGCCGGAAGGGGCTCGGCCGGCAGATTGCTGTTCGCCAGCACCATGTCCACCACCCCTTCGCCGAGGTGTCGGCGGATTGCGGCGTAATGGTCGGCGGCGGTGTAGCCGTCCGTCTCCCCGTGCTGGGTGGCCACGTTCGCGATGAAGATCTTGTGCGCTCCGGATTCGACCACCGCCCGCCCGATCTCCCGTACGAGGAGGTTGGGCAGTACGGAGGTGTAGAGGCTGCCCGGGCCCACCACGATCAGGTCTGCCTGGCGGATTGCGGCGACCGCCGCGGGGTGTGCCTGGGCGTCCCGAGGCTCGATCCAGACCTCGGTGGGCGGCGTGCCCCGCCCGGGGATGTTCGACTCGCCGGTGACGATGGTGCCGTCGGCGAAGCGGGCGTTCAGGCGCACGTCCGCCAGGGAGGACGGCATGATCGCGCCACGCACCGCGAGCACGCGGGAGGTCTCCGCGATGGCGGTCTCCATACTGCCGGTCACTTCGGCCATTGCGGCGATGAAGAGGTTGCCGAATGAGTGTCCGGCCATCCCCTCGCCAGCATTGTCGTCGAAGCGGTACTGGAAGAGTTGCGTGACCAGCGGTTCCGCGTCAGCCAGCGCCGCGATGCAGTTCCGGATATCGCCCGGGGGGATCACGTTCATGTCGCGTCGGAGCCGGCCAGAGGAGCCGCCATCGTCCGCCACCGTCACCACTGCCGTGAGGTTGGAGGAATACTCCTTCAGCCCGCGCAGGAGGTTGGAAAGCCCCGTCCCGCCGCCGATGGCGACGATCTTCGGCCCTCGGTCGCGTGTCCGGCTGCGGTAGACGAGGTCGACCAGGTCGGTGGTGCGCGGCTGGCCAGGAAGCAGCGCCGTGGCGAGCGACTGGTTCAGCTTCCAACCCGCGATCACGGTGATCGATCCGGCGATCGCCACGAACATCATGCCGCGCAGCCAGCGCGGGATGAACTGTAGCGTCACGTAGTACATCCAGGCCGGGAAGGTGTAGGAGACATAGGCTTCGCGGAGAAGGTATGCGAAGCCAAGGCCCATCATCGCGACTGCGAAGACGAGGAGTGCCAGCCAGCGCTTGACGTGCAGCCCTACGTAGAGCCACTTGCTCAGGTTATCGCGACTCACGCGTGCCCTCGCTTGCAGCCCGCCCGGAGTCAGTAAACCGTCAACTCGCCGGGGCGTCAAACCATCCCTCACGCGGTCACGTCCAGCAGCCGGTGCACGATCTCGGCCACGCCAGAGGCGTCCGCGCGGCCCTTCATCTCTCGCATGACCTGGCCGACGAGGAAGCCGACGGCCGCCTGCTTCCCGGCGCGGTAGTCGGCCACGGCTTTCGGGTTCGCCTCGATCGCCGCGCGGACGACCGCTTCGACCGCGCCTTCATCGCGTACGACGCGGAGGCCGCGAGCGTCGACGATGGCGGTAGGCATCTCGCCGGTCTCGAACGCCGCGTCCAGGATGTCCTTCGCGGTGCTCCCGGTGACGGCGCCCTCGGCGACCAGCTTCGTCAGTTCCGCGATGTGCGCCGGCCCCACCTTCGTATTCGCGAGTTCAGCGTCGGCGTGGCCGAGGCTGTTCAGGTGGCGTGCCACCTCGCCGATGAACCACAGGGCCACCGGCCGCGCGAGGGGTGTCCCGGCGAGCCGCACCGACTCCTCGTACGTGTCCGCAGTCTCATGTGACTCGGTGAGCGTGCGCGACTCGTCCGGGGTCAGCCCGTACTCGAGTTCGAAGCGCTTTCGGCGTGCGTCCGGCAACTCCGGCAGACGCGCGCGCAGTGCATCGACCGTTGCGGACTCGATGACCATCGGCGGGAGATCCGGCTCCGGGAAGTACCGGTAGTCGTTCGCTTCCTCCTTGGACCGCTGCGAGAGGGTCTCGCCGGTCGCGTCGACGTAGCCGCGCGTCTCCTGCTTGATCCGCTCCCCAGCATCGAGGAGGCGCGATTGACGTTCGATCTCGAACTCGATCGCGCGCTGTACCGCGCGGAAGGAGTTCATGTTCTTCACCTCAACCTTGCGGCCGAGTTCCTCCTGGCCGCGCGGACGGATCGAGACGTTGGCGTCCGCGCGCATTCCGCCCTTCTCCATGTCTGCGTCCGCGATACCGAGGTAGCGCATGATCTGCCGCAGCTTGCGCAGGAAGGCGGCCGCCTCCACGCCCGAGTGCATGTCCGGTTTCGTGACCAGTTCCATCAGCGGTGAGCCCGAGCGGTTCACGTCCAGCAGCGAGTAGGCTTCCGCCCCGTCGTCGCGGTGGAGCAGTCGCGCGGTGTCCTCTTCGAGGTGGATTCGCTCGAGGTGGACGACCTGTTCTCGACCGTCCACCTCGATGGTCAACGCGCCGCCGACGCAGAAGGGCTGGTCGTACTGCGAGATCTGGTACCCCTTCATCAGGTCGGGGTAGGGGTAGTTCTTCCGGTCGAACTTGGAGTGGCGCGGGATCTCGCATCCCATCGCGAGGCCGGCGAGCAGGGTGTACGAGACGGCCTGCTCGTTGATGACGGGGAGCATCCCCGGCATCCCGAGGCAGACCGGGCAGACGTGGCTGTTCGGTTCCGTGTCGAAGTACTCGCGGGTGCAGCCGCAGAACATCTTCGACTTCGTCTTCAACTGAATGTGGACCTCGACGCCGATCACGGCCTCGTATTCGGTGCGGGCTGCCGTCGTCACTCGCGTCTCCTCGGGCGGCTACTGGCCGTGCGTGTCATCGTACCTCCGCTCGGGCGTACGATGCCTGTGATGCCTGACCCCGTCCCTCACCTCCCGCGCCCGGACTTCTCCAGCGGTCGCCCGGTGCGCATCGCCTCGACCAAGTTCGACGGCTCGCTCCACTACGAATACGACGCCGTGCTGCTGGACCAGCACGGCCCGGTGGTGCGCTGCTGGATCCGGCCGGGTACCCGCTGGGTGGGGTATCGAGGTGAAGGGGTGCTGATGTACCCATTCACCATGCTCTTCTTCACGGACGGCCGCTGGTACAACGTGATGCACCAGCACCAGCCGACGGGCGCGCGCGGGCAGCTGACTTACGTGAACCTCGGCGGCCCCGCGACCTTCGACGGCGAGACCATCCGCTGGATGGACCTCGACCTGGACGTCCTCCGCTACGAGCACGGCGTCGAGGTCCACGATGAGGACGAGTTCATCGAGCACGGCGCGCGCTGGGCGTACCCGCAAGACCTGGTGGCCCGCGTCCGGGCGACCACCGCGGACCTCGTCGGGGAGGTTGAGGGCCAGACGTTCCCGTTCGACCGCGACCGGCACATCCCGCCGCCCTCGCAGGGCTAGACTGCGCGCATGCCGCGGCGTGGGGTGGGAGATGTGCCCGGGATGCAGGGCGGGCTCTTCGGTGAGCCCGGCCGGGCGGTCGCGCGCGCCGGTTCCGAGGCGGGCGCGCCGCTCGCCGCACGGATGCGCCCAGCGAGCCTCGACGAGTATGTGGGCCAGCAGGGGGTGATTGGCCCCGGCACCGCCCTCCGCCGGATGATCGAATCCGACGACGTGCCTTCGATGATCCTGTGGGGGCCGCCGGGCACCGGGAAGACGACGCTGGCGACGATCATCGCGGGCGCGACGCAGCGGCACTTCGACGAGTTGTCCGCGGTGAACTCAGGTGTTGCTGACATGCGGAAATCCGTCGCGGAGGCGCGCGACCGCCTGCGCCTCACCGGGCGCCGCACCATCCTGTTCATTGACGAGATCCACCGCTTCAACCGCGCCCAGCAGGACGCGCTGCTTCCCCACGTCGAGGCCGGGACGGTCACCCTGATCGGCGCGACCACCGAGAACCCGTCGTTCTATGTCGTCGCGCCCCTGCTCTCGCGTTGTCGTGTCTTCGTCCTCAAACTGCTCGAACCCGACGAGATCGAAGTGATCCTGCGCCGCGCCCTCGAAGATGAGGCGCGCGGCCTCGGCGGGTCGGGCGTGGAGGCGAGTGAGGTGGTGCTGCAGGCGATCGCACGCGCGGCCGGCGGTGACGGACGGGCCGCGCTCACGATCCTCGACCTCGCGGCTCGGATCACGGAACCGGACGAAGGTGGTGTGCGCGCCCTCACGCTGGAGGCGGTTGAGCAGGCGACGCAGCATCCGACGCTGCTCTACGACAAGGAGGGCGACGCCCACTACGACCAGATTTCCGCCTTCATCAAGAGCATGCGCGATTCCGACCCGGATGGTGCGCTCTACTGGCTTGCCCGAATGCTCGAGGCCGGTGAGGACCCGCTCTTCGTTGCCCGACGGATCGTGATCCTCGCAGCGGAGGACGTTGGGCTCGCTGACCCGAGGGCGCTGCCGCTGGCCGTGGCTGCGCAGCAGGCGTGCCACTTCCTCGGCATGCCGGAGGCCCGCCTCCCGCTGGCGGAGGCGGTGGTCTACCTCGCCCGCGCCCCGAAGTCGAACTCCGCCTACCGCGCCTACGAGGCCGCCGCGGAGGACGCGCGAAACACGCGCAACGACCCGGTACCGCTGCACCTGCGGAATGCCGCGACCGGCCTCATGCGCACGCTCGGCTACGGCCAGGGCTACCGCTACGCACACGATGAGCCGGGCCATGTGGTCGACCAGACGCACCGGCCGCCCTCGGCCGAGGGCCACCGGTACTACCGTGCGGGGACACTCGGCTCGGAACCGCTCGATGGCGCTGCAGAGCGAGGCGCGAAAGGGGACGACCGTGGGACTGCGTGACCGGACACCGACGACGGTGGAGGAGTACCAGGCGTACCGGACACGCCTCAACAACTGGGGCCGATGGGGCGCCGAGGACCAGTTCGGCACGCTGAACTTCATCGACGCCAACGTCCGGCGTCGGGCGGCTGCCCTCGTGCGGGACGGGCGCACGGTGTCCTGCGCTAACCCACTCGCGACCGCCGCCGCCGTGCCGGATGTGAAGCGGAACGGGCGCCCCGCCGACCACCGCATGACCGTGAACCCCGGCAGCACGGTCGACTACGTCGGCGTCTCCTACCACGGCTTCGTGAACACCCACATCGATGCGCTGTGCCACATCTTCGCCGCCAACGGCGGTCCCATGTACAACAACCGGCCGGCCTCGCTGGTGACGGAGACAGGTGCGCAGGCGAACGCCATCGACGCTTGGCGGGACGGCATCGTCACCCGCGGCGTGCTGTACGACATCCCGCGGATGCGCCGCCACGAACACGTCCGTCTTGGCGAGCCCGTGGAAGGCTGGCACCTCGAGGACTGGGCGAAGGAGCAGGGGATCACGCCGCAGCCCGGGGACGCCGTCCTCATCCGTTCGGGCGCGGAGCCGTTCTGGCGCGCCAATCCGGGCTTCGAGATGGCCATGCCGCTGAACACGCCCGGTGTTGCCGTCTCCGTCCTCGA
>VGPD01000056.1 GCA_016875635.1 Chloroflexota bacterium
CCGATCGGCGGGCAGCACACTGACCTCGGCCGGCTGGCCGCCGTCGGTGAAGAAGGTGCGTTGCTCCTGTGCGCGGACTCTACGTACGCGGAGATCGAGGGGTACACCCCGTCCGAACAGGTGGTGGCGGAGACGCTCGACCGGATCATCCGCGACGCCGACGGTCGGGTGATCGTCACCACGTTCGCCTCGCTCATCTCGCGCGCGCAGATGGTGATCGACGCAGCCGAGAAGCACGGGCGTCGCGTGTTCGTCACGGGCCGCTCGATGGTGAATAACGTGAACATGGCGCGCGACCTCGGCTACCTGCGGGTACCGGGGAACATGCTCATGACACCAAACCAGGTGCGCGATCACCCGGACGCGAAGACGGTGATCGTCTGCACTGGTTCCCAGGGGGAGCCCACGTCGGCGCTGACGAGGATGGCGAGCGGCTCGCACCAGCAGATCGCGATCTCGCCGGGTGACACCGTGATCCTCTCCTCGAACCCCGTCCCCGGGAACGAGAAGGCGGTCTACAAGAACATCGACATGCTGTACGAGGCAGGCGCGAAGGTGGTCTACAACCGCATCGCGGACGTCCACGTACGCGGGCACGCGGCGCGCGAGGAATTGAAAGTCATCCACCGGCTCGTCCGGCCGCGCCATTTCGTCCCAATCCACGGCGAGTACCGCCACCTCGTCTTGCACCGTGAGCTCGCGATCTCCCTCGGCATGCCGCCGGAGGATGCCTTTGTCCTGACCGACGGGGACGTGCTGGAGATCGATGACGACGGCGCGCGTCTCGGGGAGAAGGTCGAGGCCGACTACATCTACATCGATGGCCTCGGCATCGGCGAGATCGACGATTTTGTGCTGCGGGATCGCCAGCACCTCGCGAACGACGGCCTCGTCGTCTATGTGACGGCGGTGGACCGCCATACAGGCAAGCTGACGCGCGCACCCGAGGTGATGTCCCACGGCTTCGCCGGCCCGGACGAAGAGCCGGCGCTGATGGAGGCCGTCTCCCAGTTGCTGACTGACGTACTTGGGGGGGAGGCGAAGCACGCCGACTGGCGTGCGCTCCACGAATCCCTCAAGGACGACATCGCCGGGCTGCTGCACCGGAAGACGCACCGGCGTCCGTTGGTGATCCCGGTGATGCTGGAGGTCTAGCGCGCCCGGCGCGCGAATTGGTGTCTGAGCGCTGCGGTGCAAGGACGTGCGCAGGCGCCGTCGAGGCGCGACACTGGAAGTAACGGCCGGACGCCTGGCGGGGGCGGATGGTCGGGAAGATCGAGACGCGAGCGATGGCTCGGACCAGGACGACCCGCCGCGCCCGCGGCACACGTGCTGCCGGGGGGATCCCTGACATCACGGATGCTGGGCGCATGCTCCTCCGCCCCGAGGTCATCGGGACGGTGCTCGTCGTCCTCGCCGCGGCGGCCGTGCCGTCGGTGATCCCACTGACCGGTGTGATTGGTGAGGCGCGCGACGGCATCATTGCCGCCCTGGGCCTTCACGTGTTCACCACGATCGCCCTGCTCGCCGCGCTCGGCGCGGTACTGGCGCTCCGCCGGGCCGACCTCCTGCGCAGTCACCTCGGGCACATCGTCGGTGTTGCGCTGCTCTTGCTCTTCGTCGCGGGGCTACTCGCCCGCTGGCACCCGGAGACTCGCGTCGGTGGTGTCGACCTGCATGAGGTCTCCGCGGGGGGAGCGCTGGGTCGTCTGTTTACCGGCGGCCCCTGGTGGCTGGTCGCCTGGCTGGCGCTCGCACCGCTCGGGTATGCGCTGCTGTGGCCGCGGACGGCCTGGTCCGTTGCTCGTGCGACCCCGCCGGCGACGTGGGAGACGCTGAAGTGGCTGTGGGGCCTTGGTCTGCACCGTCGCGCCGGCGCGGCGCTGGCCTCGCTGGTTCGCCGTCGTCCTCCCGAGGAAATCGACGATCTCCGGGACGTGGAGGACGAGGGTGGTCCACCCGCGCCGAAGCCATCCAGTCGGCCTCGTGCCGCTGCGGCCGACCCCGCCCCGGCGCTGGATGACGTGGCGGCGGCCAAAGCGGCTGCGCAGCTGGGGATGGACCTCGACACCCCGGTCGCCGAGCAGCGCGACGCGAGCGGTGGCTGGCAGCTGCCCCCGATCAAGATGCTCACCAAGGTCGAGGTACCGAAGTCGGCCGCTGTGGACAACGAGCGCCGCGCCCGCCTCATTGAGCAGACGCTCGCCTCCTTCGGCGTGGACGCGACCGTCGTCGAGGTGAACGAGGGGCCTGCGATCACGCAGTTCGGCGTGGAACCCGGATGGGACGTGAAGACCAAGATGGTCCCGGAGCGGGACGCCTCGGGGCGACCGATCTTCGAGGCTGATGGCACCCCCCGCGCTTCCGAGGTCGAAGTCTCACGCACGCGGATCCGGGTGAACCGGATCACCGCGCTCCAGACCGACCTGGCGCTTGCCCTTGCCTCTCCGGCGCTGCGTGTCGAAGCGCCCGTACCGGGCAAGGCGATGGTCGGGATCGAGGTGCCGAATGGGAGCACCTCGATCGTCTCGTTGCGCTCCGTCATGGAGTCGCCGGCGTTCCAGAAGTTCGTCTCGAAGGCGGCCCTTCCGGTTGCCCTCGGTCAGGGCGTGTCAGGCGAGCCGGTGTTCGCCGACCTGGCGAAGATGCCGCACCTGCTGATCGCTGGCGCGACAGGCTCCGGTAAGTCGGTGTGCCTGAACACGATCATCACCGGCCTGCTGATGAACTACTCCCCCGAGCAACTGCGCTTCGTGATGGTCGACCCGAAGCGCGTTGAGCTGACCTCGTTCGGCAAGATCCCGCATCTGGCGTTCTCCGAGATCGTCGTGGAGATGGACCGCGTCGTCGGTACGCTGCAGGCCGTGATCAACGAGATGGACACGCGCTACCGGCGCTTCGCGCAAGAAGGTGTCCGGAATATCGAGCGGTTCAACGAGAAGAACCCGACGCGCCGCCTCCCCTACTGGGTTGTTGTCATCGATGAGTTGGCCGACCTGATGATGGCGGTGCCGTACCAGGTGGAACACCAGCTGGTTCGCCTCGCCCAGCTGGCGCGGGCGACCGGCATCCACCTCATCGTGGCGACGCAGCGCCCGTCCGTGGACGTGATCACCGGCCTGATCAAGGCGAACTTCCCCACGCGGATCGCGTTCGCCGTCTCGTCGATGGTGGACTCGCGCACGATCCTTGACCAGTCGGGTGCCGAGAAGCTGCTGGGGAAGGGCGACATGCTCTACGTGCCGTTCGAGGCGCAGAAGCCGAAGCGTGTCCAGGGCGTCTACGTCTCCGACGACGAGATCGAGTCCGTGGTGAAATTCTGGACACAGCCGCGTTTCGGACGGCTTGCCCCGGATAAATACGACGACGCTCTGGCGGCCGCGATCGAAGAGGCCGCCAGCATCACCGAAGGCGACGGCCCCGAGGCGGCGTCCGGCGGCGACGACCAGATGCTCGCGAAGGCGGTCGAGGTCGCGCAGGAGAGCCGCACGCTGTCGACCTCGATGCTGCAGCGGAAGCTGGGCATCGGGTACCCGCGCGCCGCGCGGTTGATGGATCTACTGGAAGAGCGGGGTGTGGTGGCCGCAGCGGAACCGGGCGGGAAGGCCCGCGAGGTGCTCCTCACCCGCGATGGCGACCCGCTGGGCGGTATGGATGCCCGTCAGCCGGCGAGCCTCGCCGCCCACGCGGCCTCGATCACGATGAAGTCGCCGACGAAGGCGGAGGCCCGACGCGACCCGCCGCGGCCGTTCGACGCAGACTGAGCCGGTTGACGTTACCCGACGGTGCCGGGTTCCTCGTGGTCGGTCTTCCCGGTGATCCGGTTGTGCTGGTCCACGAAGACGACGCGCGGGCGCACCGACTTCGCCTCAGCGTCGTCGACCAGGTGATACGACATGATGATCACGATATCGCCCGGGTGGATATGGTGGGCGGCCGCGCCGTTGGCGCAGATCACGCCGCTCCCCGCTGGCCCCTCGATCGCGTAGGTCTCGAGGCGCGCGCCGTTTGCGAGGTTTACGACCAGCACCTGCTCGTTGGGCAGGATGTCGGCTGCCCGCAGCAGGTCGGTGTCGACGGTGAGGCTGCCGACGTAGTGCAGGTCAGCCTCAGTCACCGTGGCGCGGTGAATCTTGCCGTGGAGCATGACGCGCATTGACATGATGACACTTGTCTACTCGCCCAGCCGGCGAGGTGCAGTGACGCAATGGTATCTGGCTAGTTGTGTCCGTTGCGAGTTCGGCCACCCCGTTGCTGCCGCTTGTCGGGGCGACGGGTGGCGTCTCGCAGCCGGGCCTGCCTCGCCTCCCGGTTCAGGTCTCCGAGGCCCTCCGGGATGCCGTCGCCGCTCTGTTCCCGACGGAGTTCGACAATCTGGTCGCGGATCAGGGCGGCGCGCTCATAGTCGAGTTCCTTGGCGGCGGTCTTCATCTGCCGTTCCAGGTCCACGATCATCCTCGCGAGCTCGTCCTTGGGCAGGTCGGCGGCGGTTACGTAGGTGCCCGGCTCCTCCGACACCGCCGCGCGGAGCCGGTCACCGATATCCCGGATCGTCTTCTCGATGCCCGCCGGGGTGATCCCGTGCTTCTCGTTGTAGGCCCGCTGGATGACCTGCCGGCGCTCGGTCTCGTCGAGGGCGAAGCGCATCGAGTCCGTAATCCGGTCGGCGTACATGATGACCTGTCCGCGTGGGTGGCGGGCGGCCCGGCCGATCGTCTGTACCAGCGACCCGCCGGACCGGAGGTAACCCTCCTTGTCGGCGTCGAGGATGCATACCAGGGACACCTCCGGCAGGTCCAGGCCTTCGCGGAGCAGGTTGATCCCCACGACCACGTCGTGCACCCCCAGGCGAAGGTCACGGAGGATCTCGATGCGCTGGAGCGTGTCGATCTCGGAGTGCAGGTACATGGAGCGCACGCCCATCTCCTGCAGGTAGTCGTTCAGGTCTTCGGACATCTTCTTCGTCAGTGTCGTGACCAGGACGCGTTCGCGTCGTTCGATGCGTTCGCGCGCCTCGGTCAGGAGGTCATCGATCTGGCCCCTGGTCGGGCGCACCGAGATCTCCGGGTCGATGATCCCGGTGGGGCGGATGATCTGCTCCGCGATGTTCTCGGACGCCCCGGTTTCGAAAGGCCCGGGGGTCGCGGAGACGTAGATCACCTGGTTGATGTGCTTCTCGAACTCCTCGAAGTTCAACGGACGGTTGTCGAGGGCAGACGGGAGGCGGAAGCCGTACTCGACCAGGGTCTCCTTCCGCGACTTGTCGCCGAGGTACATCCCCCGCACCTGCGGCACCGAGATGTGCGACTCGTCGATGAACAGCAACCAGTCCGAGGGAAAGTAGTCGAGCAGCGTCCAGGGGGTCGATCCGGGCGGCCGCCCGGCGAGGTGGCGTGAGTAGTTCTCGATCCCGGAGCAATATCCGGCCTCCCGCATGGTCTCGAGGTCATAGCGGGTGCGCTCTTCGAGTCGGGCCGCCTCGAGGAGGCGCCCGACGGCTTTCATCTTCGCGAGTTCGCCTTCGAGTTCGGCCTCGATGCTGGCGATCGCTGCTTCCATCCGGTCCTTTGACGTGACGAAGTGCTTGGCCGGATAGATCGCGACCTGGTCGGACTCGTTCAGGATCTCGCCGGTGAGCGGGTCGAGCGTGGCGATCCGCTCCACCTCATCGCCGAAGAAGTCGACGCGGACCGCGATGTCCTCGTACGCCGGATAGATGGTGAGCGAGTCGCCGCGGACGCGGAACGTGCCACGCACGAGGTTCAGGTCGTTCCGCGCGTACTGCATGTCCACCAGCTGGCGCACGAGCGAGTTCCGGTTGACGTGTCGTCCCACCCACAGCTTCTGGACGAACGACTCGTACTCCCCTGGCTCTCCGAGGCCATAGATGCAGGAGACGGAGGCCACGATGATCACGTCGCGGCGCTCGAACAGCGCGCGCGTGGCGGCGTGGCGCATCTTGTCGATCTCTTCGTTGATGTCAGCGTCTTTGGCGATGTAGGTGTCCGTGCGCGGGACATACGCCTCTGGCTGGTAGTAGTCGTAGTACGAGACGAAGTACTCGACCTCGTTGTTCGGGAAGAACTCCCGGAACTCCTGCGCCAGCTGCGCCGCGAGTGTCCGGTTGGGCGCGAGTATCAGCGTCGGCCGTTGATACTGCTCGATGACGTTCGCCATCGTGAACGTCTTGCCCGTCCCGGTGGCGCCCCGCAGCGTCTGAGCCCGCAGCCCGCCCCTCAACCCGGTGACGAGCGACGAGACCGCATCCGGCTGATCGCCCATCAGCCGGAAGTCCGAGACGATCTCGAACGGCTTCGCGGGTGCTTCGGGCGCCTGGGTCGACTCTGAGGTCAAGGGCACTCCTCGTGCTGCTGGCACTCGTCTGCACCGGCGCGATAGACCAGTTTACGTCGAAATCTCACCCTCGAACAGATGTGCGGACGTAGGCGAGGGGGGCTAGCGGGCTACCGGTGCGGCTGGCAACCTGGCGCTGCTCATGCCGAGGCCGAAACGATGGACGCGGTTCTTCCCGGCCCGTTTTGATTCGAACAGCGCTTCATCGGCGTTCGCAAGGAGTCCTTCAGGTTCGCTCTCCTGGGGCATGGGGAGCGAGGTGGCGCCGATAGAGACGGTGAAGTGCTTGGCAGGCTCCCCTTCCAGCGGGTAGCGCGCCGTCTGGAAGCCGAATGCCTCGATTGCCGCGCGCAATTTTTCCGCGACCAGCGCGGCGTGCGTTCCGTCGGTCTCCGGGAGGACCACCGCGAACTCTTCCCCGCCGTAGCGGCCGACCATGTCCGACTCCCGCAGGTTCTCGCGAATGAGCTTCGCCGTTGCGGTCAGCACATAGTCGCCGAAGGCGTGCCCGCCCTGGCCGTTCGCCTGCTTGAAGTTGTCGATGTCGATCATCAGGACCGAGAGGTTGCGCCCGTAGCGCTGGGCGCGCCCGAACTCCACCCCCGAACGCCTCGAAGAAAGCGCGGCGGTTCCAGATGCCGGTCAGCGGGTCGGTGGCGGCGAGCTTCTCGAGCTGGGCGGTCGCCTCCCGCAGTGCCGCCGCCGTCCGCACCAGCCGGCGCTCCCGGTCAAGGGACTGGCGGCCATCGATCAATAGCTGGGCGATCAGCGCGAGGAGCAACACGATCAGTGCGAGCATCGACACATCTGCGGTCCGCTCATGTCGCGTCGCGGCGAAGGGGACGAAGAGCAACAGGGCAGCCAGGACGCCGATCACGAGGGCGCCCCGGCTCTTCATCAGCGCCCGGATGCGCCAGATCACGCCCCCACCTCGTGCCCGCGCGGGGAGCGCCCCTGTTCCTCGAGGGCGGCGCGGACGAGCGTTTCGAGGGTCGACGCGTCGGGGCGCGCCTGCATCGTCGCGTGGACGATCCGCTCCGCCTCGCGCCGCGCGTACTGCAGCGCGATCAGCGCCTCCACGGCGTCGTCGCGCAGGTCGGACGCGATCCCGGCGGCGGTGAATGCCTCGATGTCGTCGCTGCCGAGGGTCGCCTCGACGGTGACTTTGCCGGCAAGCTGGGCGACGATCGTCTGCGAAAGTCGCGTCCCGATACCGGGCAGTTGCTGGATCGCCTTCACGTCGCCCCCCTCGATCCAGCGGGCGATCTCCGCAACCGGATGGGTCAGTGCGCGTACGGCCTTGGTTGGGCCGACGTCCGGCACCTCGATGAACTTCCGGAAGAAATCGCGTTCTTCCAGGTGGCGGAAGCCGACGATCAACGGCTGCGGGTTCCGCTCCGAGACGTGGTAGTAGGTGTAAAGCGTCGTCTCCGGTACATCGATGACCGAGGCTACCCATGCCGCGGCGTACATCGGGACGCGTACCTCGTAGGTCAGGCCGCCCGCGACCTCCAGCCATGCGATCGCTGTCGTCTCGTCCCAGCGGGTGATGGTACCGCGCAGCGCCGCGATCATCGCGCCATCGCCTCTTCCAGGCGCGCGTCGGCGAGACGCGTCAGCGCGATCGCGACGGCGTCCGTGACGTCGAGCGAGCCCGGCAGCTCGGTGATGCCGAGGTGGATCAGCACCATCTGCTGCACCTGTTCCTTGGGTGCGTCGCCGTAGCCGCAGACCGACTCCTTCACGGCGGAGGGGGTGTATTCGAACACCGGGAGGCAGGAGGTGGCGGCCGCGACCAAGGCGGCGGCGCGCGCCTCGCCGATCGACATTGCGGAGCGGACGTTCTTCGCAACGAACTGCAGCTCGATCGCGACCTCGTCCGGGTGGTGTTCGAGGATCAGGCCGCGTACGCAGTCGAAGATGCGGGCCAGGCGGTCGGCGCGGGCGACGGTGGAGCGCTGGCGGAGCGCGCCGCTGTGGATCAGCGTCCCACCGGATCCACGCGGTTCCACGATCCCGTACCCGGTCACGGCGAGGCCAGGATCGATCCCGAGGACCCGCCGCGACGACGGCGTCGAGGTCCCCGGCACGGGTGCCTCAGTCCGCCGCGGCGAGGATCGCGTCGCTGATGACGGCGTTCGAGTAGACGCGTGAGACATCGTCCAGGTCGTCCAGTTTCTCGAAGAGGCGCAGCGCCGCTTCGCTGTCCTTCTCGCTCAGTTCGACCTTGCTCTTTGGGATCGCCGCGAGTTCCGCGCTCTCGACGGTGATCCCCTGCGCCTCGATGGCTTCGCGGACTTTATGGAGGTCGGAGGCTTCCGTGATCACGTCCATGGTGTCG
>VGPD01000057.1 GCA_016875635.1 Chloroflexota bacterium
ACGATCCCGGTCTGCCCTTGGTACCGGGACTGCGGCGCTTTGAGGCCGAACGCGGTCTCGAAGTCCGGATGGGAGGAGGAGAGATTCACCGGCAGCGGCCGGGTGTGCGGGACTGGCGAGCCTTGCGCGCCGAGTGTCACCGAGGTCGTGCAGCCGGTGCCGCGCAGCAGGTCCTCGATCGCCATCGTGAACGTGCGCCAGCGGAGGTGCGGCTCCACACCCGTCATCAGCAGGATGTCGCGCGTGGCCCCATCCGGCCGAGCGATCCAGACGCGGTTCTCCGGCCAGTCGAGGACGCGTTCGCCTCGTTCGAGACGGACGCGCGGACGCTGCACCGTGAAGTCGTAGAAGCGCTCAGGGTCGATGTCCATGAATGGGACGCCGCCCCACGCGTCAACCAGCGCCTTCACGGCAAGGTTGGCCGCGCCCGCCTGGTCGGTGAAGCCGGAGAACGCCGCGATCAGCCAGGGGTCACGTAACGGCTTGACCTCGGACAGCGGGCGCAGGGCTTCGTGCATCGCGACCTCGTTCTGGATCTGGGGCCGTGTCGCAGCGGACCGCTGCGACATTGATATGGCCTACGGAGTCTAGCGGGGTGCTGCGGGCGGTGCACCCGGGCCGTTGCGTGTCTTCGCAACAGGACAGCCCCCGATCCGGGGGCTGTCTGCATGTCGATTGGCTGGGGATCAGGGATTCGAACCCCGACTGACAGATCCAGAATCTGCTGTCCTACCTTTAGACGAATCCCCAGCGACGGTCACAGTATAGACCGGCTCCCCGGCTTGGGTGAACTCGGGGGGATGCCCCTACGCCCGGAGCATTGCGGCCGAGCGCCGGAGCGCATCGCTCGCGCGCGTATCGCCGAGGAGCTCGATCGACTCGAAGAGCGGGGGGGAGACACGCTTCCCGGTGACGGCCAGGCGGACCACGGTGAACAGGTCACCGGCCCGCACTCCGGAGGTCTCCGCGAGCCCTCGCAGGGCCGCCTCGATGGCGACGGTCTCCCAGGGCGTGACGGCGTCGAGCGCGGCCGCTGTCGCCTCCAGTGCGCCCGCGGCGCCAGCCGCGTCATCCTTGAACCGCTTTTGCAGGAACTCTTCCCGAGGAGGAGTCGGGACCTCGTCGACGAAGAAGAAGTCGGCGAGGGCGGTGACGTCGCCCAGCACCTGGATCCGCTCTCGTACCAACGGTGTCATCGCCTCCACGAACGCACGGTCGAGCGGACGCGGCACTTCGGGTGGCAGGTCGCGCTCCAGACGACGCGCCAGAAGTTCCGCGAGGTCACGCTCGGGCATCTCGCGCAGGTAAAGGCCATTGAGCCAGTTCAGCTTGTCCATGTCGAACGTCGCCGGGTTGAGCGACAGGTCGGCGATGTCGAACAACTCGACAAGCCGCTCGTGCGTGAACACCGTCTCGTCGCCGTGGCCCCAGCCCGTGATGCAGAGGAAGTTCAGCAGCGCGTCCGGGAGGTAGCCCTCTTCGGCGTACTCCAACACGAACTTCGCGCCGTGCCGCTTGGAGAGCTTCCCGCCACCGGGCGCGAGGATGATCGGCGTGTGGACGTAGATCGGGCGCCGGTAGCCGAGGGCGTCGAACAACAGCGCGTGCCGCGGCGCGGACGGGAGCCACTCGTCGCCGCGCGTGACATGCGTGATCGCCATCGCGGTGTCGTCCACCGGGTGGGCCAGGTGGTAGGTGGGGAAGCCGTCCGACTTCAAGATCACGAAGTCGTCCAGCGTGCGGTTCTCCACCGTCACGTCGCCGCGCAGGAGGTCCAATACGGTGGTCGAGCCCTCGTGCGGCGTGGCGAAGCGGACGACGTGCGGCTCTCCGCGGTCGACGCGGGCCCGTGCTTCCGTCGCTGCGATGGTGCGGCATTTGCCCTCGTATCCCGGGGGGCGCTTCTCCGCCTGCTGGCGCGCGCGTAGGGCATCGAGCTCTTCCGAGGAGCAGAAGCAGGGGTAGGCGTTGCCCTGTTCGATCAGGCGTGCAGCGGCCGTCTGGTAGAGGGGAAGCCGTTCCGACTGCACGTACGGCCCGTACGGCCCGCCGATGTCCGGGCCTTCGTCCCAATCGAGTCCCAGCCAGCGAAGCGATTCCAGAATGCGCTCCAGTGACCCCGGCACCGCCCGCGACTGGTCGGTGTCTTCGAGGCGCACGAGGAATTGGCCCCCCATGTGGCGCGCATAGAGCCACGTCCAGACGGCCGTGCGGATGTTGCCGACGTGCGGATCGCCGGTGGGGCTGGGGGCGTAGCGGACACGCACTGGTGTCGATGTCACGCGAGGGCTCCGATTTCGGGCGCGAGGCGTACCGGGTGGCGCGCACGCAGCGTGCGCACCGCCGTGAGCAGGTCATCAGGCGGCGGAGCGACAAACTCGCGCCATGCCCCATTAGAGGCGAGCGTGACGCCCAGCCGCCATGCGTGCAACGCCTGTCGCTGGATGACCTCGGAGGGCTGACCGTAGAGGGTGTCGCCGAGCACCGGATGTCCGACGGCTGCCAGGTGGACGCGGATCTGGTGCGTGCGTCCGGTGAAGATGCGGACCTCGAGCAGGGCGGCCTCGTCGCCATACTGCTCGAGTACGCGGTACTGGCTCTTCGCTGATTGTCCGTGCTCCACCACCGCGCGGCGGTACGGAGCGGCCGGGTCAGGGCCGAGCGGCGCGTCGATGATCCCCTCGGCCGGATCGGGGCGGCCCTCCACCAGCGCGAGGTAGGCCTTCGTCGTCTCGCGCAGCCGGAACTGCTCCTTCAGGACGAACTGCGCCTCCGCGCTCTTCGCGAGCGCGATCACGCCACTGGTGTCGCGGTCCAGGCGATGCACGATGCCGCCGCGGTCGCTGTCGTCGATCTCCCGCACCTCGGGATACCGCGCGGCGACCGCCTCGATCAGCGTCACCTCGTCGAGGCCCTCGGCCGTATGTACCACGAGGCCTGGTTGCTTGTTGAGGATCAGGGTGTGTTCGTCTTCATACAGGACGGTGAGCGGCACGTCGCTCGCGCGCGGATCGATGGCCGGCGCGGCAGGGGATTCGACCTCGACGATTTGGCCGGCGGTGACCAGCGTGCTCGCCTTCGTCACCGCCGCCCCGTCCACGCGCACGCGCCCCTCCTCCACCCAGTGCCGCGCCTGGGTGCGGGAAAGCGAAGGCACGGCGATGCTCACCGCGCGGTCGAGGCGATCCTCGGCGCGCACCTCGAAACGCCGTACTTCTGGATGGAATGCTTCCGGGCGCGAGTCCGCGGCGGCGGTCATGGCGTGTCCCTGAGCGGTCCGTTGTCGCCGTCGCGGAAGGCGAGGAAGGCGAGCAGCGCGACGCCGCAGACGATGCCGGAGTCGGCGAGGTTGAAGGCCGGGTAGTGCGTCGGGTCGATGAAATCGGTGACTGCGCCGAGCCGCACCCGGTCGATCAGGTTTCCGACCGCGCCGCCGAGGATGAGTGTCAGCGCGACGTGATACAGGCGGCCGTGGGAAGGGAGCGTGAGCAGGAACGCGGTGATGCCGGCGATGACGATGAACGCAGCGACCATCAGGAACGGCCCTGCGCCCTGCAGGATGCCGAAGGCGGCCCCGGTGTTCTGGATGTGCTGGAACCGGATGAGCTCCCAGCCAGCCGGCCAGGCCTCGTACAGTTCCAAACGCGCCCGGACCAACGCCTTCGTGCCCTGGTCAAGGGCGGTCACCGCGGCGGCGAGCGCGAGCCATGGTGTGGCCCGGCGCAGCCCGAGGGCGGGCGATGCGCGATGCACGTCGTCGGCGAGCGGGGCGGCGGCGGAGTGTTCCATACCAGTTGATCGTACGGCAGCGCCCCGTCGGGCGCTCTCGCGGCGGTACACTGACCCTCTCATCACTCGGAGCAGGGAGGCCGCCGATGGCGCTTTTCGCCAAGGATCCGCGCATGCAGCAGGCTCGCGAAGACGGCCGGCCCCGCCTGCCCCCCGGCCAGCGCCTGACGGACGGTTGGCCGGTCCTGCACTACGGCTCCATCCCGAAGGTTGACCTGGCGACGTGGAAGTTCCATATCTTCGGCCTCGTCGAGCAGGAGGTGACCCTCACCTGGGACGAGTTCATGGCGCTGTCGCAATCGAAGAGCCGCAGTGACATCCATTGTGTCACCACCTGGTCGAAGTTCGACAACGACTGGGACGGCATCGTGATGGACGACCTGTTCGCCCTCGCCCGGCCGGAGCCGGAGGCGGCGCACGTGATCTTCCATTCGTACGGCGGCTACACCACGAACGTGCCGCTGTCCGAACTCCACGGCCCGGAGAACATGCTGGTTCACACCCACAATGGCGAGCCGCTGACTGAAGAGCACGGGTGGCCGCTCCGCGGTCTGGTCCCCAACCTCTACTTCTGGAAGAGTGCCAAGTGGGTGCGCGGCATCGAGTTCGTTGCTCAAGACCGTGCCGGCTTCTGGGAGATGTACGGCTACCACATGCACGGCGACCCGTGGACCGAGGAGCGCTACGGATAGCCCGGACGGCTTGAACTCAGCAAGACGCCCGGCCGATCGGCCGGGCGTCTTCGTGTCTGCGGTCGGGTATGCGCTAGATGAAGATGCGCGAGCCCTTGTGGCGGACGTTCCCAGTGCGCACCGCCTCGGCGGCCACGGCCTCTGAGACGCGCGTGACGACCTCCTCGTTGAAGACGGAGGGGAGGATGTACTCCTCCGACAACTGACTCGTCGGGATCGACTCCGCGATGGCGCGGGCGGCGACGATCTTCATTTCCTCGGTGATCTGCAGCGCGCCGGCGTCCAGCGCCCCGCGGAACAGGCCGGGGAAGCAGAGCACGTTGTTGATCTGGTTGGGGAAGTCGGAGCGGCCCGTGGCGATCACGCGCGCCATGCCTGCAACCTGTTCCGGCATGATCTCCGGCACCGGGTTCGCCAGCGCGAAGACGATCGCGTCCTTCGCCATGCGGGAGACCCACTCCGGTTTGATCAGGTTCGGGCCGGAAAGGCCCAGGAACAGGTCGGCGTCCCGCAGTGCGTCCTCGATCGAGCCGTCGAAGCCCTCCGGGTTGGTGTGCTCGGCGAACCACTCTTTCGCGAAGTTGAGGTTCGACCGGCCCTTGTAGACGGCGCCGTCGCGGTCGAAGCCGATGACGTTCTTCACGCCGAAGTTCATCATGATCTTGGAGCAGGCGACGCCCGCCGCGCCCACGCCCAGCACGCAGACTTTCAGGTCCTCCGGGCGCTTGTTGACGATCTTCAGACTGTTCATCAGCGCTGCGAGGACCACCACAGCGGTGCCATGCTGGTCGTCATGGAAGACCGGGATGTCGAGCTCCGCGCGCAGCCGGTCCTCGATCTCGAAGCAGCGCGGCGCGCTGATGTCCTCGAGCAGGATGGCGCCGAAGCCCGGCGAGATCGCTTTCGTGATCGAGATGATCTCGTCGGTGTCTTTCGTGTCCAGACAGATCGGCCAGGCGTCGATGTCTGCGAAGGCCTTGAAGAGCATCGACTTGCCCTCCATGACCGGCATCGCGGCGTGCGGGCCGATGTCGCCGAGGCCGAGGACGGCGGTGCCGTCTGTGACGATCGCGACCGCGTTCGGCTTGATGGTGAGCGACCAGACCGCGTCCGGGATCTCGTGGATCTTCATCGAGACGCGCCCGACGCCAGGCGTATAGACGTGTGACAGCTCTGCGTTCGTGCGGATGTGGACTTTGTTCTCCACGCGGATCTTGCCGCGGCGGTGGAGTTGGAAGGTCCTGTCGGACGCGTGCTGCACCTCGACCCCGTCGATGGTGGAGACGGCGTGGACGATCCCCTGCGCCTGGGCTTCGTCATCGCAGAGGATGATGAAGTCACGGACGATGACGTCCGGATTCACCTCCGCGATGTCGATGTCCAGGATGTTCGCGTTGTGCTCACCGAGGAGCGTCGCGACCTTCCCGTGCATGCCCGCGCGGTTCTGCATGCGCAGGCGCAGCAACAACTGATACCCGGCGCCGGGGTTGGTCCGGTCGGGGTAATGCTTCACGTTCCGTTCGACGTCGGTCATCATGTGCGGGCCTCCGGAGACAGCGTTTCCTGACTATACGCCGCAAGCCCGTAGGCGGGAGGGGGGCGGACTTCCGTCCGGCGGACGTTTGGGATACCAGCGGCTAGGCGAACAGCGGAAGCGTCCGGTAAGGTTTGCCGAGCACATCCGTTGCAGCAACCCTGAATCGTTGCTCGATGATCGAGGCGTACACCGAGCGGAAGTCCGTCGTGTACTTCAGGTCGCCATTGGAGTCGGTGGAGGTGGTGGACGGTTGGTCGCCGTAGAACCCCGGCGTGACCCCGCCACCAACCACGAACATTGGCGTGGCGGTGCCGTGGTCGGTGCCCCCGGAGCCGTTCTCCTTCACGCGCCGCCCGAACTCCGTCCACATCACGGTGGAGACATCGTCAGCGGCGCCCTGGGCTGCGAGGTCAGCGTAGAAGGTTCCGACGGCGTCAGAGACGGTCTGCAGCAGGCGGGTCTGTCCCGCGATCTGACCGGAATGGGTGTCGAACCCGCCGGTGGTGACGTAGACGACGCCTGTCCCGAGACGAGACATAATCAACGCTGCGGCCGTCTTAAGGGCCTGCGCGAGTGGGTTGGTGGGGTAGAGGGCCTTCGCCTCGTACGACTTCGCCTCGGTCTGCAGCGTCACCGTGCTCTGGTAAGCCTCGAGCCCGGTCTGGGAAACGAAGGCGAGCGACCCACCATATTCCGCCTGGATCGCGAGATCCTGCGCGTATCGGGCGTTCAGTTGGGCGAAGGTCTGGAGGCGGCGGTAGGAGTCCTTCGGGAACCGACGGTCGGTCGACAGCACATAGGAGGGGATGGAGGAGAGCGTCGGGACGAAGACGGAGTCCGCGAAAAGACTGCGCGGCAACTCGTTGCCGACGTTAGCGACGCGCCACGCGGAATCCTTCTCGTGTGCGGTGGCGTCCATCAGCCGGCCGATCCAGCCGTTCCCGCTGACGTCGGTGGTCGAGGCGGTGTGCCAGATGTCCATCGCACGGAAGTGGGATCGGTTCGGGCTGGGGTAGCCGACGCCGAGGATGACGGCCATCCGCCGCTCGTCCCACAGCCGCTTCATCCCCGTCATGACGGAGTTGAACGCCAGTCCGCCTTCCAGCGGTAGGGTCGACTCGGGATTCTGGGCCAGGCCAGGGCGTGCGCTGAAGTAGCCACGGTCCTTCAGGGGGATGACGGTATTCAGACCGTCGTTTCCGCCAGCCAGCTGTAGCACCACCAGGACACGCCGGCCGATCGAGGCCGCCGTCTCGGTGGTTACCTCCGCGATCGGGACGGAATTCTCATCGAACGTGGCACGAAGGAAAGCGGGAGGCATCGCGGCGGCAGCGCTCACGAAAGCCATGCCGCCCTTGATGAAGGATCGCCGGTCGATCGGGCGGTCGAGGAACGTCTCGTCGTTGGGCATCGTCGTCCGTCCTCGCTCAGGCCAGGTGGGCCAGTGGCATCGAGAGCATGAGGTAGAGCACGCCGTGCAACGTGCCGGCGCGCTGTGCTTCCGCGAAGTTGAAGTGCGCTTCGCCGCCCAGGTAGTCGATCAGGATCTGGCGGTTCTCATTGTCCAGGTCGCCACCGACCAGCAGGTCGGCGAGTCCGTCCACGATCTGCCCGGCGGATCCGGTGAGCCCGAGCGCGCGCAGCAGAGCGGGGACGTCCACCACCTGACCCCGCGGCCCGTCGAGGCGCGTGACCTCGTAGGCGAAGTTTGCCCGCGCGAGCATGGTGGTGGAGGCAATCCACCCGGCGCCGCCCTTGCTCCAGCCCTGCGGCCCTGGGGGGTCGTACAGCACCTGGTTCATCGCCCGCGTGTGCGAGACGGCCCGTCCTGTCGCGGAGACAAGGTCGAGACTGCGGAGGAACCCGAGCACGAACTCCACCGGCGATTTGATCCGCCAGCGGTACGACTCGT
>VGPD01000058.1 GCA_016875635.1 Chloroflexota bacterium
GCCGGCGCGGCCACGGGCCGCATCCGGGTCGGTGTACCAGAGCGAGTTGATCTCGATGAACCGCTGCTGCTCCGCCGGGACCTCAGCCTCCGGGAAGATCGCGCTGACCGGGCAGGCCGGCTGGCAGGCGCCGCAGTCGATGCACTCCGCGGGATTGATGTAGAGGAGGCTGTCCTTGCCCTCTTCAAAGTGGATGCAGTCCACCGGGCAGACCGAGACGCAAGCCTGATCCTGGGTGCCGATACAGGGTTCCGTGATGACGAACGCCACGAGCTGAGCCCTTCCGTCCGCACGACGCAGAGAACGGCCCCTGCCGCTGGCGGGATCGGGCAAATCCTACCGGCGCGATGCGGGTGCGTCTACGCGCGGGTGATTCAGCTCGTCCCAGGGAGAGGTACTGAGGTCGTCCGCTGGAGCGACCGCCACGACCCCGGATGCCAGCGTCACGGCAAAGCGCGCTCCCTCGGCCTTCGGGGCGGGCACCAGGGTCATCTCCGCCCGAAGCGGCCAGCCCTCCCGCGTGACCAGCGACACAACCCGCGTGATCCGCCCCTCGGGGCTGTCCGTCGTCGCCGTCAGCAGGAGAGCGTCCAGTATCTCCTCCGGCTCGGCAAAGAGCGTCTCCAGCCCCCGACCCGCGAGTTCCGCGCTGCGCCACCCGAGCATCCGCTCGGTCGCACGGTTCGTGCGCAGGATCCGCCGGCTGGAGTCGGCCAGGATCAGAGCCACCGGCGCGGACTCCACGAGCGTGAGCAATTCCGAGCGCTGCTCACGAAGCGCACGGATCAGCAGGTCGTCCGGCCGGCTTCGGACCGCATCCTCAAGCGTGGTGTTCCGAATCGCACCGAGGATCCGCCGGCAGCGCCCGGTCTCGTCCAGCACCGCCCCAGGCTGGCCGCGACAGACACGCAACGTCCCGTCGGGACGGGTGACGCGGCACACGAACGCGTGCGGCTCGCCGGTCTGCAGCACCGCGCGCAGCGCCCCCTGCACCGACTCGCGGTCCTCCTCCACCACACACTCGATGAAGGCGGCGAGCGTCGTCGGGATGTCGGAGCGGGAACGGCCGAGAATAGCGTAGACGTGGTCAGACCACCATGCCTCACCTGACCGCAGGTCCCACTCCCAGGCTCCCACCCCGGCGAAGTTCAGCGCGGCACGAAGCCGCTCCAACTTGCGCGCGTCCTGACCCGTTGTGGCTGTCATCTCGGTTCCTTCCGCCGACACCAGCGAGTCCTTCGCTGGTGTGTCGCCGGACGGCTCGGGAGCGCCGTCCGGCGACAGTGGCAAAAACTACGGGCGAGGCGGACAGGTCCCGGGTGGGTACGCCGTGAAGGAATGGCGAAGAGGGGTACAGGTTGGGCGGCGAGGAGAGGAGAAGGGACGGCGAAGCTGGATGTCGAGGGAAAGCGACGCGCTCCCCTTCGCGACGGTGTCGAACGAGGGTTGCAGGCTCTATCGTCAGCGGTGGAGGGGTGCCGGAGTGGTCGAACGGAGCCGTCTTGAAAACGGCCGGCGCGCGAGCGCCCGTGGGTTCGAATCCCACCCCCTCCGCCACTCGACTCCGACGCTTACGGGCGGACCCGCTGCCTTCGGACGGTCTGCACCAAAACGACAGCCCAGAGCGAGCCCTGCAGCAGCACGGACAGGGCGGTCAGCCAGAGCCTCAGGGTGAGGAAGACGACCACAAAGATCGCCAGCATCACCACCAGAATCGCCGTGGTGGCAAACGGCGGCTTCTCCGTCGCGCGGATCGCCGGCACGATGCCCCCCGCGAGCACAAATCCACCGACAAACAGCACGACGTCCTGCCAGGCCATGGCGCCCTCCGGCTACGCCACCATGTTCCGGGGCGCGGCGGGGAGGCGCCAGCGACGCGCTGCCTACCGCGAATGAGCGCGGTGGCGGCGCGTCGCGGACGGGCGGTGCGGGCACGGCGGCCCCACCAGGTCCTTGAACAACTCACGCTCGATCCGGCAGTCGTCACAACGGGCGATGCCTAGGTGTTGTCCCACGGTTCTCCTCCTTCCCTTTCTGACCTCTCGTTCCACACTCCAGATTGCGCGTCCTGTGTGAAAGCCAGATTCGGGGGCGGTTACCGGACGGTGAAAACAGCGAACTGGGGCCCGTACAGCCTGGACGGCAAATCGGCGATCGTCACCGGCGGGGCGATGGGGATCGGCTTCGCCATCGCCTCACGACTCGTCGAGGCCGGGGCGAACGTGCTGATCGCCAACTTCAACGCCGCCGCCGCGGAGGCCGCCGTCCAGCGCCTCGGTGGCGACCCGAAGCGCGTCGCGTGGATGCAGGCCGACGTCGCCGCCCACGAGACCGGCGCGGCGATGGTCGCCCGCGCCGTCGAGGCGTTCGGCGGCCTCGATCTCCTGGTGAACAACGCGGGCATCTACCCCATCGCGCCCGCGCTGGAGATGACCCCGGAGTTCTTCGACCGCGTGATCGCCGTGAACCTGCGCGGCCCCGTCTTCGCCGCGCAGGCGGCGGCACGACGCATGATCGAGCAGGGCCGCGGCGGCCGGATCATCAACATCGCCTCGGTCGACGGCATCCACCCCTCGATGGTCGGCCTCGCCGCCTACGACGCCTCCAAGGGCGGCGTCGTGATGTTCACGAAGAACCTCGCGCTCGAACTCGCCCCGCATGGCATCCTCGTCAACGCGATCGCCGCCGGCGGCGTGGACACCGAGGGCACCCGCAAGATGCAGGGCACCGCCGGCGCGGACCCCGCCACCGCGGCAGCCACCGCCGCGGCCGCGTCGATCGGCATCCCCCTCGGCCGCATGGCGAACCCGGACGAGATCGCCACCGTCGCCGTCTTCCTCGCCTCGCCCGCCGCGAACTACATGACCGGCGAGGTCGTCGTCGTGGACGGCGGAATGCTCATCGGCTGACCACTGGCTGATCGCGCACGCGCCCCACGCGACGGCCTCCTCGATTGGCGAGGGGGAGCCAGAGCCGCCGCCCCCATCGAACCCGATCACACACCGACCTGCGGGACGAGAGCGAAGCCAACTCCCCTCCCCTCACGGGGAGGGGTTAGGGGGAGGGGGTTCTGCTCCCCCGCTCCCGCCATGCGGGAGAGGGGGCAGGGGGTGAGGGCTCCGGCGCGACCGAAGAGAGTTCGACGAGTCCAAAGCTTGAGGAGCGCCTAAGAATGTTGAGCGAACACCTCGATGCGTATCGTGAACAGACCGCCCGGCGTCGTCTCGATCCAGCCGATCGTGCCCGGCACGCGGAACGAGGGGTACCCCTGGCCGCCGTTGATGTAGTGGACCCCGTCGCGCTTCAGGTCGAGCGGGACATGGATGTGCCCGTACGCCACGATGTCGAGCTTCCCGTACTCGTCCGGCGGGAAGTCGTGGAGCAGCGCCTCCGGCTCCGGCTCCGGCCCAGCCCACGCCGGGTGCGTCACGCCGATGCGCACCCCGTCGACCTCGATCATCTGGCGGTACGGCAGCGCACGACGAACCTCCGTGTAGTCCGAGTTCCCGTGCACCACGACCGCCTGCCGGGCCTCCGCCCGGAACCCCTCGACGGCGTCCATCGTCACCCAGTCCCCGCAGTGGATCGCGATGTCGGCGTCGCGAATCGCCTCGCGCAACGCGGGGTGCGTGTCGTCCCACTGCCGGACGTGCGTGTCGCCAACGACGAGGATTCGGGTCATAGGGTGGGAGAATACGGGCGGCCCGAACTGAGGGCGAGCGAGGCCCCGCGGTCGACCTCCAGGTCAACAACGACGTCGGCTTCGGGCACCGTCGCAGGGCGAACAGTAGCCGGGTGAGGTGCAAACAGCATGGCGAAAGACACGACGACCGAGGACGAGTCCCACTCCCGGTTGATCGACGCGAAGATCGAGGAACTCGACGACTGGCGCGGCAAGACCCTCGCCCGCCTCCGCGCCCTCATCAAGCAGGCCGACCCCGACGTGGTCGAGGAGTGGAAGTGGAAGAAGCCCACCTCCCCCGGTGTCCCCGTCTGGTCGCACAACGGCATCATCTGCACCGGCGAGACCTACAAGGGCGTCGTGAAACTGACCTTCTTCAAGGGCGCTTCAGTCGATGACCCCTCAGGCCTCTTCAACTCCAGCCTCGAGGGCAACGCCCGGCGCGCCATCGACGTCCACGATGGCGAGAAGATCAACGAGGCCGCCTTCAAGAAGCTCATCCGCGCCGCCGTCGCGCTGAACAGCTCGAAGGGCCGGTAGGCGATCTCGGCGCGCTGTCGGCGTTACGAATCGCCTCTCGTGGCGGCGTGAGCGTCGTCCCATTGCCGGATGTGTGTCGCCGGCGACGAGGATTCGGGGTCATGGGATGGGAAGTAAGGCCGAGCCGCGTGACCGTATACTCTCGCTTCGAGGTGACAACGATGGCGGAGTTCGGTCGATTAGAACGAGTAACCGACATCCGAAACGGCTACTGGCCGACGGAAGACGGGGACTTCACGCCATGGCTCGCACTCCCAACCAACATGCAACTGCTCGCGGACACCCTCGGGTTTGACATCGAAGTGCAGTCGACGGAGGTCGCGGTCGGCCCCTATGCCGCCGATATCGTGGGAATAGATCCGGATGGCAATCGGGTTGTCATTGAAAACCAGTTCGGGAAGACGAACCACGATCACCTCGGCAAGCTCCTGACATACGCCGGAAGCCTAGATTCTGTGAAGACGGTTGTGTGGATCGCAGAACGATTCACCGAAGAACACCGCGCGGCTGTGGACTGGCTGAACGCCGTGTCCGGCGAGGGCGCGGCCTTCTTCGCCGTCCAACTTGAACTGTGGAGAATCGGAACCTCACTCGCAGCCCCGAAGTTCAACCTCATCTCCTGGCCGAACGTGGCGGTACTAGCGGAGCATGTTCTGGAAACCGGAACGCTCTCACCACTGAAGCAACAACAGCTCAAGTACCGGACTGCGTTCAAGCAGTACCTCGACGAAAAGAGCAGCACGGTTCATATCCAGAAGCCTCGCGCGCAACATTGGGCGAATGCCGCGGCTGGTCGGGCAGGGACGCACTTGGCCGCGGTCGTCGGTACATGGGATGAGGAATCTCACAAGACCGTGGCCGGTCTAAATCGCGTTGAGTTAGTCCTCGACGGCCCTATGGCCAAGCAACACTTCGCGAGCCTTGCGGAACATCGAGAGGAAATCGAAGGTGCCTTGGGCACCAACTTGATCTGGCATAACCCCGTGAACGCTCACATGTGCCGCATCTATCTCAAGCAGCTCGTTGATTTCCCGGACGCCAGTGCGTGGCCTACCCAATTTGCCTGGCTCGAAGACTGGATGAAGCGATTCCGCAAGGTCTTTCCGGGCTACTTCGACCTCACTCCCGCTGACGCTGAGTCAGCCAGCGGTCCTCCCTCCTAGCCCCCAATCCCCCGAGTGCTACCATCCCCCACGGGCCGCCCTGCGGCCCGTCCTTATGTCGCAGGCAACCATCGAGGGCGTCCCACGCGTGCGCCGGAAGCCCTCGGACGGCGGGATCGAGGCAGACTGATGAAATTGCATGAGTACCAGGCGAAGGCTCTCCTCGCGAAGTTCGGCGTCGCCGTGCCCAAGGGCAGCGTCGCGCGGACGCCTGAGGAGGCCGAGAAGGCCAGCGCCGACCTCGGCGGGAAGGCCGTGATCAAGGCGCAGGCCCACACCGGCGCGCGCGGCAAGGCCGGCGGCGTGAAGGTGGCGAACACCCCCGCCGAGGCGAAGCAGCACGCCGCCGCGATCATCGGCATGCAACTCGTCACCCACCAGACCGGCCCGCAGGGCCTCCCGGTCGGCTCCGTCCTCTGCGAGGAACTGATCGACATCGAGCGCGAGGTCTACCTCTCGGTCGCCATCGACAACTCCGCGGGGATGCCCGTCGTCATCGCCAGCCCGCAGGGCGGCATGGACATCGAGACCGTCGCGGCCGAGTCGCCGGACGCCATCTTCAAGCAGCACATCGACCCGGCGTGCGGCTTCCGCGAGTACCAGGCGCGCGAGCTCGCCTTCGCCTGCGGCTTCGAGGGCCCGACCCTCGGCCCCACGGTCAACCTGATCATGGGCCTCGTCCGCGCCTTCGAGGCGAGCGACGGCTCGATCGCCGAGATCAACCCGGTCGTCCTGACGAAGGACGGCCGCGTCCTCGCCGCGGACGCCAAGTTCTCCATCGACGACAGCGCCGCCTTCCGCCAGAAGGCGAACATGGAACTCCAGGACCGCTCGCAGGAGGCCGCCAAGGAACTCGAGGCGCACGACGCGGGCATCCAGAACTACGTGAAGCTCGACGGCAACATCGGCTGCCTCGTCAACGGCGCCGGACTCGCAATGTCGACGCTCGACGCGATCAAGATGGCCGGCGGCGACGCCGCGAACTTCCTCGACATCGGCACCGCCAACAGCCCGGAGGCCGTGGTCGCCGCCCTGCGCATCATCGGCAGCGACGCCGACGTGAAGGCCGTGCTGGTCAACATCTTCGGCGGCCTCGCCCGCACCGACGTCATCGCGCAGGGCGTGATCGACGCCAAGACGCAGGGCCTGCTCCCGCAGCCGACCGTCGTCCGCCTCGCCGGCACGAACGTCGAGGAGGGCCTCCGCATCCTCGACGCCTCGCCGGTGGAACTGGTGCGCGCGGACGGCTTCGCCGACGCGGCGCGCCGCGTGGTGGAAGCGGCAAAGTAACGGCCAGGTAGCAGCGGTAGCCGCAACTCGATTCTTACGACAGTAGAAGGAGGCCCCCGATGGGCGTCTTGATGGACCAGAACAGCCGCGTCGTGATCCAGGGCTTCGGCGCCGCCGGCCAGCGCGAGGCGAAGAACAGCACCGCCTACGGCACGCAGGTCGTCTGCGGCGTGACCCCCGGCCGCGGCGGCCAGGTCATCGACGGCATGCCGATCCGCAACACCGTCCGCGAGGCGGTCGAGGAGTTCCAGGCGAACGTCTCGCTCATCTTCGTCCCCGCCCCCGGCGCCGCCGACGCGATGCTCGAGGCGGAGGCCGCCGGCATCCCCGTCGTCATCTGCATCACCGAGGGCGTCCCCGTCCTCGACATGGTGAAGGTGAAGCGCGTCTACGCCGGCTCGAAGTCGGTCCTCGTCGGGCCGAACTGCCCCGGCGTCATCAACCCCGCCGCCCGCTCGCGCGCCGGCATCATGCCCGTCGACGTCTACCTCCCCGGCAACGTCGGCGTGATCTCCCGCTCCGGCACCCTCGTCTACGAGGCCGTCGATCAGCTCACCCGCGTCGGCGTCGGCCAGTCCGGCTCCGTCGGCGTCGGCGGCGACCCGATCATCGGCACCTCGCAGCGCCGCGCCCTCGAACTCTTCGAGGCCGACCCGGACACCGCCGCCGTCGTCCTCATCGGCGAGATCGGCGGCACCGCCGAGCAGGAGGCCGCGGAGTACATCAAGACGATGTCGAAGCCCGTGGTGGTGTTCATCGCGGGCGCGACCGCGCCTCCGGGCCGCCGCATGGGCCACGCCGGCGCGATCATCGCCGGCGCCGCCGGCACCGCCGCCGCGAAGCAGGCCGCGCTCCGCGCCGC
>VGPD01000059.1 GCA_016875635.1 Chloroflexota bacterium
CCAGTGGATCCGGACAACGTTCGCCACCTACGTATTACCGCGGCTGCTGGCACGTAGTTAGCCGTGACTTATTCGCGAGGTACCGTCAGATCTTCTTCCCTCGCAAAAGGGGTTTACAACCCGAGAGCCTTCATCCCCCACGCGGCGTTGCTGCATCCGACTTGCGTCGATTGTGCAAAATTCCTTGCTGCTGCCTCCCGTAGGAGTCTGGGCCGTATCTCAGTCCCAGTGTGGCTGACCATCCTCTCAGACCAGCTACGGATCGTCGCCTTGGTAGGCCGTTACCCCACCAACTAGCTAATCCGCCGCACGCTCCTCCGGTGGCGCCTTTCGGCTTTGGTCCGTAGACCGTATGCGGTATTAGCTTCCCTTTCGGGAAGTTGTCCCCCACCTCCGGGCAGATTCGTACGTGTTACTCACCCGTCCGCCACTAGGGCCGAAGCCCTCGTGCGACTTGCATGCATTAGGCACGCCGCCAACGTTTATCCTGAGCCAGGATCAAACTCTCCAAAACGAAAGACTTCGGTGCGCCGTAGCGTCCCGAATAGTGTCTTGTTTGGATGTCAGTCGCGTACCGGCACATCGAGGCCACCATCACGGTTTCCCGCCACGGTAGACACCCGACCCGGTACACCCTGACGGGGTCCGATTCAGATTCTGCGCGCTATCCAGGTGTAAATGTGCGTTGCGCCCGCTTCGCGGGCGACAAATGGAAATGCTACGGATTTTGGCAACCTGGGTCAACAGGCGCGAGAGGTTCTTGCGAAGAGTTTTTTCATCTTCGCTTGGCGTGAACCGGACACCCGCTGTTGGGCCGACCGGTCAGGCGTTCCGCCGCATCTTGAATACTGTACCACGACGCTCGGCAAGCGCACCTGGAAGCGTCAGCCGCCTGCCCGATCCCCCGGCCAAGCGCACCAGTGCCTCGACGTGCGCCCCGCCGAACGCGATCCCCAGCCGAGCCCCCGCCCCGACCAGCGCCCGCCGCGCTACCGCCGGTGGCAATGCCACCAGTTCGGCGCTCGGGAGCGCGAGGGCGCCGCCTGAGGACACCGTGGCGTGCTTGTCCAGCCAGCGTTCCGCCCAGGCCGTCAGGGCCGTGTCGTCCTCCCGCTCGCGACCGGCGAAGGCGGCCAGGTGCGCTGTCGCCTCCGAGTTCACCTCGGTGAGCAGCGGCAGCACGTCATGCCGGACGCGGTTCCGCGCGTATTCGCGGGACTCGTTTGAAGGGTCATGCGCTGCCTCCAACTCAAGCGCCGCGAGGTACGCCTCCACATCGCGGCGGCTCGTATCGAGCAGGGGACGTAACAGCCGTACCCGCGACGCCGAGGACGACGCTACCGGCCAGGAAGCATCAGGCGCCATCCCGGCCGCCCCGCGGGCGCCAGCGCCGCGCACGAGGCGCAGGAGGACAGTCTCCGCCTGATCGTCACGTGTATGACCGGTGATGCAGGCGACCGCGCCGGCCTTCGTGGCCGCACGCGCGAGCCAGCGGTAGCGCGCTGCGCGCGCCGCTGCCTCGCCACGTGGCGTCGTTGTCGAACGTCCTTCCACCACCGAGACGCCGAGGGCGGATGTGACGCGGCGGACGAAGGCGCCTTCGCGAGCAACCTCAACCGAAGGCCGCATGGCATGGTCGAACCACGCCGCCGTCACCGTGCCGGCATGGGTGCGAGCAACAGCGATCAGGGTGGCGACGGAGTCTGGACCGCCTGAGCAGGCGACGAGGACAGATACGTCTGCCGGGACCATCGCACGAAGCGCTGTGCCCACACGGCGCTCGAAGGCACCGGTGCGTCGCGTATGCGGGTACGGGTCACGGGTACGAGTCACGCGCGGAGCGTACCGCCCGCGGGCGGCCTACGGCTTTACGGGCGTCGGGGTTGCGCGAAGGTCAGCCGCAGAGACGTCGAAGGCGGCTTCCCACCAGCGCTCGCCAGGGCGGCGCTGCTCACGCTGCACCACGGGCGCGGTGACCTCCACCAACGTCTCACCCGGTTTCACGTAGCCGAACTGCTGCCGGGCAAAGCCTTCGACGTACTCGTCTGACTTCAGGTAGGTGAGCAGCCCCTGGAGCTCAGCACGCTGTCGGCGCAACTCCTCGACCTCGGCAAACACCTGGCGCTCCTCCTGGCCCAGCCGGTGCGCCTGCACGGCGGTCTGCGCCATGGCATACAGAAACAGGCCCAGCAGGAGCAGGGCGATGGCGAGCACCATCTGTGCGGGGCCGAACGTGGGGAGGCGTAATGACACGGTGCTGGGGCACCCTCAACCGGTCTCACCCGAGGAGACCATCCCGCCTGAATCTGGACACTAACGTTTTCGGTGATCGAGGGCAAGCGCTGGCGACGTATTACGCGAGATTACGTCGCGCCGAGGTCCCTACTTCCGGGCCCACTGCGCCTTCACGGCGTCCAGCAGCGCCACCGCGGCGTTGCGCGGATCCCGCTCCCGCCTCGCGACAGCGTCCACCAGCGCCTCCAGCGCGCCGGTCGTCGAGGCAGCTTCCAGCGCCTCGCGGTGCAGCGCGGCGCGCGCGAGCGCGATCAACTGGCGGGTCGCCTGCCCACGGCGTTCCTCGGCGGCATGAACGGAAGACCGGATGTGTGCCTGATGCCTGTCGATGGCGTCTACCAGTTCGGCGACGCCCTCTCCCGTGCGGGCCACGGTCTTCAGAATGGGCGGCTCCCACGAACCCAGGTTCGCGGTCGCGAGGAGAGCCTTGAGCTGCGTGACGGCCGTGTCAGAACCAGCCAGGTCGGACTTGTTCACGGTCATGACCTGCGCGACTTCCATCAGGCCCGCCTTCATCGACTGGACCTCGTCGCCACCACCCGGGTTCGCCACCAGCACTGTCGTACCAGCCGCGTTGGCGACCTCGACCTCGTCCTGGCCTGCGCCCACGGTCTCGATCATCACGACGTCGAAGCCCGCGGCGTCGAGGACATCGACGACGCCGGTCGCGGACTCAGAGAGGCCGCCGAGGTTTCCCCGGCTGGCCATGGAGCGCAGGAAGACCCCGCCGTCGGCCGTCAGATCCTGCATGCGGATGCGGTCACCGAGGATGGCGCCGTGGGAGAACGGCGACGACGGGTCGATCGCGACGATGCCGACCGTGCGGCCCCGCTTGCGCTCTTCGCGTGCCAGCGCGCCGACGAGCGTCGACTTCCCCGCGCCGGCGGAGCCGGTGATGCCGACGGTCTGCGCGCGCCCCGTGCGGGGGTAGATGTGGGCAAGCAACTCACGGCCGATCACGCTGTCCGCCTCGACATGCGTGATCGCGCGGGCCAGGGCGCGGCGGTTGCCGGCCAGTACGCCTTCGACCAGTGCGGTAGCGGTATCTACTCCGCCGGACGGCGTGGTGGTCATGCGCGTACGGGAGCGTGCTCGCGCACGAACGCGATGATGTCGTTCGTGTCCGTGCCTGGCCCGAAGACGCCCGTGAAGCCGATCTTATTCACCGCCGGGATGTCCTCCTGCGGGATGATGCCGCCAGCGAACAGCAGCACGTCGTCCACGCCGCGCGCCTTCAGTTCCTCGACCACGCGCGGGAAGAGTTCCAGGTGCGCGCCGGACAGGATGGAGAGGCCCACGACCTGCACGTCCTCCTGCAGCGCCGCCTCCGCGATCATCTGGGGAGTCTGGCGGATGCCGGTGTATATGACCTCCATACCGCCGTCGCGCAGTGCGCGCGCCACCACCTTGGCGCCGCGGTCGTGGCCGTCGAGGCCCGGCTTGGCGATGAGTACGCGGATAGGGCGTTCCTGGGTCATCTGGCGCTCCGACTCTCCAACCGGGCCTTCGGCGGGCCTCGGCGAGGATCAGTCTCTCCGACGCTGGCGAACGGCGCTAGCCCGCGCCCCTACCGCTTGAACTCGATCAGCTGGATGGCCAGCCCGAAGGCCTGCTCGGCACCAATGGTGCTCGTGCGGCTGTTGGGCAGGACACCGACGGCCGGGTCGGGCAGGGTGAGCCCCTTCGCGCGGTACTTCGCGACCTCAGCGTCGAGGTCCGCGACCTCGATGGCGACCATCGAGGCGGCCCGTTCGCCCTGCTCGGCGATGCGCTGCGCCATCGGCGAATCCGGGGAGGTGGCTGCGAGCAGCTCGATGACGCACTGACCGGAGCGCGTCTGGCCAATCACCATGCCCCGGCCTTCCGGGCGGACCTCCCCCGTCACCTTCAGGCCGACCAGCCGCTCCCAGGTCTTCTGGGCGGCCTCGTAGTCGGCCACCGTCACCGCCAGGTGATCGAAGCCCTTGGCGTGGGAGATGTGCGCACCGGCGGGCGGCGTGGCGAGCTCAATGAGGACGCCGTGAGCCGCCTTCGGGTGAATGAACGCGATCCGGCCAGCGAGGCCGTCACGCGGCTCCTGGTCGATCAGGTCGACGCCGAGGCCCTTCAGCCGGGCGAGTTCGCCGTCCACGTTGTCCGTGTTGAAGCAGATGTGGTGCAGCGTCTCGCCGCGCGTCTGGAGGAACCGGGCGACGCCGGTGTCATCCCGCGTCGGCTCCAGGAGCTCGATCTCGTTCTCGCCGAGCGCGAGCAGGACACCCCGGACGCCCTGCTCCTCGACGACCCGGTCCTCCGTGACCGTGAGGCCGAGGGTGTCGCGGAAGAACTTGAGCGCGGCGTCGGCGCTGTGGACGACGATGCCGACGTGGTGGATGCGGTCGATCATGATCGATACCCCTTGCTGCTGCGCCACTCAAGTATGGCGCCGATATGTTCCCGGTCGTGCTCGCCGGCGTCAGCGAGATTGCGAGCGGTGCGGCCTTCGGCAAAGCGGTCGGGGTCGAGCGTGCCGGGGATACGGCCCACCACCGCCTCATGGCGCTCACGCGCAGCGCGCAGCCCCCTCATCAGAACCTCCCACGACTTCTCGGAGGCGCCGGCCGCAGCGGCGGCGTTGAACCGATCGGTCGCCTCGCCGTCATCGAGGGTGCGGTCGAAGCCGGGGATGACCGGCCGCTCGCCCGCGAGGATCTGCTCGAGCCCGAGGGCGAACCCATCCTGCCACTCCGCGATGTGCGCGACGATCTCGTGCAGCGACCAGGTCCCGAACCAGGGCTCGCGTCTCTGCTCCGCGGTGAGGGCGTCCATCGCGGTAAGCAACTCGGCACGGGCGGCCCGGTTCGCCTCAAGGAGGGCGTCGACCTGGGCACGCAGTGCGTCCGACGTCGGGGCGTCAGACATCAGATCGTCATGACTTCCTGGTACTCGCCCCACTCCTCGCGCAGGACGGAGCAGATCTCGCCGACGGTCGCGTACGCCTCGACCGCCTCGATGAAGAGCGGCATCGTGTTCTCGTCCGTGTGGGCGGCGGCCCGGATCCTCGCGAGGATGCGCTCGACGGCCGTGTTGTCGCGGCGCTTGCGGAGCGCCGCCAGTTGCTGGGCGCGGCGCTTGCCGAGCGTCGGGTCGACGCGCATCAGGTCCGGCTCCACCATCGAGTCGGTCACGAAGTCATTCACGCCAACGACGATGCGATCCTTTGTCTCGGTCATTTTCTGGAGGCGGTAGGCGCTCTCCTGGATCTCGCGCTGCTGGAAGCCCTGCTCGATGCCGACCAGCGCACCACCGATGTCCTCGATCCGCTTGAGGTAGGCCCATGCCTCGGCCTCGACGCGGTCGGTGAGGGCCTCGATGTAGTAGGAGCCCGCGAGCGGGTCGATCGTGTCGGCGACGCCGCTCTCGAAGGCGATGATCTGCTGCGTGCGGAGCGCGAGTTCCACGGACTCCTCGGTCGGGAGGGCCAGCGCCTCGTCGTACGAGTTGGTGTGGAGCGACTGCGTGCCGCCGAGGACGGCGGACATCGCCTGGAGCGTGGTGCGCACGAGGTTGTTGAGCGGCTGCTGCGCCGTCAGCGTGGCCCCGCCCGTCTGCGTGTGGAACCGCACCATCTGTGCGCGCGGGTCCTTCGAGGCGTACCGCTCCTTCGCGATCTGCGCCCAGATCCGGCGGGAGGCACGGAACTTCGCCACCTCCTCGAGGAAGTTCGAGTGGCAGGCCCAGAAGAAGGCGAGCCGCCCGCCGAACTCGTCGAACTGGAGGCCGGCCTTGAGGGCGGCGTCCACGTACTCGATGGCGTCCGCGAAGGTGAAGGCGAGCTCCTGTGCGGCGGTGCAGCCGGCCTCGCGCATGTGGTAGCCGGAGATGGAGATCGTGTTCCATTCCGGCAGGTTGTCCTTGCACCACGCGAAGGTGTCCGTGATGAGACGGAGGGAGGGGCGCGGCGGGTAGATATAGGTCCCGCGCGCGATGTACTCCTTCAGGATGTCGTTCTGGATCGTGCCGCCGATCTTCGAGAGGTCGGCGCCCTGCTTCTTCGCGGCCGCGACGTAGAGCGCGAGGAGGATGGGCCCCGTCGAGTTGATCGTCATGGAGGTGGTGATCTTCTCCATGGGGATGCCGTTGGTCAGCGTCTCCATGTCCTCCAGCGAGGAGATGGCCACGCCGACCTTGCCGACCTCGCCCTCCGCCTCCGGAGAGTCGGAGTCGTAGCCGATCTGGGTCGGGAGGTCGAAGGCAACCGAGAGGCCGGTCTGGCCCTGCTCCAGCAGGAACTTGTAGCGGCGGTTCGACTCCTCGGCGTCCGCGAAGCCGGCGTACTGGCGCATCGTCCAGAGGCGGCCGCGGTACATCGTGGGCTGGACGCCGCGGGTGAAGGGGAACTCGCCCGGGTAGCCGAGCTTCTCGTGGTAGTTCCACTCCGCGAGGGCCTCGGGCCCGTACAGCGGATCGACGTCGACGCCGGAGGAGGATTCGAACTTCGGCCGTCGCTGCGGGAAGCGCGAGATCGCCTTCCCCCACGTCGATTCCAGCCACTCCTGCGTGCTCTTGCTCACGGATCACCTGCTCGTCGAGGGCCCGAGGGCGGCCCGTGCGCGTCCGGGGCGAGATCGCCCGGTGGGATTCAAGGCTCCCGAGTGTACGAAGGGCCTCGGAGCACCGGCAAACCGACGCCGGCACGAGGACCGCGCGGCATGGTGGGCGATGAGGGGCTCGAACCCCCGACCTTCCGGGTGTAAACCGGGCGCTCTACCGCTGAGCTAATCGCCCCCGCCGCAGGTCGATCTTCGCACGGGGCGGCTTCGGGCCGCCAGCCGAGGCGATCGACGCGCCGAATGGTCGATCGAGGACTCGCTCACCGGCGCTCGTCGTCCTTGCGGCGTCGCCAGGGCAAGAAGACTCGCATCCCGATGACGGCGACGAGGTACCAGAAGATCAGGAACAACTCGGCGACGCTCCGCGCGACGTGGCCGAACCACTGCTCGACGTAGTCGCCGCCAGCCCAGAGCACGATCACCATGCTC
>VGPD01000060.1 GCA_016875635.1 Chloroflexota bacterium
CTTCGCGTTCGCAGCGGGCGACGAGGTTGCCGACGGCCTCGTGCGCTTCGCGGAAGGGGACGCCCTTTTTCGCGAGGTAGTCAGCGATGTCGGTGGCGAGGGCGAAGTTGGCGACGGCGGCGGCGCGCATGCGGTCGCGGTCGAAGGTCATGATCGGCAGCATGCCGGTGGTGACGCGCAGACAGATGAGCAGCGTGTCGATCGTGTCGAACAGCGACTCCTTGTCCTCCTGGTTGTCCTTGTTGTACGCGAGCGGCTGTCCCTTGAGCATCGTGAGCGCCTGGACGAGGTTGCCGATGACGCGGGCGCTCTTGCCGCGCGTCAGTTCGGCGACGTCCGGGTTCTTCTTCTGAGGCATGATGCTCGACCCGGTGGAGTAGCGGTCGTCCAGGCGCAGGAAGCCGAACTCCGCCGTGGCCCAGAGGATGACCTCCTCGGCGAACCTTGACAGGTGGACCATCGTGAGCGCGGCGGCGGAGTGCACATCGACGACAAAGTCGCGGTCGGAGACGGCGTCGAGCGAGTTCTCGGCGACGCCGTCGAAGCCGAGGGCGCGCGCGACGGCGGCACGGTCGATCGGGTAGGTGACGCCGGCGAGCGCGCCGGCACCGAGGGGGAGGACGTTGGCGCGGGCACGCGCCTGCGTGAAGCGCTCGGTGTCGCGCGCGAGCATCGCTTCGTACGCCTGCAGGTGGTGCGCGAGCAGGATTGGCTGCGCGCGCTGGAGGTGGGTGTAGCCGGGCATGGCGGTGGCGGCCTCGCGCTCGGCGAGGTCGAGGAAGGCGGCGCGCAGGGCGCGCAGGGCCTCGACGATGGCGTCGCAGGCGGCGCGGGTGTGGAGGCGGGTGTCGGTCGCGACCTGGTCGTTGCGCGAGCGGGCAGTCTGCAGGCGGCGGCCGGCGTCGCCGACGCGCTCGGTGAGGGCTGCCTCGATGTTGAGGTGGATGTCCTCGCGGTCGAGCCGGAAGGGGAAGGTGCCCGCGTCGATCTCGGCCCGGATCGCTTCGAGGCCGGCGATGACGGCGTCACGGTCGGCGGTGGAGATGATCCCCTGCGCGGCGAGCATCCCGGCGTGGGCGATGGAGCCCTCGATATCCTCGGCGTAGAGACGCTGGTCGAACGCGATCGAGGCATTGAAGGCCTCGACGAGCGCGTCGGTCTCACCGGAGAACCGGCCACCCCAGAGTTTCGATGAGCCTTCGGCGGGCTGCGTCATAGGGGGAGGCTACACGAGGCGTCGGCTGGGTGCGACGCTGAACGCCCCGGGTGTGTCGGAGCCGTTGGTCAGACGCCGAAGAGGCGGCCGATGGCATCGGACCGGTCGAAGTCGACGAGGTGGGTGAGTACCTCGTCCTGCATCTTGTAGACGAAGACCGTGGCGCCGTACACGTAGCGGTGGCGTATGAGGTGGTCCCAGGCCGCCGCACGCTTGAAGTGGAGCAGCGTGGCGCAGACGAGGAAGAGCGGCTCGAGGAAGTTCGGAAAGAAGAGGACATGAGCTCGTTCTGAGTGATGAAGAAGGCCGTCTGCCCCACGGTCCGGAGGACGAACAGGCCGACGATCCACTTACGGACCGGCCACCGCCAGGCGGCCACGACCATGAACACGTAGGTCGTATAGTCCGCGATTTTGTCGAGGTTCTGATAGAGGTGGTTCTCGTTCGGGTCGGCGGAGCCGCCGAGGCCCGCCGGGATGAGCAGGTCGCCGTCGATGGTGTCGAGGACGAAGTTCGCCCAGCCCGCCGCGAACGGGAACCAGACGAGGGCGAGCGGAAGCAGGAACTTCGCGAGGACGACCGGGACGACGACGAGCCAGTTCATGCGGGTCTCCAGTGCCCGTCACGGTACGCCGCGGTGTCTAGTCCGGGCTGGCGAGGCGGAGGAGGTCCCCGGGTTCGGTGAGCATCTGGCGGTGGGCCTGGATCTGGGCCTGGAGGCCGTGGAGCTTGATGAAGCCCTGGGCGTGCGACTGGTCGAACAGGTCGCCCTCTTTGTTGTAGGTGGCGAGTTCCTGCGAGTACAGGCTTTTCTCCGCGCGACGGCCCTGCACCATCATGGTGCCGTGCCACAGTCGGAGCTTCACGTCGCCGGTGACGTGGCGCTGCGTGCTGGCGACGTACTGGGCGAGGTCGCGGTGGTGCGAGGTGAACCAGAGGCCGTTGTAGACGAGGTCCGCGTACTCCTGCGCGACGCGGTCCTTGAAGCGCACCTGCTGCTTGGTGAGGGTCAGCTGCTCGAGGATCTGATGCGCCTCCAGCAGGATCACGGCGGCGGGGGACTCGTAGATCTCGCGCGACTTAATGCCGACCAGTCGGTTCTCGATCATGTCGATGCGGCCGATGCCGTGCTCGCCGCCGAGAGCGTTCAACCGTTCGACGAGAGCCACCGGGCCGAGTGGTCCACCGTCGAGGGCGACCGGGATGCCCTCTTCGAAGCGAATCTCGACGACGACGGGTTTGGCAGGCGTCTGGTCGAGCGGCTTCGTCCATTCGTAGACATCCTCGGGCGGGGCGAGCCACGGGTCTTCGAGGATGCCGGCCTCGACGGAGCGTCCCCACAGGTTCTCGTCGGTGGAGTAGGGAGAGGCGAGCGTCTGTCGCACGGAGATCCCGTGCTTCGCCGCATAGGCGAGCGCCTCGTCGCGCGAGATCGAGTGTTCGCGCGTGGTGCCGACGATCGTGAGGTCGGGGGCGAGCGTCTGCACGCCGACGTCCAGCCGCACCTGGTCGTTGCCCTTGCCGGTGCAGCCGTGCGCCACGGCGGTCGCGCCGACGGTGCGCGCCTTGTCCACGAGCAATTTTGCGATGAGCGGGCGGCCGAGGGCTGTCGCGAGCGGATAGCGCCCTTCGTAGATCACGTTCGCCTGGAGGGCCGGGAAGACGAAGTAGCGCAGGAAGTCCTCCCGGGCGTCCACGACGTCGATGCTCGCAGCGCCGGCCTCGGTCGAACGGCGGCGGGCGCCCTCGACGTCACCGAGCGCGCCGAGGTCGACGGTGAGGCAGTGGACCTCGTAGCCGCGCTCGACGCGAAGCCAGTGGGCGGCGACGGAGGTGTCGAGGCCACCGGAGTAGGCGAGGACGATCTTCTCGGTCATGGGTCACGCGCCTCGGTGTGGTCGGGGGAGGGACAGGCCGATCATAGCCGCCGTCGCGGTAGGGTGAAGGTGAAGCGTGAGCCGTTCCGGCCATCGGACTCGCACCGGACCTGTCCTCCGTGCAGTTCGACGAGCGCCCGCGCGATCGCCAGCCCGAGGCCGGTACCGCCAGTCGTCCGCCGCCCGGCCGTCGTGCGGTAGAACTTCTCGAACAGGTGTGCCTGCTCGTCCGGTGGGATGCCGATCCCGGTATCGCGGACGACGATCTCGGCAAAATTCCCGGCCGTCTCCCGTGCGGTGACTTCGATGACCCCTCCGACCGGGGTGTATTTGATTGCATTGCTGAGGAGGTTCTGGAGGATCTGCTGTGCCCGGACCGGGTCCGCCCAGACGGGGAGTGACGCGGGCACCTCCACGCGGAGCGAGTGCTGCTTCGCCTGGCCCGCAGCCTGCACGTCCTCCATGACGCCGCGGATGATGCTGTCGACCTCGATGAGCGAGGGGCTGATCTGCATGCGGCCGGAGTCCAGGGCGGACATGTCGAGCAGGTCGGTGATGAGCGACATGAGCCGGTCGGCGTTGTTGCGGAGGACATCGACGATGCGTTCCTGCGTGCTGTTCAGGGCGCCGGCGTCACCTTCGAAGAGGAGGTCGATGGTGGTGCGGATGAGCGTGAGCGGCGCGCGCAGCTCATGCCCGACCATGGCGACGAAGTCCTGTTTGATGCGCTCGGCCTCGGCCTCCGCGGAGAGGTCGCGGAGCAGGACGAGCATGCCGGAGCGCATCGGGTCGGGGTCCGGGAACGGGCCTGAGGTGACCGCCAGTTGTCGGTCGTGCAAGACGATGAGCACCGGCGCGGTCGGCTGGGCCGGCGGCTCATAGGCGCGGCGCCGGAGCGCTTCCAGCGCCTCCGGTTCAAGCGGGAGGAACGCGCCCCAGGACCGTCCGACGAGGTCTGTCCGCGGGCGGACGAGCAACCGGCCGGCGGCCGGGTTGGCGATGCGGCAGATGCCTTCGCGGTCGATCACGAGTACGCCGTCGGACATCTCTCGCAGCACCGCCTCTGCGATCCGCCGGTTCTCCTCGATCTCGCCCTCCAGTTCGGTGCGCTCGAGCGTGGCGGTGATCTCGTGGGTGACGGAGCGGACCAGGTCCCGGCGACGCTCGGTGAGGCTGAGCAGGCCGCTGGAGGTGATCCCGAGGACCCCGGCGACCCCCTCGGGGGTCAGCATGGGGATGATGAACGCCCCGCCCACGCCCCATGCCGCGAGGCGCGCCGTGTCGCCCGTCGCCGCGGTGTCCGTGATCTCCAGTTCGCGCCTGAGGTCGCCGTCGAGGCGTTGGTGTGTGACTTCCATGGCGATGGCGCACGCGCCCGGCGCGAGATTCGCCATCGCAGCGACCGACAGTTCGCCGGTCTCTGTGGCGACGGCGATGAACGCACCGTCGACCCATGCCAGCTCCGTGAGTTCCTCGACGGCGCCGGCGAGTCCTCCGGACCGTTCGCCGGAGAGGTGGGAGAGGACCGACTGGATGACGGTCAGGTCACGTGTGACCTCCGTCAGGGTGGCCGTGGAGACGTTGAACTGGGTGACAAGGTCGCGATTCGCGAGGAGCATCGCCTCTCGCCCCTCGCGGAGGGCGAGGCGCATGTCATCGAGGGCTTCGCCGAGGCTGCGGACCTCCATCGGCCCCGAGACGGGGACCGCGCTCTCCAGGTCGTTGCCCTGGATGCGACGGGCAGCGGCGGCGAGCGCCCTGATCGGGCGGACGGCGAGCACCGAGCCGACCCAGGCGGCGACGAGAGCGAATGAGAGCCCGATTGCGAGGCTGCGGAAGATCTTCGCGCGGGTCGCGCCGATGCTCGTGCTGATCACGCTCTTCTCAATGCCGACGTAGAGGTGCCCGGTGGTCACCCCGGTCTGCGAGACGAGCGGCACGAACGCCGCGAGAAACTGGCGTCCGCTGATGGTGATCTCGGTCGTCCCGTGGACCTTCTGGTCGGTCAGCGCGAGCGGCAGGTCCTCCACGCGTACTCGCAGGTTGGATTCCGATGCGGCGATCACGCCTGCCGTGTCCAGCACGGCCACCTGCAGCCCGAGCGCCTTTGCCCGTTCCATCGCGAAGCTCGAGTCGATCGTCGACATCACCTCGATGGCCCCGGCGAGGGCGCCGTCCGCCCCTCTGATCGGGGCAACGCCCGTTAGGACGAGCCCGAGGAGTTCGTCCTGGCGGATGCCGCCGAGGGGCTGGCCTTCTTTCAGCACCCGGGCGATCTCCGGTGGGGTGGCCTGCTGTCGACCGCTGAGTGGCGAGTGGGCCCGGACGAGGAGGTTCCCCTGCGGGTCGTAGATCTGCATCCCGGGTGTGCCCTGGAAGGGGGTGCCGACGATGGCGGAATAGCTGGTGGCGGCGCGCAGGGCGGCGACGACATCGCGCCGGGCGACGGAATCGCGGACGTCCGGGCTGTTGGCGAGGATGATGGCGCCGGTCTCGGTCAGATCGGCGAACGTGTCGACCTGCTCCTGCAGCTGGGCGCACGCACGCTGGACGTGCTCCCGGTAGTGCTCCTCCTCCGTGCGCCCGACGGCACCGCCCACCTGGACGGCGACGAGTGCGCCGACGATGGCGAGACAGCGGTGGCCCGGAGCGCGGTCTGCACCGCGAGCCGGTTGAACAGCCCGCCCATCACGCCCCCCCGTGTCACCTCGCCGGACGCCATCCTACGTGGTGGAGGGCTACCGGGCCGCCCGTTCGGCCTCCAGGTCCTGGATGATCCCGCCGACGATCTCCGTCGCTCGGTCGATCTCCTCGGCGGTGACGGTGAGTGGCGGCATGAACCGGACCACGTTGGGTCGCACCGGGTTTAGGATCAGCCCGCGCCCAAGGGCGCGCGCCACGACGTCCGGCGCGACGTCGTCGGTCAGTTCAAGCCCGCGCAGCAGGCCGATCCCGCGCTGACCGGCGACGAGCGGGGAGATATCCTCCAGCGCGGCCAGCCGCCGCGCGAGCTGCTCGCCCCGGGCGCGCGCGTTCTCGATCACGCCACCCTCGGTCAGCTGGGTGAGGACGTACGTTGCGGCGGCGGCGGCGAGGGAGTTGCCGCCGAAGGTGGAGCCGTGGTCGCCGGGCTCGAAGACCGCGCAGGCCTCCTTCGCGAGGATGGCGCCGATCGGCATGCCGCCGCCCAGCCCCTTGGCGAGGGTCATGATGTCCGGCTCCACGCCGGCCTGTTCATAGGCGAAGAGCGTGCCGGCGCGGCCACAGCCGGTCTGCACTTCGTCCAGGATGAGCAGGATGCCCTGTTCGTCGCACCAGGCGCGCACGCGCTGCAGGTAGTCCGCGTCCGGCACGTTCACGCCGCCCTCGCCCTGCACGGGTTCGAGGAGGACCGCGCACGTGCGACCGGTGGTCGCCGCCTTGATCTGAGCCACGTCGTTGAAGTCGACGAAGACGAAGCCGGGCATCGGCGGGCCGAACGGCTCGCGGTAGTGCGGCGTGCCGGTCGCGGCGACGGCGGCGAGGGTGCGCCCGTGGAACGAGTTGTGTGTCGAGATGATCTCGTAAGCGCCGTTGCGGTGCTGGATGCCCCACTTGCGTGCGATCTTGATCGCGCCCTCCACGGCCTCAGCCCCGGAGTTGCAGAAGAAGACGCGGTCGAGGGCGGAGAGGCGGACGAGCATCTCCGCGAGTTTCGTGCGCTCTTCCGTGTAGAAGAGGTTCGACGTCGCGATCAGCGTGTGGGCCTGCTTCGCGATCACGTCCGCGAGTCCCGGGTTGGCATGGCCGAGAGAGTTCACGGCGATGCCCTGGATGAAGTCCAGGTATTCGCGGCCTTCGGTGTCCCAGACGCGGGTGCCCTCGCCGCGCACGACCGTCACCGGCATGCGCCGGTAATTCGTCATGTGGACTCGGGCGTCCCGTGCAGGGATGTCGCTCACCGTCTGCTCCTCTGACACCGCTGGTGGTTGGCTGCTCTGGGCGTCCGTGGCCTCGATCACCGGCCCGGGGCCGGAGTGGGTGTGCCGACCTGGCGCTGGATGGCGTCCAGAAGTTGCTTCAGCCGGTCGAGTTCGGCCTGTGTCACCTGCTGGCTGCGCTGCGCCTCCTCCA
>VGPD01000061.1 GCA_016875635.1 Chloroflexota bacterium
TAGCCGCCGCCACCGCCGTAGCCGCCACCACCACCGCCGCCGAAGCCCACGCGGGCCTCACGCGGCTGCGCCTCGTTCACGCGGAGGGCGCGGCCGCCGAGCGGCTGCCCGTCCAGCGCGGCGATCGCCTTCTTCGCGTCTTCGTCTTCCATCTCCACGAAGCCGAAGCCACGCGGGCGGCCGGTTTCGCGGTCCTTGGGGAGGCTGCACGAGACAACCTCTCCGTACTGGGCAAACAGACCGGCAACCTCTTCCTCCGTTGCGGAGAACGGCAGGTTCCCGACGTAAATCCTCTGCGTCACGTCCAACACTTCCAGCCGGGATTGATCCCCCGGCACCTCTGCACGCCGGCCCGGGGCGGCCGGCACAACCACCGAATCTCAGATACCGCGGAGACGTGCAGGTGTTGAACGCCGTTCGAGGTCCACTGAGCCCGTGCAAATGATAACACCGTAGCGATCCGATCTCGAGCCCCGGACGGCGCGATCCGGAGGCGTGAGTCCTCCAGTGGACGGGCGTCATCGCGGGCACCCGCGATCGGTTATCCGTAGTCTGAGGAAGCGTACGCACAGCGGTCGAGGAGCGAACGATGGCGGAGGCCGGTCCCGTGTTGCCGCGCCGCATTGCGCACTTCGATCTGGATTCGTTCTTTGTCGAGGTGGAGCGGATCAAGGATCCGTCGCTCCGCGGGAAACCGGTCTTGGTCGGCCATCACGGGCGGCGAGGTGTGGTTGCGACGGCTTCCTATGAGGCGCGTGCGTTCGGGTGCCGCTCGGCACAACCGATGGTGCAGGCGCTCCGGCTGTGTCCGCAGGCGGTCGTGGTGTCACCGGACTTCGCCGCCTATCTCGATATTTCGCGCCGATTCCACGCCATGCTGGGCGAACTCACGCCGATCGTGGAGTCGGGTGGCATCGACGAGGCGTACGCGGACCTGACGGGCATCGGACCGGGCGGGCTAGGCGGGCGCGCGGCCGCCGAGGCGTTACGGACGCGCGTACGGGAGGAGCTGGGGGTGGCGGTGTCCGCCTGTATCGCCGGGTCACGGACGACGGCGAAGGTTGGCTCCGACCGGGCGAAACCGGACGGACTCATCGAGGTGCCGGTGGGGGGGAGACGCGGCATTCCTGGCGCCGGCGCCCGTGCGAGACCTTCCATTCGTGGGGCCGAAGTTTGCTCAGGCGCTGGCGCGTGCTGGCATCCGTACGGTCGGCGAGGCAGCCGCGCAGGATCCGCGCTGGCTCGTGGTGCAGTTCGGCGCGAGCGGCGCGATGCTCGCCGACCGCGCACAGGGCATCGACCCCGCTCCTGTGCTTGCCGGCGGGCGCGAGCGGAAGCAGATCTCGCGAGAGGTGACGTTCAGTGAAGACATCGCCGACCTCGGGCGCCTGCGCTCGGTATTGCGCGAGCACTCGGAGCGTGTCGGCGCCGACCTGCGTGCGCGTGGCAAGCGGGCGCGCACCGTCTCGCTGAAACTACGATGGCAGGACTTCACGACGCTCTCGCGCAGCCAGACGCTGGAGCGCCCGGTGCAGGCGACGAGCGCGATCCTCGATGTGGCGTTTGCGCTGTTCGACGAGGTGGTGCGGGTCGAAGGGTTCCATCCCGTCCGCCTGATCGGCCTCGGTGTTACGAACTTCATCGAAGATGTCGTGCAGTTGGAATTGAGCGAGGCGGCGAGTGGTGTGCCTCGTTCGGGCCGCGGTGACACGCGGCGACAGGAGCAGATCGACCGGGTGTTGGACGCGCTCCGGGAGCGGTACGGGGAGAATTCCGTCGGCCGCGGGGCGTCGAATCTGCCAAAACCATAACAAGCCCTCCCAAGAGTGTGTCTTTCACGACGGGTTTGCGTTGCGCCTCTTGGCGGGCGTTCCTAGAGTGAGGTAGGCGAATCTCACGGTGATTCGTGCGAATTGAGTAGATTTCGTGGTGAGATTCGAGGCGCGGCGTGGTTGAGCGGGCGAGCAGCACGGGCAACGCCGCAGGCACCGTTCGACGCTGGGTGACCCTGGCGCGGGCGTGCGAGGTACTCGGGGTCAACGAGTCGACCGTGCGTCGCTGGGCGGACTCGGGCGAGTTGCACGTCTTTCGCACGCCGGGTGGACACCGCCGTTTCGCCGAGGACGAGTTGTATGCGCTCCTGGAGTCCCGCGGGCATCAGCGGGATCGGGTGCTGGAAAACGCCGCCGTCACACGGATCCGGCGCGGCCTTCACTCCGGACGCGAGGACGCGAAGTGGAACGACACGATTTCCGCGTCGTCGCGCGACCAGTTGCGCCCGCTTGGGCGCCGGCTGTTGGAGATCGTCGACGACTACATCTGGCGTCGGGCGCGGCGTTCTGACCTAGAACTCGAGGTCACGCAGATCGGCGCGCAGTACGCGCGGGAACTGCGCCAGCGCGGCATCACGCTGACGCAGGCGATGCAGGCGTTCACCTTCTTCCGTCAGTCACTGGACCAGGCGGCGAAGCAGTTGGCCGAGCGCAGCCGGATGACACCAGAGGAGGGCCAGCAGGCCCGCGAGCAGATCGCCGGGCTGGCCGACCGCGTGCTCATCTCGCTGGGCGAGGTGTACGAACCCGCGACCTAGGGGACGGGCCTCGACGGTCTCGCGCGGGTAGACTGCGCGCGACATGGAAACACCACCGACCTTCGACCCCCGTGGGATCCGCGGCGTCGCGTTCGACGGATACGGCACGCTCTTCGATTTCACGATGTCGAATTTCCGCGTCGAGGTGACCTCGCTGCTGCTGTCGCAGGGGATCACGGTCGACCACGAGGCGTTCTTCGACACGTGGACGAAGTCATACGTGCGGGGGGACGTGTGGACGCGCGACGTCGCGGATCCGCATCCCGCGCTCGACCGGATGCTGGCGGGCCCGCTCCCGGACTGGCACAGCCAGTGGGAGATCTGGCGACGCCAGTTCGCGGCTGCCCTCGCAACGCACGAGGTGTCGGGCAACGCCGAGGCCGCCGCGGACCACTTCCGGGCACGGCTCTCCGAGTCCCCCCCGTACCCGGACGCCCTCGACACCATCGAGGGGTTGCACGCGCGCGGCTATGCGCTGGCGTTGCTCTCGAACGCGGACGAGGACTTCCTGCAGAGTGCGACGGTGCGGTCGCGTCTTCGGTTCTCAGTGATCCAGTCGTCGGAGTCGCTGCGGGCGTACAAGCCGCACCATGCCGTGTTCGGCGCGCTCTGCGGGCGGCTGGGCCTGGAGCCGGGGGAGGTGCTGTACGTCGGCGACTCCCCGATTGCGGACGTGACGGGGGCCCAGCACGCGGGACTCCGGACGGCATGGCTCCGCCGCACCGAGACCCCTTATCCGGAACGGGCGGCGACGCCTGACGTCCACCTGGAGGCGCTGGTGGGGTTGCTGGAGGTGCTGCCGCCGCGGCCGTAGCCGAGGATCTGGCCGGGAAGTGCCGTGGTCGCGTTGCCGCGCGAGTCCTGCGCCACCTATACTTCCGGGACGAATCGGTGTACCTGTGTGATCGGTTAAGCATGCGGATCGCCTGTCAGCAGGAGGACCTGCACCGCGGCCTCTCGGCCGTGGCGCGCGCCATCCCCACCCGGACGACATTGCCGATCACTCAGCACGTCCTGCTGGAGGCAGAGGGCGACCACCTCACGCTTTCAGCGACGGACGCCGAGACCATCGCAATCACCTACCGGATCGAAGCGAAGGTGGAGGAGCCGGGCTCCATCACCCTTCCATCGCGGCTGATCTCCGACTTCGTCGCCACGTTGCCGCGCGAGGAGATCACGATGCGGCTGGCGGAGCGCTCACGGCAGGTGAGCCTCGCCTGCGTGCGGAACACTGCCTCGATCGGCGGCATGGACCCGGACGACTTCCCGCCGATCCCGACCGTCGAGGGCAGCGACGCGATCACCATCGAGGCGCCGCGTCTGCGGACGGCGATCGCGCAGACGGTCTTCTCGGCGGCGACGGACGACTCGCGCCCGGTGCTGACGGGCGTGCATTTCCACTTCACCGCCGGTTCGCTGCGCCTCGCGGCCGCGGACGGCTTCCGCCTCTCGGTCCACACGATGCCGATCGACGCGAAAGTGGAGCGCGCGGTGATCGTGCCGGCGCGGGCGCTCAGCGAGCTGGGCCGCCTGCTGGGCGAGGCCGCCGAGGGCAAGGTGGCAGTCACGTTCAACCCGGCAGGCACGCAGGTGCAGTTCGACGTCGGGCACGCACGTCTGACGGCCAACCTGATCCAGGGGACGTTCCCCAACTACGAGCAGTTGATCCCGGCGCAGAAGGCGACGCGCACCGAGGTGTCGGTCGCGGAGTTCATGCGCGAGACGCGGATCGCCTCGATATTCGCGCGGGATGGCTCGGGCATCGTGCGGATCATCGCGACGCCCGGCGAGGGCTCGAATCCGGGCCGCCTCGTGATCACGGCACGCGCCGAGGAAGTCGGCAACAACGAGGGCATCCTCGATGCCGTCGTCGAAGGCGCCGAGGCGAAGATCGCGTTCAACGGCCGCTACCTGATGGACGTCCTGAACGTGCTGGACGCCGACCGCGTCGCGATCGAGACGACGTCGCCCTCATCGCCGGGCGTGCTGCGCCCCGTCGGCAACGACCGCTTCGTGCATGTCGTCATGCCGATGTTCGTTCAGTGGTGACCAAATCCGCGTAGCCCGATGAGTCGATCAACGGCACTTCGCCGCTGATTTCGACCGCCGTCCGCGAAGCAGTTATTCGCGCGCTGAGCGCACACAACAATAGGCTCAAGTCGTCCCCGTCAGCCTCGTCGATCCAACGGCGGATCGCTTCGAGTGCCTGTGGCAGTTTCGCGGCCAGCACATCGAGGTTGAGCGTGGGCAGCCCGTCGGGCGTCACGCCGACCATCGCCTGCTGACAGAGAGACGCACCACGGCGACTTCGTCTTCGTCAGCCCTGCCAATCGACCGCCGGTCGATTGGCAGGGGCTGGCCCTACGACGCTTCCGGGACGATCGGCTCGCCGAGGGTCAGCATCAGGCGGTTCGCCCATGAGAAGAAGGCGGCGGATTGTGCGACATCCAGGATCTCCAGATCGCTCAAGCCGGCCGTGCGCAGCCGGCTCACATGGGCCGTCGTTGCGGTGGAGGGCGTGCGCGACAGATCGACGGCGAGATCGACGATGGCCTGCCAGCGATCGTCGAGGCCGAGACCGATCCCCGGCTCAACCCCCTTATCGAGCAGCCGATCGAGGTCGTCATTGCGTTCGCTCAGCTGAGCTGATCGCCGCGAGTGTACGGAGGCGCAGTAGACGCAGCCGTTGAACCGGGAGGTCGCAGCCGCCGCCAGTTCGCGGTCGGCGCGGGGCGCACCGCCGTCTGTGTAGAAAATGCCGAGGTCGGTGGCCGTGCGCGCTGTCAGGACCTCAGCATCCAGCGCGAGCAGGCGGAAGTACGCTGAGTTGCTGCTCCGGGCGCCCAGCGCCGCTATCTGTGACGGCGAGGCGTCGGCCATGTCGAGCCCCATGAGCCACGGTTCCCACTCGAGTTGGGCCCGCGTGAACGCCCGCGGGCTGTTCAGGGGCTCCGATGGGCGAATGATCGTTGCGGGCGGCAGCGCATCACCAGAGGCGGCGACCGCCGGTGCACCTGCTGGCGCTGCTGCCGGGTTCGATCCCGCGCCCAGCAGTTGAAGCGCCGCCACCACCCGGACCTGGAAGCTGACGAAGGCGACGATCTGCGAGAGCACGACGATCTCGACGGTCGCGAGGCCGGCGTCCGCGAGCAGCTGGAGATCGTCCCGCGTGGCGTCCACCGGCCGCCGCGTAACCAGCTCCGCGTGGCGCAGCGCTGCCCGCAGCCGGGGCGGGATGGAGACGCTGACCTCGGCCGGCGATGCGGGTGAAGCGGCGGCCGTGACGACCTCCGGGTCAGCGCCACAGGCCAGAAGCCGGGCCTTGAAGTGTGTGATCGTCTCCGGCGACTCGTGGATCGTGGCGACGTGCAAGGCGATCGCGAAGCGCTCGACCGGGTTGAGGCCGACCGGCTCCAGAGGGTCGAAGAGCGCCGTATAGCTCGCCTGCGCGTGCTCCGCAGCCTCCGGGCGCTGGGAGCGGAGATTGGCCAGCCGCGAATCTGGTGCGATATCAGTCAGCGCACTGATCACATCGATGCTTGATGAGTTTTCTGGCATGTATCCACAATCTGTGTCACTACGCTCATTGAGCTTACGCCCCCTATCGACCCACCAGGCGTCCCTGCCCTGACCCGCCACCCCCCGCGACCCAGCTGTACTCGGATTCAGGAGCGCCCTCGACTTGGCACGGCGGCGCAGCACCGTAGCGGGAGTCGGAGAGCTTCCGGGCGTCGGGCCAATGATGGCCGCTAACCGTGCGTGCATCGCCTGGAAATCGTGTGGGGTTATGAAGTCGCAAACGTCCAGATGCTCAAGACACAGAACGGCAAGGGCGATGTCTTGTGACCTGACCCCCTTCCTGGCCACCGTGATTCTCTCGCTCGCGGTGGATCTGTTTCAGGCGATCAGGTCACGACCGGTACATGACATGGCGATAGTCATTCGGTGCGTGTCGGCGGGCGTGGATCTGCGTCCGCGTCTGACGACCGCGATCAGGGTTCGAGCAGCGCAGCGAGCTGCTTGATG
>VGPD01000062.1 GCA_016875635.1 Chloroflexota bacterium
TGCCATTAAACTCGCATCCCGATGACGGCGACGAGGTACCAGAAGATCAGGAACAACTCGGCGACGCTCCGCGCGACGTGGCCGAACCACTGCTCGACGTAGTCGCCGCCAGCCCAGAGCACGATCACCATGCTCACCAGGATGATGGCGTGCATCGCCCAGCCGAGTTCCTTCATCCTCGTAGGATAGGCGGCATGAACCAACCGGATCGCGACCGGCCCGCCGCGTTCGGCGCCTTCGACGCGCTGCCGCTCGACGCCCTCGAAGAGGCGTGCGGGGAGCTGCACCGCCGGATTGGCGTTGCGCTCCGGGCGATCGGCGAGGCGGAGGCGGACGAGGGCGGGCGCGAGGCGCCGCGACGGACCGTGGCCGGCTACGCCGCGAGCCTCGAACTGGCGTGCGCGACGTTCGGTGCGGCGGCGGCGGGCATCACGGCCGCGGGCGGACGCGCAGACCGGCACCCGGCGTCCGTGGCGGCGGTGATGTACGGCACGCCGACGATCCCGGCGCTGCTGGCGCGGCTGGAGCAGGACCGGCGGATACTCGCCTCGCTGGCACGGCACGAGGAGTCCCACCTCGACGGCGTCGTGGCCGGACCGTGGGGGGAGGTCTCGCTGCGTCGCGTGCTGACCGAGGTCGCGCTCGGCGAGGCGTCCCGGTGCGCGCAGGCGCTGGAAGCACGGCTGGCGGCGATCGACGCGGCGGAGCAAGCGCGGATGGCGGCGCACCAGGCGGAAGAGCGCGGCGAGTCGGGGCTGGTGTAGCGCTCGTGCTGAACGCCGAACATCCGGTGGTGCGTCTCTGCTCCGCCGCCCAGGAGCGGCTCGTCGCAGGCGACCTCGACGGGGCGCGGAAGTTGCTGCGGCAGGCGTGGAGCGAGGCCTCGGTGCCGTGGGAGCGCGCGGTTGCGGCGCATTACACCGCAACGTATCCGAGGATACGACCGTCATCCGTAGTCCCGAGGAGCAGGCAACGCTCGGGCTAGCTCCGGTCTGCACGCTGTCGCAGGGAATCCGGAGCGAACGCAGATCCGCGCAGCACCCCAGACAGGCGAACCTCTGGATATTGCGGATAGAGAATGAGCTTGGCATCCGGTGCCTCGGCCAGCGCCCCGTGTTCGTTCATCCAGAAAAACCGCGGCCACCCGTAGAAAGCCGGGCGTCCGGTTGGCCCTTCAAGAGCCCGAACCTCGAAGGGGAGTCCCTGTAAGACGCCGTAACTCCGACCGAGGTAGATCTGTTGCTTACTGTTGTCGTTGGGCGCTAGAACTTTGCCATACAACTGCCTCAGCCCATGTTGCTGCATCAACGCGCGGACCTGCGGAAGTCTGAGGGGCATTGCCGGGATGGTAGCGCGTGCCGCTGTGCGCCATCCCGTGCCGCCGCCAGCCGCCCCCGCGATACCATGAGGGTCCCCAGCCACGCGCGCCTCGGATTCGAGGGGCGCGACCGCTGTCTGGGGGTTCGCGTGGCGGATCTGTGTGCGGCGTGTGGCGAGGCGATGGATCCGCGCGCGCCGTGGTGCGACGCCTGCGGGGCGCGCCCCGATGACGCGCCGCCGCTCGCGTCAGCGGTCGGGCCGCCCTCGGCCGAGGGGGTGAGCATCGGGCGCGCGCCGGTGGCGGTCGCGAGCCCCGAACGGACGGCGCCCCTGGTCGCCCCGGCCGAGCGGGCGGCCTTCCCCACCGAGATGTCGGCGTACCGGCGAAAGCTCCTCGACGTCTTCGGGTACCCGGAGTTCCGCGGCGGGCAGAAGGCGGTGCTGCGCGCGCTGCCGGAGCATGACGTGGTGGCGGTGATGCCGACGGGCACGGGGAAGAGCCTGTGCTACGTCCTGCCCGCCCTCGAGGTCGGGCGAGCCGTCGTCGTCTCGCCGCTGATCGCGCTGATGCAGGACCAGGTGGAGTCGCTGCAGGCGGCGGGGGTGAACGCCACGTTCATCAACTCCCACATCGACCGCGAAGAGCAGAACCGGCGGTACCTGGCGTTCATCCGCGGCGAGGTGCCGCTCCTGTACGTCGCGCCCGAGCGGTTCCAGAACCCCCGGTTCACCGTGGGCCTCAAGAACGCGGGGATCAACCTGCTGGCGGTGGACGAGGCGCACTGCATCTCCGAGTGGGGGCACAACTTCCGCCCGGACTACCTCCAGCTCGGCGCGGTGCGCGAACGGCTCGGCTTCCCGCGCACCCTCGCGCTGACGGCGACGGCGAACCCGCAGGTGCGCCGGGACATCGCGCAGCGGCTGGGGGTCGCGCCGGAGGCGCTGGAGGTGGTGACCTCGGTGGACCGGCCGAACCTCACATTCGCCGTCGAGGCGATCGAGGGGGCGGAGGAGCGGCGTCGCTGGGCGGTGGAGTACGTGCGGGAGCGGCCGGGCCTCGCGGGGATCGTCTACGTGCGGACTCGACGCGGCGTGGAGGAGATGGCGGAGGCGCTGCGGAACGCGGGGGTGAAAGCGGAGGCGTACCACGCGGGGCTGGAGCGGGGGCGGCGGTCGCTGGTGCAGCGCCGGTTCATGCTCGGCGAGCTGCCGGTGATCGTAGCGACGAACGCCTTCGGCATGGGCGTGGACAAGCCGGACGTGCGGTACGTGATCCACCTCAACATGCCGGGGCGGATCGAGGCGTACTACCAGGAGGCGGGGCGCGCCGGGCGAGACGGCGACCACGCCGAATGCACGCTGCTCTACGCGCGCGCGGACCGACGCTTCCAGCAGGGCTTCATCGAGGACGCGCACCCGGACGCCCTCGGTGTCCGCGCGACGTGGCATCGCTGGGTGAGCCTCGCGTCGAGTGTGCCGAACGGGGACGGCCGGCTGCCGTTCGACATCGGCGAGGAGAACACGGACGGGTTCGCGATGACGGTGGCGGCGCTGCGCGACTCGGGGCTGATCGACCCGGTGGCGCTGCGGCTGACGTCGACGGACGTGAACGCGCCGATCGACGTGTCGGGGATCGTGCGGCATCGGGCGCACGAGGAGGCGCGGTTGCGCGAGATGGCGGAGTACGCGGAGACAAACGGGTGCCGTCGCGGCCTCATCCTGCGGTACTTCGGCGAGGAGCCGCCGGAGCGGTGCGAGGCGTGCGACAACTGTCTCGGCCGCCACGAGCACGACGAGGCGCAGCCCTATCTGTCTGACCTGTACGACGAGATCGTGGCGCTGCGCGAACAGCTCGCACGGTCGACCGACCGCGACCCCTACCTCGTGTTCGAGAATCGCACGGCGCGGGAGCTGGCGACCTTCCGCCCGGCCTCGATGGACGCGCTGCGCGCCGTGTGGGGGATCGGTGAGCGTCGCGCGGCGTGGTTCGGGCAGGATCTGCTGCGGCTGATCGCGGAGTGGGAGGAGGGGCATCCGGCGTCGGCGCCCCCGCCCTCGAACCCCGCCGTGCAGCAACTGGGCCTCCGCCCCGGCCGGGTGTCGGTGTCCTCGGGTGTCACGAGCGCGGTGTCGGAGGAGGACATGCGGCCGGACGACCCGCTCTACGTCGCGCTGCGCGCCTGGCGCACCGCCCGGGCGAAGTCCGAGGGCGCCCCCGCCTACACGATCTTCGCCGACCGGACGCTGCGCGACCTCGTGCGGCTGCGGCCTCGGAACATGCACGCCCTGATGCGGGTGTGGGGCCTCGGCGAGTCGCGGGTGGAGCGGTTCGGGCGGGAGTTGCTGGAGGTGGTGGCCGCCCACGAGGGCGCCCCGGACTGAATCTGATCAGGGGCAACCCCCGGTTGCCGGGGGTTGCCCCGGTAAGCGAAGATAAGCGGGTCATCAATGACCATTCCGCCGCGCTAGCGGCGTTTCGGGAGGATCGATGAACCTCACCGTTACTTCACTGGCACAGGAGCGTCTGGCGAGCCTGATCGGCGAACGCGCTCCGGAGCAGGGCATCCGCGTCTTCGTGCAGGCCGGCGGCGGTGGCTGCGGCGGCGGGGCCTGCGGCTGCGGCGGCGGGGCACCCCGCTTCGGCATGGGCCTCGACACGGCGGCGGCGGACGACGCCGTGATCACGGTCGGCTCGCTCCGCTTCCTCGTCGACCCGGCCTCGGCCACGACGCTGGACGACGCCTCGATCGACTACGTCGAGGACGTGATGCAGCAGGGCTTCTCGATCACCGCCCCGAACGCGATGGGCGCGCCCTCGGCGGGCGGCGGGTGCGCCTGCGGCGGCCACTAGCCTCGACGGCTCTTCGGGCCTCGGTTGAACGACGGACGCCGGCCTCGCAGCCGGCGTCTCCGTGTCGGAGGAGTTGGGGTGTCCGAGGAGTTGGGCACCCGGCTTAGGATGGATCGCTGGGGAGGTCTCGATGCCGCGCGTCATGCTCCTGATCCCGTCCGCCTCGTATCGCGCGCCTGACTTCATGGAGGCGGCGGCGCGGCTGGGTGTGGAGGTGGTCGTCGGCACGGACCGGCGGTCACCCCTCGAGGGCGCGGCACACGGCGGGCTCGCCACCTTCGACTTCGACGACCCCGAGCACGGCGCCGACGAGATCGAGGCGTACGCGACGCTGCACCCGGTGGACACGATTGTCGCGGTGGACGACGGCGGGACGCTGCTGGCGGCGCGCGCCGCGCGGCGACTGGAACTGCCGCACAATCCCGTGAGCGCGGTGGAAGCGACCCGCGACAAGTCGGCGCTCCGCGCGCGCCTCCAGGCGGCCGGACTGCCCTCACCCGCCTGGCACGTCGCCCACGTCTCCGAGCCGCCCGAGGCCGTCGCCGCCACGGTGCGAGAACGTGTCGGCTATCCCGTAGTGGTGAAGCCGCTCGCGCTCTCCGCCAGCCGGGGTGTGATCCGCGCCGACGACGAGCGCGCGTTCGTCGAGGCGTTCCGGCGGGTGACTTCGATCCTCACGACGGAGGAAGCGCTGGCGGAGTGCGGGGCGCGTCACGCCGACCGCGTGCTGATCGAGGGCTACATCCCGGGCATCGAGGTCTCGCTCGAAGGGCTCCTGACTGAGCCTCGGGCGGATGGGGGGCGGCTGCGGGCGCTGGCGATCTTCGACAAGCCGGATCCCCTCGTCGGGCCGTACTTCGAGGAGACGATCTACGTGACGCCCTCGCGACTCCCCGAGGAGCAGCAGCGGCTGATCGAGGCAACGGCGGAGCGCGCGTGCCTCGCGCTCGGGTTGCGCGACGGGCCGGTGCATGTGGAGTTGCGCCTCGACGGCGGCCAGGCGTACTCGATCGACATCGCGGCGCGGTCGATCGGCGGGCTGTGCGCACGGACGTTGCAGTTCGGTACGGGGATGAGCCTGGAGGAGTTGCTGCTGCGCCACGCGACGGGCGCCGGGATCCCGACCTTTGAGCGAGACACGCGGGCCGCCGGCGTGATGATGATCCCGATCCCGCGTGCCGGCGTGCTCCGCGCCATCGAGGGTGTCGAGGCCGCCGAGGCCGTACCGCTGATCGAGAGCGTGACGATCAGCATCCCGGTCGGCGGGAAAGTGACGCCGCTGCCGGAGGGGACGGAGTACCTCGGCTTCATCTTCGCGCGAGGCGAGTCTCCGGCGGAGGTGGAGCAGGCGTTGCGCAATGCACATGCGACGCTGCGCTTCGAGATCGAGTAACCCCCTCCCCTGCCCTCCCGTTGGGAGGGTGATCCAGAGTCCTAGTGCGTTCCATCAGGCTTCGGTGTTTGGGCGGAGGCACGTACTGCTGCGCCTTAGGCGCAGGCAGCCCCCATTCCCTTCCCCTCGGGGAAGGGGTTGAAGAAGAAGGGGTCGATCCCTTCCCCCACCCCCTTTCCAAGGGAGCGGGAGCCGGAGGCCGCGGCGTCTTACTTCTTCGAGGGCTGGTAGTAGGGGTTGGTGCCGGAGTTGTGGTCGGTGGCGTCGACGATTTCGTCGATGTCCGGGACGTTCTCTTTCACGGCGACCTCGACGCCCTGCTGGAGAGTGACGTTGATCATCCCGCAGCCTACGCAGCCGCCGGAGAACTCGACGTAGGCGGTGCGGCCCTCGACGGCGATCAGTTCGATGCGGCCGCCGTGCGAGCTGATCTGCGGGTTGATGAACTGGTCGAAGAGGTCCTGTATCTGGAACTCGCGCGGGTCGATCCAGAGCGGGTTGGGGTTGCGGAACTCGAGCCCACGCTCGTCGCCCTCTTCGAAGTAGTGCACCTCGACGTCGCGGAGATAGGGGGCGCTGCGCTGGTCGGTAAAGACGCAGATGTCGCCGGCCTCGATCGTCAGGTCGCCCTCGGCCTGCGCGCCATCCTCGACGAGCGAGAGCAGGTGGTGGAACTGGCCGCCCTCGCGGCTGGTGATCTGGAGGCGCAGCCCGGCGACGGGGTTCGGGTGCCCGCTGATCACTTCCGACAGTTTCGCGTGCGCCTCATCGGTGAAGCGGACGTTCGGCTCAGCAGTGGGGGCGTCTGGTGCCATGGCGATAGTTTAACTCACTTTGTTGGACTCTTACCCGTGACTCTGTGGGGACGCTCACCCCCCACCCCCTCACGGCGATGGCGTTTGGCTTCGCTCTGGTTCGGGGCGTGTTCAGAGGTTGGGGGCGGGGGCTGAAAACGAGGGTGCCGAGGCGGGGTGCACGGTTGAATCTATTAG
>VGPD01000063.1 GCA_016875635.1 Chloroflexota bacterium
GCGACCGACAACTCGCCCTCGCGGCCTAACTAGGCCGTGACGTGGCCGGCCACCTCGCCCCGACGGGTGGCTGAACCGCGACGCAATGCCGGGGTGCTGCGGAATGCCGCGTCTCAGGACGCTCCGCTCCGACCCTGCGGAAGCTGTCCGAATGCTCGGATCACGCTACGCGCGTACCTCGGCCCAGCCGCCCCGTCCGCGCGGGTCCGCTCCGCCTGAGAGCCGGCCCGAAGCCGGGTCGCGCGTGACCGCGTGCACCAGCGCGAAAAAGCCGTCGTGGCTCTTCACGCTCTTCGCCAGCCGCAGGCCGCGCCGCTCCAACTCCTTCGCCACGCCGTAGTAGAGCCGCGCCTCCACGTCCACCCACAGCCCCTCGGAGTGGATGCGTGGGGCGGACACCGCCTCCACCGCCGTCATGCCGTAGTCGATGTGGTTGACCAGGGCATTGAGGTTGCCGGTGAGGATCTTCACCGCCCCCGGCGCGCCCGTGACCATCACCGGCTGTCCGTCGCGTAGCACGATCGTCGGCGACATCCCCGTGGTGCGGGACTTACCCGGTGCGATCGAGTTCGGGTGCCCCGGGTACGGGTAGAAGATGTGCATCGAGTTGTTGAACAGGAAGCCAAGCCCTTCGACCACCACCCCCGAGCACGGGCTACCGAGCGTATGGGTGATGTTGATCGCGTTCCCGTCGCCGTCCATCGCGGAAACGGTCGTCGTCTCTTTAGACTCCGGCGGCAGCAGTCCCTCCACGTCGAAGATCTCGCCGGCCTCGATACGCTTACGCCACTCCGCGGCACGCTCCTTCGAGGTCAGTAGATCCACCGGCACGTCCAGGAACGCCGGGTCGCCCAGGTAGCGCTCTCGATCCGCGAACCCCGCACGTTGGGCCATCGCCATCACGTACGCGTACTCCGGCGTGCCGAAGCCTAGCCCCGCCATGTCGAAGCCTTCGAGGATGTTCAGCGTCTCGATGATTTGCGCGCCGCTGCCGGGCGGCCGGTTCCCGCACACCTCGTAGCTGCGGTACTGCCCGCGAAGGGGCTCGTAGATGTCGAGATTGTAGGCACTCAGGTCTTCGTCGGTGATCAGCCCGCCGTGCTTCGCGAAGTCCTTAACGATGGCGCGACCGATCTCACCACCGCCGTAGATCGTGTCAGGCCCGCCGGCAGCGATCGTGCGCAGTGTCTGCGCGTAGTCCCGCATCCGGAAGCGCTCGCCGACCTGCATCGGCTCGCCATCCCGGGTAAACACCTTCTTTGCCGCTGGGTTGGAGCGCATGATCTCCGCCACCCCGGCGTGCCCGTCCGCCCCCGGCCGCGACATTGTTTCCGCCAGTTCCTGTGGGACGATGAAACCCTCTTCCGCCAGCGCGATCGCAGGTTGAAGGAGCTCGCTCCACGGCAGCTTCCCGAAGCGCCGGGAGGCCTCGTACAGCGCCTTCACGGTGCCCGGGACGGTCACCGCTAGGTGTCCCACCTGGTTCACGTGTCCCTGAAGCTCCCACATGTCCGCGCGCAGGCGTCGGATCACCTTGTCCTGCCACATCTCCGGCGTCGCCCGCAGAGGCGCCTTGCCGTAGAAGTCGATCACCAGGTGCTGCCCCGACTCAGCGTGGTACACCTGCATCGTGCCGTTCCCACCGACGCTCGTCATGATCGGGTCGGCTATGCCTTGCGCGAATGCCGTGGCGATCGCCGCATCGACAGCGTTCCCACCCTCCTGCAAGATCCGACGCCCCGCCTCGACCGCTTCCGGATGAGGACAAACCACCACACCACGCATCGACGACCTCCTGACTGCTCCCGACATCCGGCCGGTGCCGCGATGATACTTGGCGGCCGATCCCCTCAGAGTCCAGACCACGATGTTCGTGTGAGCGTGGCTGTCTCCCCCGACCGAGAATCGTGCGAGGGTTTAGCTCGTCGCCTCCGACTGGCGCGGGAGGCCCTCGATCTCTGGCATCGGATAGGCCTGCAGTCCCAGGGTGGTGGGCCACAGTTCGAAGAGCCGGTCGATGTCGAAGTAGGCGTCACGGCTGTGGAGGTAGCGCTCCTGCACCGGGTCCTCGTACAGACTGATGCGGTGCCCGCTCACCCCGAAAATCTTGCCGTTTGCCGCGCCGCCCTCCTCGGAGGCCAGCCAGACCAGCAGAGGGGCGACGTTCTTCGGGTCCATCGGCTTCCCCGCGGCGGTGGCGCTCGGCGGGCCGTCTGCGCCGGCCTCAACGCCGCGCCCGCGGTCCGTCATGCGCGTGGCGGCCAGCGGTGCGATCACGTTCGAGGTGACGCCGTAGCGCTCCAGCGCGCGGGCGTTGGAGCGCATCAACCCGATCTTCCCCGCCTGCGCCGCCGAGTAGTTCGCCTGTCCCGGCCCGCCGCTGATCCCGGCGTCCGAGGTGAAGTAGATGATCCGGCCGCCGTTCCGTTGCTGGCGCCACAGGATCGACGCGAACTTCGTCACCGTGAAGCAGCCGCGCAGCTGCGCACGGATTACGCCGTCCCAGTCGTCCTCCGACATGTTGAAGATCATTCGCTCGCGCAGGATGCCGTGCGCGCAGACGAGGATGTCCAGGGCGCCGAAGCTCTCGAGCGCGAAGCCGACGAGCTTCTCGGCGGTATCCATGTCGGCGATGTCGCCGATGTAAGCCACGGCCTCGCCGCCCGCCTTGCGAATGTCGTCCACCACAGCGTTCACCCGCGTGGGGTCGACGCCCATTCGCCCTTCGACGTCGGCGCCCGTGTCGGCGACCACGACCTTCGCCCCCTGCTCGGCGAACACGCGACTGACGTGGCTGCCCATGCCACCCGCGCCGCCGGTGACGATTGCGACCCGACCCTCAAGATGTTTCGTTGCCACGTGCTGCTCCGTTCGTTGACGATGCTGGTGTCGGGCGTCTCTCTTTACGGGCTCTGCGGCGTCGCCATCTGGAAGCCTCCGGCGCCCAGCGTCTCCGGCATCAGCTCGAAGAGCGTGTCGATGTCCCAGTACGGATCTTCGTTGTAGATCGTCCGCGTCCACGCGGGCTCGCGCCAGATCGTGACCTTGTGCCCCGTCGCGCCGACCACCCGTCCGGTGATCTCGGCACCCTGGTCTGAGGCGAGGTAGACGATCGCTGGCACCACGTTCTTGGGGTCGCCCGGGGTGCCCTCGGCCGTGAGGCTCGGCGCCTGCCCGCCGGCGACGGCGCGCCCGCGGTCGGTCATGCGTGTGGCGGCGAGCGGGGAGATGCAGTTGGCGGTGACCCCGTACCGCCCGAGCTCTTTCGCGACCGCCAGCATCAACCCGACCTTGCCCTGCTGCGCGGCGGAGTAGTTCGGCTGCCCGGCTGAACCGCGGACGCCCGCGACCGAGGTGAAATAGATCGCGCGGCCGCCCTGTCGGGTGGAACGCCAGTGGATCGCCGCATACTTCGACACGGCGAAGCAGCCACGCAGGTGCGCGCGAATCACGCCGTCCCAGTCGTCCTCGGTCATGTTGAAGATCATCCGCTCGCGCAGGATGCCCTGCGCGCAGACGAGAATGTCGAGCGTCCCGTAGGTGTCGAGTGTGAGGCGCATGAGGTCTTCCGCGACCTTCAGGTCGGCGATGTCGCCGATATGGGAGACTGCCTCGCCACCCTTATCTCGGATCTCCTTGACGAGGGCGTTGACGCGCGTGGGGTCGACGCCCATGCGTCCCTCGACGTCCGCGCCGGTGTCCGCCACGACCACCTTCGCGCCCTGTTCGGCGAAGATGCGGGAGATCCAGCTGCCCATGCCCCCGGCGCCGCCGGTGACGACTGCGACTTTTCCGTCCAGATGTTTGATGGCCATGTGCGCTCTCCAATGGTGTGTCACTGCGGCCAGCGGCGAGATCGGCCCGCAACGGGCCAGCCGGGTGGCTTCTGAGCGGGCGGATTGTATCCGTTATGCCGGCGAGGTGGAGCGGCCGGGGGCCGGGGCGGCCGAAGCGGGCGGCTATCCCGGGGCCTGGCCGCGGCGTCGGGTCTGAATGCATCGAGCCGCCCCGGAAGGGGCGGCTCGATGTTGTACTCGCGCGACTTGCGAGCCCGACAGTCAGACTGGCCTAGGCGTTCAGCCAGATCTCGTCCATCTTCTTGTCGTTGTAGCTTGACACGTGCGGGACGAAGCCCTGCACCTGCTTGTACACCGCCATCTGGGACAGCGACCAGTAGTAGATCGACTTGCCGAGAACCGGCAGCGAGATCTTCTGCAGGTCCTTCACCAGCTCCTTCCGCTTCGCCGGGTCGAGCTCGACCGACTGCTTCAGGAATGCGGCCTCGATCTCCGGGGTGGAGAGTTCGGAGTAGTTGCGCGGCGCGCCCTTGATGTAGAACTCCGCCCACAGCGCGTCCGGGTCGTCCAGCGAGACGCCGTGGCCCCAGGGCACCAGGTCGAAGTCACGCTTGTTCACCCGGTCGTAGGCGATTGCCGTCTCCACGATGTCCTGCTTGGACTTCATGCCGATCTTCGCCAGCTGGTCGGCCGTGAAGAGGGTGAGGTTCTCGTAGAATGCCTGGCGGACGAGCAGCGTGACGTTCAGGCCATCCTTCACGCCCGCGGCGTCCAGCAGCTTCTTCGCCTCGGCGACCGAGTTCGGGCCCTGCTTCTCGTAGCCGGGGAGCTTGCGGATCTCCTCTTCCGGCAACGCCCAGATGCCGCCCGGCAGCAGGTAGCCACCGACCACGCCTTCGCCCTTCACGACGACCTTGATCGCTTCCTCACGGTTGATCGCGAGGTTCACCGCCCGGCGGACGCGCTCGTCGTTCCACGGCGCCTTCGAAGTGTTGTAGTTCAGCACGGAGAAGCCAAGGGTCGATCGCTTGCTGAAGACGGCCTTGTCGCCGATCGCCTTCTTGAGCGATTCGGCCGAGCCGGCGCCTACGCCGCCGATCTGGACCTGGCCCGCCTGCAGCGCCGCATCGCGCGACGACTCCTGCGGCATGATGAAGATGTCCAGGCCGTCGAGGTACGGGCGGTCCTTGACGTGGTACTCCTTGTTTCGTTGCAGCGTGATTTTGACGCCGCGCTCGTACTTCATGTCGCGGTACGGGCCGGTGCCGTTGGCCTTGTTCTTCCAGTCGAACTTGTCGTCCTTGATGTCCTTCTGGGCGTAGATGGCCATCCAGCCCTGGCCCAGGATCGGGAGCATCGAGGTCGGCGAGGCAGGGCGCTTCATCGTCAGCTTCAACGTGAAGTCGTCCGGGGTCTCCATCTTCGAGATGACGCCCAGCTGGTCTTTGCGCGGCGGGACGAGCCCCTTCGGCGGGGTGATCTGCCGCTGGAGCGACGCCACCACGTCACCGGCCACGAACGGCGTGCCGTCGTGGAACTTCACGCCCTGCTTCAGCTTGAAGGTGTAGGTCAGCCCGTCCTTGGCGATTTCCCACGAGCTCGCCAGCTCCGGGATGATGCTCGTCGGCTTCTCGTCGCCGTCCTTGTAGTCGACCCCGACCAGCGTGTTGAACATCGGTGAGGACGGCGAGTTGACAAGGACGGTCGACTGACCGTGTTGGTCAAACGTGACCGGGTCACCGGACTGGGCGCGCGCGATGCGGCCACCCTGCTTCGGCTGCGGCGCCGCGGGCGCAGCGGCGGTCGCCGCCCCACCGGCTTTGCTCGCTGCGGGCTTCGCCTCTTCTTTCTTGTCTCCGCCGC
>VGPD01000064.1 GCA_016875635.1 Chloroflexota bacterium
AGAGGTGATCTGGGCCTTCGCCTCATCGGACAGTGGTACCGCTGCGAGGTCACTGATCATGAGTGGAGTGTAGGCCAGCGCTGGGGCCCCGTGGGATCAGGAGATCCGTTTCGCGACCACGACGTCGCGATCGAGGTATTCGCCGAACCCGCTGCTGTCGTAGACGATGCGGCCGCCGCACGTAAGGAGGGTGAGCCACTCTTCGCCGGGTGGACGCTTACTGGGCCAGAGGATCTCCGCCATCGGCATCGTGTCGACCTGATAGCGGGTGTTGTCGAACACCCGGTAGCGGAGTTGCTTGCCGTCGTCCATGACGACAGTGATCTCGTCGCCGGCCTTGGCCTGGTTCAGCTGATAGAACGGGCCCTGGAAGTGATTCCAGGTCTCATGCGCAGAGAAGATCGCGTTCCCGCCGGTACCCGGGTGGTCGAAATCGGGGTAGAAGCCGACGGCGTAACTGCCGTCACGCGGCGACTCCATCTGGTTGTCGATGATCCGGTCGACCTCGATGTAGTGGTCGACGCCGACGTGCGGTGCGAGCAGGCGCGCGATGCCGGCGGCGCCCGCTGGTGCGGCGCTATCGCGTGGCGGGGGAGGCGGGAAGTAGGGCTTGCCGGCCGCGGCGGCGATGGCGGGCGTGGCAACCGTGGCCGTGGGGAAGGGAGTCGGGCTGGGTGTCGGCGACGGCGTCGGGCTCGCGGTAGCCGACGGTGTCGCTTCCACGGTCGCCGCATCGGTCAGGCTGACGGCGGGCGCCGTCTTCTCCCTTGAACAGGCCACGATGGCGGCCAGCAGGCACACGCCACCGGCCAGCACAAGCAGGCGCCTGGACACACCGACCGCCACGTCCACGTCCATCCCACATACGTCCCCGCGCGTCGTCAGTGTACGACGTCGTGCCGTGTTGCTACGGGGTGTAAGGATTGGGGCAGGGACCCAGTTGCGACCGCAGGATCGTCTGTGCCTCCTCGACGAACTCGCAGAGGAGGGGGCGCGTCTCGCGCGGGTCGATGATGTCCTGGCCGGTCTCCTCCGCCGTGAGAAAAGGCGAGGCGAGTGCGTTGAGCCGCGCCTCGATCTCCACACGCTTCGCCTCTGGATCGGGGGCGGACTCGATTTCGCGGCGGTAGGCAGCGGAGGCCCCGCCTTCGATGTGCATCGAACCCCAGCGAGCGGATGGCCACGCGTAGCGCCGGAACATCCCGGTAGGCCGGTGCTGGCACTGCCCCGCCACGCCGTACAACTGCCCCACCACCACCGTTGCCCAGGGCATCCGCGTGTCGCACGTCGCGATCACAAGCCGCGCGCCCGCCCGTTCGATCCCGCGCTTCTCCGATTCGAGACCGACCATGAAGCCGGGCTCGTCCGCAAACGAGATCAACGGCAGGTGGAATGTGTCACACAACTGGAGCAGCCGGATCACCTTCTCACCGGCCGCAACATCGGTCGCCCCGCCAAACGCGAGGTTGTTCGCCATCACCCCGACCGGGTAGCCGTTCATCCGCGCCAGTCCGGTGATCCGCGCACGCCCGTAGGCCGGGGCGATCTCGAAGAACGAGTCGCGGTCGACGACGGCGTTGATCACGCGGTGCCCGTCGTACCCGCGACGGCGGTCGCGCGGGACGACCGACAGCAGCGATTCCTCACGCCTGTCCGGCGGATCCTGTGGCTCCGCACGCGGCGCCATCTCCCAGACGTTCGATGGCAGGTAGGAGAGGAATCGCCGCACCATCGCGAACGCCTCGGCCTCGGTGTTGGCGAGATTGTCGATGACCCCGCTCACGCGGGTGTGCATCTGGTACCCGCCGAGCTCCTCCTTGGTCACGTCGTAGCCGAGGGCGGCCTTCACGACGGGAGGACCGCCGGGGAACAGCTGGCTCGTGTCTTTCACCATGAGGTTGAAGTGCGAGAGGCATGCGTTCACCGCGGGCAGCCCGGCGACCGATCCCATCACCGCCGAGACGACAGGGACGGCACGCAGGAGCAGGACATCGGTCGCGGCGCCGGCATTGCCATCCGGGAGGTAGGTGCGCCCTGCCTCCTCGAACGTGCGGACGCTGCCGCCGGCGGCGTCCAGCAGGCGGACGTATGGGACGCGCCACTCGAGGGCGCGCCGGTTCGCGGGGGGCTCCATGCCCATCGCGCCGCCGCTGCCGCCCGAACCGCCACGCACCGTGAAGTCGCCGCCGGTCACTATGACCTTGCGCCCATCGAGCGTGCAAAAGCCGTCCACGGCAGCCCGAGGCGTGAAGTCCGCCAGCTGACCGTCCTCATACACCCCCCGGCCCATCAGCCCGAGAAACTGCCTGAACGAGCCGGGGTCAGCGAACGCGTCGATCCGCTCGCGCACGGCGAGCTTGCCCTGCGCGTGCTGCCGTGCGACGCCCTCGGCCCCGCCCATCCGCGCCGCGAGGGCGCGCCGCCGTTCGATTTCATCGACCTCTGGCTGCCAGGACACGGGCGCCTCCCTGCTGTGCCTCCTCGGGCCGGCCGATGGTACGCCGGGCCCCGTCGCTCGCCAAAGCAGCTCGGGAGTTCCACATGGCGATTCAGTGATCTCCCCGACGCACCTTGGGGGGCCGGCGCGCGAGGCTGGGTAAGCACGAGAGAACACGTCATGCCGCGAACGCACCTGGCCATCGCGATGGTCGCCGTCGCCCTCTCCCTGTTCGCCAGCGGAGGACAGGCGCTCGCCCAGACGCCGCCCTACACCGCGTACGGAATGGGGCTGCGCGCCGGAGATGTCGTCACGGCGTCCATCGAGGGCGTCGAGTGCGGCCATGCCGCGGTCAGCGCCGCCGGCAACTGGAAGATCAGCATCCCCGCCGAGGCCCTCTGTCATCCAAGCGAGGGCGCGACCGTCCACTTCGCCGTGAACAGCAAGGAACACCCCACGACGGTGCGCTGGTCCGGCGGCGGCGCTCCACTCAACCCGCGAGTGGGCGTCGCACTCGGCGCTGGCGCGACGCCCACCACGGCGACCGCGGCCAAGACCCCCGCAGCGATGGCGACTGCAACGGCGACCCCGAAAGCCACAGCGACCCCAAAGGCGAGTACGACTCCGAAAGACGCCCCCACCAGAACACCTACCCCAAAGGCAAAGGCGACGACCCGCATCCCGTTCCGCTGAGCCACACACTCGGGACCCCGGAGCGTATCGTTGTCGCATGGCCAACGATGACGCCGTCTTCCGCTCCATCCTCGAAGAGTCGCCGGAGGCGGTGATCTGGGCCGACCGCCAGGGCACTGTCCGCTTCTGGAACCGCGGCGCCGAGGAGCTCTTCGGCTATGCCGCCGCCGAGGCCATCGGGCAGCGGATGGATCTGATCATCCCGGAGAACCTTCGCGCCCGGCACTGGGAGGGATACGACCGCGTCATGGTGCAGGGGGAGCCTTCGCGGTACGGACGGCGCGAGATGCTGAAGGTGCCCGCGCTCCGCAAGGACGGCTCACGCGCCTCCGTCGAGTTCACTCTGCTCGCCGTCGAACACCCCGAGTACGGCCTCATCGCCGTCGCTGTCCTCCGCGACGCCTCAGAGACCTTCGCCGAACTCCGCGACCTCCGGAAGCGTCTCGCAGAAGCCGAGGCGCGCGCGGGAGGCGCCTCGCCCACGTGAGCCTCTCCTAGATGAGGTAACCGAGTTGCCGTGCGGCAGCCGTCAGCTCGTCGCGGAACTGTGGGTGCGCGAGCCCGATGATCCCCCTTGCCCGCTCCCGCGTGGACTTCCCCTTCAGGCAGAATGCGCCGTGTTCGGAGACCAGCCAGTGGACCTCGGTGCGCGGCGTCGTGACGACGGCGCCCGGGCGCAGGGTGGGCACGACACGGGAGATCGTGCCGCTCTTCGCCGTGGAGTAGAAGGCGATGATCGACTTCCCGCCCCGCGACTCGAACGCCCCACGCGCGTAATCGTGCTGCCCGCCGGTGCCGCTGTACTGCGCCGTCCCTATCGACTCCGAACAACACTGCCCGGTGAGATCGACCTCGATCGTCGAGTTCACGGAGATCAGGTTGTCGTTCTTGGCGATGTTCGTGGGGTGGTTCGTGTACGAGACAGGGTGCGCCTCGATGTACGGGTTGTCGTCGAGGAACTCGTACATCCGGCGTGTGCCCGCGGCGAACGTGTAGATCGCCTTGCCAGGATGGAACGTCTTCTTGGAGCCGTTCGCGACGCCTGACTCGACCAGGTCGACCATCGACTCGACGAACATCTCGGTGTGGATACCGAGGTCACGATGTCCCATCAGGTTCTTCGCGACGGTGTTCGGCACGCCGCCGATGCCCAGCTGGATGGTCGCACCGTCCGGGATCATCTCGGCAATGATCCGCCCCATCGCCTGATCCTCCGGCTTCTCAGGCGCCACCGGCAACTCGGCCAGCGGCACATGGTTCTCCACGACCGCTGAAACCTCGGAGATGTGCACCCACGAGTTGCCGTGGACGCGCGGCATGTTGTCGTTCACCTCCGCGAGCACGACCTTCGCATTGGCGATCGCCGCCTTGTTCGTGTCCACGTTCACGCCGAGGCTCATATAGCCATGCCGGTCCATGCGCGACACGGTCACGATCGTCGCGCCAATATCGAGGTATTCCTCCATCAGTCGCGGGATCTGGTGGAAGAACGCTGGGACAAGGTGCGCCTGGCCAGACTCGATGATTCCGCGGTCGACGCCGCTGGCGAAGAGCGACTCCCAGTGGATGCGGTCGCGCAGGTCAGGCTGCAGGGTGCTGCGCGCGCTCGCCGCGAGCGGGAGCAGCGCCGTCATCCGCACGTCGGTCAGGCCGCCGGCACGCGCGCGGTCGGCCACGGCCTGCAGCAGCGCCGGCGGCTCCCCGATGGCGCTCCCCTGCACGACCAGCGAGTGATCCGGGATGAGGGCGACCGCCTCTGCCGCGGTCCGCCGCTTGCGCCCGTATTCTGCCTGCCAGTCCATTCGCCATACCTCCACCGCACGCCGAGGGCCGGGCAGTTATACCACCGGCATCGGGGGGACCGCGGGAGCACCGCGAACCGGCAAGGGATGCCGCCCACGTAACGCGGCGGACCGGCGGCGTACCAGAAGCCGCAGCTACGGCCCGCCGGCGCCCGCGGGTGTCGCGGGCGCCTCTGTGTCCTGGGCCACATCGACCTCGGCATCGGCGAACTGCTCCCGGTACAGCGAGGCGTACAGCCCTCCGCGCGCGAGCAGATCGTCGTGGCGACCACGCTCGACGATCCGCCCGTGGTCGAGAAC
>VGPD01000065.1 GCA_016875635.1 Chloroflexota bacterium
CGTAGCATCGGAAGATGCTTAGCCGCCCGTTCCTCATCATCGCACTCTCGATCTTCACGGCAACGATGGGACTGGGGATGGTGCTGCCCCTGCTACCGGTCTATGCGAAATCGTTCGGTGCCAGCGGCGCGACCATCGGGCTCACGATGTCGGCGTTCGCAGTCCCGCAACTGGTGGTCAGCCCGTTCGCCGGCAAGCTCGCGGACCGCTTCGGGCGGAAGCCGTTCCTCCTGCTGGGGGCGTTCGCCTACTTCGCCTCGGCAGTCGGATGGTGGGCGGCGGACACGCTCACGGTCGTCATCCTTTTCCGAGGCCTTTCCGGCATCGGCTCCGCGCTCATCTTCTCGAACGCGCAGGCATACGTCGGTGACCTCGCTCCCGCTGGCTCCGAGGGGAAATACATGGGCGCGTTTGGCGTAGCGGACTTCATGGGGTTCGGGATCGGGCCACTGGTCGCCGGAATCATCCGCGATCAGGCCGGCATCGAGACCGTCTTCCTCGCCATGGCGGCGCTGTACGCGGTCGTCTTCACCCTCATCCTCACGGTGCTCCCGGGCCGTCCACCCCGGGCGCACGGGAGCGTCGCCGTCCTGACCGCGCCATGGGGCAAGATCGCTCGTCACCCGACGATGCAGGCACTGCTCTTCTTCCGCGTCTGCTTCGCCCTCGCCACCGGTGTGAGCATGGCATTCCTGGCCGTCCATCTCGAAGAGCGCGTAGGGGCCACCGCGACCATGGTCGGCCTCGTCTTCGCGACGCAGCAGATGACGGGCGGGCTGTCGCAGCCGCTCCTCGGCCGCCTGGCGGACCGCTTCCCACGTCGATGGCTGGTCTTCGCGGGGGCCTCGATGATGGCCACCGGTTTCTCGACCGTCGCTTGGAGCGACTCGTTCCCGGTGATCCTCGCGGGCATGATGCTCGGCCCCGGTCTTGCGGCTTCACTCGCGAACGTCGCCGCCCAGGCGTCACAGATCGACACCGGACGCGATCTCGGCATGGCGACGGTGGCGAGCCTCGGATCCGCGGCATTCGCTCTCGGGTTCCTCATCGGCGCCATCGGCGGCGGCCGCCTGGTCGACCTCGCGAGTGTGCAGGCATCATTCCTCGTGGGGGCGGCCGTGATGGTGCTGGGCGGGACGGTTTTCCTGCTCCGCACCCCCCGCCGAGGAATCTCGGCGGCGGCGGAACCTAGCCCCGCTGGCTGATTGCCATCCCGATTACTCCGTCCTCGGGTCACCGTCCCTCACCACCACCATCCGGTACCACGTGCACCGCGGGAACGCGGACGTCGCGAGCCAGTGTTCGCCACATGCATCGAGGTCGGCCTCCACATTCGCGCCGCCCACCGGAAACTCGCGGCACTTGAGAGGGACCTCGCGATCATGGATGCCGCACCCGCCGGTGCCGTCCTCGTGCGGTTCGAACGCCTCGCAGCGGAACAACGTACGCGAGAGCTCGTCCGGATCGGCGGGCCCATGCGGGCGATCGGCCCACCCGCCGTCGACCCTCGCGAGCGGGATGATGAGCGGACGGCCACCGAAGAGCGCCCGGTACTGGTGCGCAGGCAACGCTCCCCAGGTCCAGTAACCGTCCGTGCGCCGGGAGTCGCAGCAGTCGCCACAGCCGTTGCATTCAAGCGTGCGGGCGGCCGCGAGCGTGAGGTATCTCGGCCCTTCGGGTGTACGCGTGTCGTCCATGCAGCCATCGTAAACTCACCCGCGCGAGGAGTCTGGACATGCATCGAGCCCGACTGGCCTGCGTAGCCGTCTTCGCCGCACTCACGCTCATCGGATGCGACTCGCCGGCGTCACCCGCACCCGCACCACAAACACCGACCGATGCGCTGGCCGGCGCCAGACCCTCCCCGCCCGCGACGCCTTCCGCAACTGCGACGGCCGCGCTACCTGCCGAGGGCTGCGAAACGCGACCAGGAATCGCCCGCCTGGTAGAGGATCCGAACGGGCCATACGGCCACCAGGTGGTGGTCGCGGAGACGCGAGACGGCATCACGCTGACCGGCGCCCGTCAGGTGCTCGACCACGCCTCCGTCCCCGACGGTGTCCGCCTGGCGGACGGCTCGGTGCGCATCTACTACGTGAACGGCGCAGAGGGGGCGATCTGGGTGGCGGTGCTGGATAAGGACGGGGCAACGCCCATCGGTCCGATCTCGATCGGCGGCGCCTCGAGGCCCGTCGGCGCCGTCGACCCTGACGTGACGCTGCTCGCCAACGGGAACGTGCGGATGACCTACCTCGGCAATTTCGGGCCGCCTCGGCCCGGCGCGAGTGAATGGAACATCTGCATCGCCGACTCCGAGGACGGCATACGCTTCACCCTCGTGGGCCGCGCGATCCGGTTCATCGGGCCGCAGACCACCGACCCCTCGGTCATCCGGCTGCCAGACGGCTCATGGCTCATGGCCGTATCGCAGGGCCAGCGGACAGCGCTCGCACGCTCGTCGGACGGCCTCCGATACGAGGCCTACACCACCGTGGGCTTCGGCGGCGTGCCTGAGCTCGCGCTGCTCCCGGACGGACGCATCCGCCTCTACACCTGCGCCCGCGGCATCCAGAGTCACCTCTCCGCCGATGCCGGCACAACCTGGACGGGGGAAAGGGCCGACATCGCGCCGGATCTCGGACATCGGATCGTCTGTGATCCCTCTCTCGTCCCAGGCGCAGGGATATTCGTCTACAAGACGGGTTAGCGACCGTCCTGACGTTATCGTGAAGGTTGGTATCATCCTGCGGGGCTGAGGGCATGCTCCCTCGACCAACATCCGCTCGGTGGTTCCACCCCGGCCTCACGCAGGACAGACATGAGCGCACTGACCGCTGGAGAAGGAATGTTCGCGCCGCTTCGGCAGCCGAACTACCGCCTCCTGTGGATCGGACAGTCCACCCACGCCCTCGCCCTCTGGATGGAACAGATCGCCCGTCCGTTTCTCGTACTTGAAATCACCGGCGGCAGCGCCGCGCATGTGGGCGGCGTTCTGGCCGTCAGGACGATCCCCCAGCTGTTCTTCGGCGTGTTCGCGGGCGTGGTCAGCGACTGGTTCGACCGCCGGACGATCCTGGTCGTCACGAAACTCAACGTCCTGGCCCTCAGCATTGTGTTCGCCGCGCTCCTCGTGATGGGGCGCCTGGAACTGTGGCACGTCTACGTCTTCCAGTTCCTGCGTGGGACGCTGATGGCATTCGAGCAGCCGGCGCGACAGTCGATGATCGCGACGATCCTCCCGCCGCAGCAGGTGGTGGGAGGGGTGGCGCTGATGAGCGCGACCCAGAACGTCATGCGGATCGTCGGCAGCGCCGCCGGAGGCTTCGCCATCCCGCTACTCGGCCTCAGTGGCGCCTTCGTGGCGGTGGCGGCGATCTACGTCGGTGCGGTCGTCACCACGCTGATGCTCAATGTCGCCACGCATGAGCGACCGGCTGAGACCGGCGCACGGGCGATGGCCGCCGGCCTGGTGGAGGGCGGTAGGTTCGCCTGGGGAAACACGACGATCCGCGCCATTCTCCTGATGTCGCTCATCTATTTCATGTTCGGGATGTCATACACGCAGGTCTTCGTCCCGCTCTTCGCCGAGGACGTGATGGGGATCGGCGCCGGTGGCGCCGGGCTGATGGTGTCGCTGACCGGCGTCGGCGCACTGGTGAGCGCGCTTTTCGTCGCTTCGCAGCAACCGAGGCGTGTCGGCATCGTGCTGCCGGCGATCGTCTGGACATTCGGCGTCATGCTGGTCGCGTTCTCGGCGACCACGTACCTGCCGAAGCCCGCGGGGCTCATCCTGCCTTTTATCTTCATCACCTTCACCGGCGCCACGCAGACGATGTACTTCTCGCTGAGCAACGCGGCGTTGCTCAGCAGTGCACCCCCGGACATGCGAGGACGGATCATTAGCCTGCTCTCACTCGACCGCGGCGTGATGTCGCTCGGAGGGATGGGGGCCGGCTTCCTGGCTGAGGTACAGGGCGTGCAGATCGCGCAGATCATCTATGGCTCGGTTTGCATCGCCGGCGGGCTCGGCATCATGATGCTCTACAAGGAGCTCCGCGGGATGGAGATAGATCCGTCCGCCTTCGAAGAGGGCCACGGCCGGGGTGGCCGCCGTATGCCGGCGCCGGCACCGATACCAGGCACCGAAGTCCCGCCCCCCTAGGTCTGCGCCACGCCCCGATCAAGGAGCGACACCGCTAACCTCCACCGATGGACATCGCCACCCTCCCGCTGATCGCGCTCCTCGGCACCATGATCCAGAGCGGGCTCGGGTTCGGGTTCGGACTCTTCTTCGTCCCGGTGGCCGCCCTCTTCGTCGCCCCTCGCGAGGCCGTTGCCGTCTCGCTGATGTTGGGGACTATCGTCAGTGCGGGCATGTACGCGGAGGCACGACCGCGCACGAGCGTGCTGGCGATCCTGCCGCTGGTGATCGGCGCGCTCGTCGGTACGCCGATCGGCGTCTGGATCCTCGTCCGTGCGGACGAGACCATCCTCCGGCTGCTCGTGGCCACCGCCGTCTTCGTCAGCGCCGTGGCGAATCTCGCCGGTGGCAAGGGTCATACGCACGAGGCTCGCCCGGACACCGTCGTCCGACAGGGACTCATTGGCGTCCTCGGCGGTGTGATCCGCGGCGCGACGTCGATGGGCGGCCCGCCGATCGTGCTCTACCAGCACTGGATTGGCGGCGGCGCGGAACGGATCCGTGGACGGCTCTTCGCCTACTTCTTCTGGGTGGGGGTGCCGGCATTGGCGCTGGTCGCGCCCAGCGGCGTGTTCACGCGCAACGTGCTGCGTGACAGCGCGCTGGCACTGCCCGCACTGGTCGTCGGCCTGGTGGTGGGACGGCTGATCCGCCCGCACATCGCCGAGGCGTGGTTCGGGCGGCTGTCCATGCTGCTGCTGGCGATGACATCGGCCCTGGCCGCGTGGGGGGCGACCCGCGCGATCCTCGGTTGAACATCAGGGCGGAGATGGGCCGCTGAAGTCGCTTGCAAAGGAGTCTAGAAAACTCCCCGGCTCCAGCGTCCCGTAACCACCGTACGCCCTCGTCGAGTTGAGCGCCGATGAGCGCACAAAGAGCGGGCCCCTCCGGAGAGGGGCCCGCCGTCCATCGACTGAAGTCGAGGGCTAGTAGCGCGAACCGCCGCCGCCGCCACGGCTACCACCGCCGCCGCCGTAGCCGCCGCCACTG
>VGPD01000066.1 GCA_016875635.1 Chloroflexota bacterium
TCGGCCTTCGCCTGGGTGATCTTGCCGTTCGTGACGGCCTGGGTGAGCAGTCGGGCGAACATCTCCTGACCCTGGGCCGCGTGCTGCGACTCGAACTCCGCGCGGACCTTCGCCTGTGCCGCCTTCAGGGTGTCGACGGAGATGCCGAGTTGTTTCGCCAGCGCCTCGTCATGCTGGGCCTTCAGGGCTTCCATGGCCGCCTGATCCGGGCGCGTGCCCGGGGTGAACGCCGGCTTCGGCAAGGACTCGCGCACGGCCTGCTCCGCCGCCGTCAGTTTCGCCACATCAATGCCCAGCGCCGCCGCCAGCGCCTCGTTGCCGGCGCCACGGACGCCGCCGTGGCCGGGGCCGCCGGATCCCTTCGAGCCCTTGTGCTCGCCGCCCGCAGGGGCGACGGATTGCTGTGCAGCCTGGAGTTTCTCGACAGTGATGCCGAGGTTCTGCGCGAGCGCCGCCTCGAACGCCGCGCGGTTCGCGGTGCGGGTGGCCTCGTCCGGGCGCTGCCCCGGGGTTGGTTTCGGGGCAGCGGCGCGCGCTGCCTCCATCGCCTTGGCGAGCGTCTCCGGCGTGACGCCGAGGGCGGCGGCGAGGGCTTCGCCGTGCCGTCCGCCGCGCGCGGGCGCCGCCGCGGAGGCGGTCGTGCTGCCAGACTGCTGCGCCGACGCCACAAACGGCACCGCCGCCGAGCCGACGACCGCGATGGCCGCGAGGCTGGTCAGGATCTTGGTCTTGCCGATCATCTTGAAGACTCCGTCCGAGCTGCTTGTGGGAGCTGCTCTTGATGTCCAGAGACTACGGGGCAAGGCTTTGTGATCCCTGTGGCGAAGATTCTTGATTCTTTAGACCCTGTGGCTGGTGCTAGCCTCTGACAGCGGTGGCGACAAGCGTCGACGGGAGCCGTCATGACCCCTGCTGTTGAGGCGGCGAAGGCGGCTGGCGTCGCGTACGAGTTGCTCGCGTATGAGCATGATCCGCGCTCCGCCGCGTATGGGGTGGAGGCGGCCGAGGCGCTGGGGCTTCCGCCTGAGGCGGTGTTTAAGACACTGGTGGCGAAGGTGGACGGGCGGCTGGTGGTCGGCGTCGTCCCTGTGGCGGCACACCTCGACCTGAAGGCGCTGGCCGCCGCGTCCGGCGGGCGGAGAGCGGAGATGGCGCCGCCCGCCGAAGCGGAGCGCGCGACCGGCTACGTGGTCGGCGGCATCAGTCCGTTCGGGCAGAAGCGCCGCCTTCCAGCCGTCATCGACGAGTCGACGCTCGGGCTGGAGACGGTGCATGTGAGCGCGGGGCGCCGCGGGCTGGAGATAGCGCTCGCACCGGCGGACCTCGTACGGCTCGCGGGCGCCACAGTTGTGGCGATCACGCGAGACTAGGGCGCGTGCCGGCGCTGCTCGCGCACGAAGTGCATGAGCGGAATGAACGACAGCAGGATCACCACGGCGATCAGCACGTACTCAAACTTCGCGGCTGCCTCGCCGATGAAGTAGCCCGCAAGGGTCATCGAGACTACCCAGAGGACTCCGCCGGCCACGTTGTAGGCGGTGAACTTCGCATACGGCATCCCCACGGCCCCGGCCACGGACGGTACGAAGGAGCGGATGATTGCCATGAACCGGGAAATCGTGATCGCCTTCCCGCCGTGCCGGTCGAAGAAAGTGCGAGCTTCCTCCATGTATCGGCGTTTGAAGAAGCGCGCGTCCTCGCGGGCGAAGAGCAGCGGCCCGGCGCGGCGTCCGATGGTGTAGCCCGTGGCGTCGCCGGTGATCGCAGCGACGATCAGCAGCGGGATGAGTATCTTCAGGTCGAGATGGCCGCGCTGCGCGACCACACCGGCCGCGATGAGGAGGGAGTCACCGGGGAGGAAGAAGCCGACAAACAGGCCGCTCTCCGCGAACACGATGGCGACGAGGACGGTGTAGCCGCCCCACTCGATCAGCCGTTCGAGGTCCATGTGGCCGCCTTCCGCCCGTGGGCACTATCGCAGATGGATGTGGGTTATGCCTCGATGGAGCGAAGCAGCCCGGTAGTGACGTCGTAGACGAAGCCGAGCACCTGGTAGCCCGGTGGAAAGTACGGGCATGCTCGCAGGGTCGCGACGTCATCCCGCACGCTGGAGGCGACATCCTCGAACGGGAGAAAGTCGATGCTGGGACGGACGCCGGTCACGGCCTCAACACGCGTCTGGAGTTCATCGTTTGTGACGCCGAGCAGGCCACAGTCCGTGTGGTGGATCACGACGCACCAGCGTGTCCCCAGCGCCGTGGAGGAGAGCACGAGCGAGCGAATGGCGTCATCCGAGGCGCGTCCGCCAGCGTTCCGGATGACATGTGAGTCGCCCATGCTGAGTCCAAGCACGCCCTGGGCGGTGTAGCGGGAGTCCATGCAGGTGAGAATGGCGATCTGTCGCAGGGGGCGGACCCGCAGCGCGCCAGCTGATAACTCTTCGGCGTACCGGGCGTTATTCGCGAGCAATTCGTCGTGCAGTGTCATGCCTTGATGGTCGCCGGAGGCAGGTCGGATGTCGAATCTGGCGGCTGGCTACCCCGGTTGAGCGCATGGATCAGGAAGCGGCGCGTGCGTTCCTCTCGCGGCGCTCCTAGGATTTGGCTGGGCAGGCCCTCCCTGACGCCCATGATGGGCGGCGTATCGAGGAGCGGGCAAAGATAACTTGCCCCACACCCTTCGAGTCTGGCGCAGGGACGGCATCCTGGGATACCGCCAGATTCTGGAGGGTCTGGGCTTCAAGGCGAAGGTGGACGTCGGGCTGGCTGGCGGGATCACCGCATCCGATAGGAAGATATCGTCGCGGCCACCGTCCGCCTTACACATCACGCGGAGGCCTATGGCACACCCGATCATCGAGCACGCGTTCGCCGAGCTGCCGCGCTTCTCCTATGAGGTACAGGCGTTCGACGTCGGAGGCCAGACCACGCAACTGCTCGTCCATGTGACGCCAGACCGCGCCGGGCGCGATCGCTGGGTGCTGATCACGGTCTTCGAGGGGTTGGGAGACACCCTGCCGGATGCCGATCTGGTGCAGTTCTTTTGCCGGTTGCCGGTGGACGCGCCGGATGCCTCGCGCCGAGGCGACTTCACGCGACTGCTGCTCGCCGTGAACAACGTCTCCAGCGTGGGGCAGTTCTGTATCCAAGAGGCGGACGGCCTGCTCTACTTCCGCGCCATCGGGATGTTCCCACGCGCGCAGGAGACCTGGACCACGTTGCTCTACCAGCACCTGTTCTTCGCCGTCTTCCAGATGGACGAATTCGGCGCGTCGATCGAGGCGGTCGCGACCGGCCAGACGGACGCGCGTGGCGCGATCGCCGCTGACCCGCGCCTTGGTAGTCTCGTCTGATCCGATGCTAGGTGGGTGTCGGCACTGGGAGCCGTGCAGGCTCAGGCGTCGCCCTGGTGCGGTCAGGCAAACACAACGCAAGCCAAGCGGCCGTACGCTCTGTATGCTGGCGAGGTGGCGAGGTGGCGAGGTGGCGAGGTGGAGCCGGATCGTCTTCCCATGCGATCGAGTGGGCGGTTGTCATGACACGAGCCGGTGAGGCGAGGCAGATTGTCCGTGGCGCACGTCGCCGGATCCTGCGGCTGGCAATCCCCGGTGTCATGACCGTGGCCGTCGCCAGTAGTGCGGGCTGGTACTTCCTCGTCCGGGACACCACCGAGGCTCCTCCGCCGATTGAGACCGCCCAGGCGACGCGTGGCACCCTCGCGACGACGGTGACGCTTCCCGGTACCGCATCGTCCACGGCCTCTGTCTCGCTGACGTTCCCGGTGGCGGGCAAAGTCGCAGAGGTGAACGTGGTCATCGGCCAGGCCGTGAAGGCCGGCGACCAACTCGCGAAAGTCGACGATACCGACCTGCGCCAGACCTTGCAGACGGCGCAGAACAACCTTGATCTCGCGCGGCTCAAGCTGGCGCAGTTGCAGGCGCCCGCGAAGCCCGAGGACGCGCAGGCGGCGCGGCAGGCCGTTGTTGCGGCCGACATCTCCGTGCAGAACGCCCAGGTCGCCCTGGAACGGTTGAAGCGCCCGCCGACCGCGGTGGACTTCTCAACAGCGGATGTTGCGATCCTGCAGGCACAGGCAAGTCTCGACAGTGCGCAACGTTCAGTGGATGCGACATTCGCATCGCTCAAATCGGTGCTCGACACTTACTGTGATTTGACGGGGCTGCTGCCGTTCGAGCCGTGTTTCACTGACCTCCGGGGTATCCCTCTGACCGCAGATGTCATCGTCCGCATCCAGCAGGTGATGGGCCCTCCGAATAACCTTCCGGCAGCGTACCTCAATGCCGCGACGAATCTGGTGAATGCCAACAACTCCTACGTGAACGCGGCGGGGTCGGTGACCCCGGCGAAGGCTTCGCTCGAACAGGCGAAGAGAAAGCGTGCTCAGCTAGATGAGGCGCCGGACAACCTCGACCTCTACGCGGCGGGACTTGCGCTGAGCAACGCGCGGGAGTCTTACAAGTCGGCGGTCGCCCGCGAGGCCGCACTACAGCGAGGTCCAGATCCGCTCGATGTCCAAGCGCAACAGTTGTCCGTCCGTACGCAAGAGATCGCGGTCGCGACGGCACAGCAGAAGGTCACGGATACGGTGCTGCGTGCGCCGTTCGCCGGCACGGTGGGCGCTGCGCCGTTGATCGTCGGGCAGCAAGTGGGCACCGCGACGGCGGCGGTCACGCTGACCGACACCGGGACGATCCAGGTGAAGATGACCCTGTCGGAGTCGGACTTGCCGCAGGTCCGTGCCGGCCAGCTTGGAGTCGCCACGTTCGATGCGCTGGCCGGGCAGACATTCATCGTCCGCGTCTTCGGTGTGAGTCCGATCCCCACCGTGACCCAGGGGGTGGTGACGTACGCCGCACAGGCCTCGATCCTCCGCGGGCCAGAGCTTGTCGAGATACAGGCTGACCTGCAGAAACTTGCGGCGGCCCTTTCTTCGGGGAGCGCGCGCACGGCGGCGATCCAACTCCCCGGCGTGCTCGGCGCGGGCGCAGCCGCTACTGGTACGCCAGGCGCTGAGCCCCCAGCCACCACCACCGCTTCAGCGACCGCGGCATCGACGGCCGCCGCGAAAGGCACCGGACTGCCGGGTGGCGGCCAGCGCCCGCAGGGGGCTGGCCCGGGAGGGGCCGGCGGTGCTGGCGCG
>VGPD01000067.1 GCA_016875635.1 Chloroflexota bacterium
TCGCGCTCCACCCGCTTGCCGTCCCTGGATGGCTCTGGCTCGCCCTCCTCGCCGCCGTCGCCACCGTCGATCTGGCCGCCCTCGCCTTCGCGGCTGCTGGTGCGATCGTGTTCCTCGGTGGCCTCATCAGCGCGGGACGCGCCGTGCTGCGACCGCAGGCGCCCGCGCTGCACGACCTCATCGCCCGGACACGGCTCGTGACCGCGTGAACCCAGCGACGAGGCCGCGTGAAACACCCCAGCGGCGCGGGTCACCGGGCTTCCACCCCTGGCTGCCGCGCCTGCTCGCGGTCACGTTATGTCTATGGTTACTGATGGCCGCCGCCGCCGGTGCCACCTCCCCCCGCGTGGCGGAGCCCGCGCTCGCCCGACTGCTCGACGGGCTCACCGGCACCGCCGACCTCCTCCACTCACAGGAAGCCGGCATCCGCGAGGCCGCCACGAAGGCGGCGCCCGGCGTCGCCGTCGAGGTGCCCGGCTTCCCCGTCCGCGGCGTCGGCCTCCCCCGCGAGGAGGTGCTCGCCGGCTCGCCCGAGCAGTGGAGACGCGCCCTCCTCGACCGGTCGGCGGCGCTCCTCTACCGCGACGGCACCCGCCCGTTCGCCGAGCGACCGGACGCCTCTGGCTTCGAGACCGGCGGAGGCGCCTGGGCGCTCTCCCTCCTCGGCGGCCGCCTGCACGACTGGTTCGCGCTGCTCCGCTGGCCCCCCGCGCTAGCGACGCTCGCACTCATCACCGGCGTCCTCGCCACGGCCGGCCCCGTCCGCCGCTGGCGCGTCCTCGGCCTCGCCCTCGTTGCCGGCGCGGCCGTCCCCGTCCTGCTCGCTGCCGCCGTCATCCTCGTCACCCGCTTCGCCGGGGGCCCCACGGGCACCCTCTCCGGCGAGGCCGCCGCCGTCATCGCCATCCTCGCGCGCGGCCCGCTGATCGAGGGCGGCGCGGTAGCCCTCGGCGGCCTCGTGCTCTGGTGGTGGGCGCGCCGCCCCGTCTCGGACGATGACCCTGCCATGCGCATCGCCGCGGCCCGCGCCGATCGTGACGCGCGGCGCCGGCTGGACGCCGGGATGCCGCCGGAGCCGAGGCGGCCACGCGGTCGCTTCGTTGACTCAGATCGGACGCCGGATTAGCGTCGAGGGCGCGCGCCGCCTCGAATGGGTGGCACGCGCGGATGAGGCGGGGGAGCGCGAATGCTGCGCAGTCCAAAGGACTTCTTCAAGCCGCTCGCGATCGGTGCGCCGGCGCCGCTGACGGAGATCCCCGTCCGGCCCGCCCGCATGGTCCACTTCCTCCCCGCCCAGAACGCCCGCATGCGCGAGCGCGTCCCCGAACTCCTCACCCAGGTCGATGTCCTCCTCGGCAACCTCGAGGACGCCATCGCCATCGCCGACAAGGAAGCCGCCCGCGAAGGGTGGATCGAGGTCGTGAAGAACAACGACTTCGGCAACGTCCAGGCCTGGTCGCGCGTCAACGCCCTCGACAGTCCGTGGTTTCTCGACGACGTCACCCGGCTGGTCTCCGAGATCGGCAACCGCCTCGACGTCATCATGCTCCCGAAGGTCCTCGGCCCGCAGGACATCACCTACATCGACCGCCTCCTCGCCCAGCTCGAGGCGAAGTACCACGTCACCCGCCCGATCATGGTGCATGCCATCCTCGAGACCGGCGGCGGCGTCGCGCAGGTCGAGGAGATCGCCCTCGCCAGCCCGCGCATGCAGGGCATCTCGTTCGGCCCCGCCGACCTCGCCGCCTCGCGCCGCATGAAGACCACCCGTGTCGGCGGGGGCCACCCGTCCTACCTCGTGCGCACCGACCCCGACCCGGCGAACCCGGACGCGCCGCGTGTCACCGCGCAGCAGGATCCCTGGCACTACTCGATCGCCCGCATGGTGGACGCCTGCGTCAACGCCGGCATCCTCCCCTTCTACGGCCCCTTCGGCGCCATCGATGACCCGGTCGCGTGCGAAGACCAGTTCCGCGCCGCGTTCCTCCTCGGCTGCGTGGGTGCGTGGTCGCTCCACCCCAGCCAGGTCGCCATCGCGCGCAAGGTCTTCTCCCCCGACCCGGAGGAAGTCCGCATCGCGAAGAAGATCCTGGACGCCATGCCGGACGGCTCCGGCGTTGTCATGCTGGACGGCAAAATGCAGGACGACGCCACCTGGAAGCAGGCGAAGGTCATCTGGGACCTCGCTACGATGATCGGCGCGCGCGACCCGGAGTTCGCGGCACTGTACGGCACATCCGCGCAGGCCTAGCGCCCGCGCCTCGAGAGTCACGTTCGCAGCGGGGGAGGGCCCATGCGGTTCTACGAGTTCGAGTCCAAGCAGATTCTCGCCAAGGCCGGGATCCCCCTGCCGAAGAGCCACTTCTGCAAGACGCCCGACCAGGCGGCCGCGGCGGCCTTCGAGGTCGGTGGCCCCGTCGTCATCAAGTCGCAGGTGCTCTCCGGCGGCCGGATGAAGGCCGGCGGCGTGAAGTTCGCGGACTCCCCCGGCGAGGCCGCCGAGCACGCTCGCGCCATCCTCGCCCTGCCCATCAGCAACCTGATGCCGGTCGGCGTGCTCGTCGAGGAGAAGCGCGCCGTCGCGCAGGAGTACTACGCCGCCGTCACCTGGGACGGACGCGCCAAGAAGGCTGTCATCATCTTCAGCGACATGGGCGGCATCGACATCGAAGAGGTCGCCGAGAAGCACCCCGAGCACCTCTCGCGCACCCACTTCTCCGCCAACCGCCCGTTCTCCGACTACATCGCGAAGACTGCCGTCGCCGGTGTCGGCGTCACCGGGAACGATCTCACCGCCCTCACGCGCATCGTCGGAGGACTGGCACGCGTCTTCCTCGACCGTGACATGACCCTCGCCGAGATCAACCCGATCGGGAAACTCGACGACGGCTCGATCATCGCCCTCGACGCCCACATGGACATCGAGTCCGAGGCCGCGCGCAACCACCTCGCCCTCCTCAAGGAACTCGGCGTCGGCCCGGAGGAGAAGCGCCAGGCGCGCCCCCCCACCCAGTTCGAGATCGACGCCGAGCAGGTCGACTCCGCCGACCCTCGAGGGGTCGCCGGTAACCTCACGGAGTTCGACGGCAACCTCGGCCTCATCATCGGCGCGGGCGGCGGCTCGCTCACGCTCTTCGACGCCGTGCGCGCCGCCGGCGGCAAGCCCGCCAACTACTGCGAGATCGGCGGCAACCCCTCCGTCTCGAAGGCGGCCAACCTCACGAAGTTGATCTGCCGCCAGCCCGGCGTCGAGAAGATCGCCGTGATGATGAACGTCGTCTCCAACACCCGCGTGGACATCGTCGCCCGCGGCGTCGTGAAGGGCTGCATCGAGGCCGGGTTCGACCCGGCCGAGAAGATCGCCATCTTCCGCATCCCCGGCTCATGGGAGGACGAGGGCTTCGCCATCCTCAAGAAGTACGGCGTCCCCTACGTCGACCGCTCCGTCTCCATGGACGAGGCCGCCCGCCTGGCCGTCGAGAACACGAAGAAGAAGGCCTAGCCCCATGAGCATCCTCGTCGACAAAGACACCACTTTCATCATCCAGGGCATCACCGGCCGCGAGGCGGTCACGATGGCCCGCGAGTGCCTCGACTACGGCGCGAAGCTCCTCGGCGGCGTCACACCCGGCCGCAAGGGCCGCGAGGTCCACGGCCTGCCCGTCGAGGACACCGTCCGCGCCTTCACCGACCGCACCCGCGTGGACGCCGCCGTCGTCTCCGTCCCGCCTGCCGGCGCCGCCGACGCGGTCTTCGAGGCGATCGACGCCGGCATCCCTCTCATCGTCTGCGTGACCGAGCGCATCCCGCGCAAGCAGGTCGCGCAGTTCGTCGAGTACGCCGCCCAGAAGGGGACGCGCATCATCGGCCCCAACTGCCTCGGCGTGATCTCCCCCGGCAAGACCCGCGTCGGCGGCATCGGCGGCGCCGCCGAGTCCACCCGCCGCGCCTTCATGCCCGGACGGATCGGCGTCATGTCCCGCTCCGGCGGCATGACCGTCGAGATCGCCAACTCGCTCTCCGAGGCCGGACTCGGCGTCTCCACCGCCGTCTCCATCGGCGGCGACGCCATCATCGGCAGCACCTACGCCGAGCTCATGCCGCTCTTCGACGCCGACCCGCAGACCGAGGGCATCGCGATCTACTCCGAGCCCGGCGGGCGTGCCGAGTACGAACTCGCCGACTACATGGCACGCAGCGGCTCGAAGAAGCCGATCGTCGCCTTCATGGCCGGCCGCTTCATGGACGAGATGCCCGGCATGCGCTTCGGCCACGCCGGCACCATCGTCGAAGGCCGCGCCGACACCACGGCATCGAAGATCGCCAACCTCACCGCGGCCGGCATCATCGTCGCCGAGAAGATCGGCGACATCCCGCGTCTGCTCAGCGAACGGCTCGGCAAATAACCATGGCCATGTTCATCCGCGTCGACATCGACCCCGCCATCCAGCAGGACACCGCCCTCGTCAAGCGGCTCGCCGAGGTCTGCCCCGTCGACATCTTCAAGGTCACCGACGGCAACATCGAAACCGTCGAGTCCAACCTCGACGAATGCACCCTCTGCGACCTCTGCACCCAGGCCGCCCCCGGCAAGGTCAACGTCGTCAAGCTCTACCGCTAATCGAGTAGTCGAGACCTCGGCCCTCGGTCGAAAGGGCGCTCACGCGCCCCTTCTCCACGTCCACCACCAGCCACACGCTCCGCCCCCGACAACTCCGAAACTCCCCCTCGCCCCTCGAGGGGCGAGGGGGCCGGGGGGAGTGGGGTGACGCCCACTTCTTCAACCCCTTCCCCTCGGGGGAAGGGGCAGGGGATGGGGCCGCCCGTCGCGTAGCGACGGCGGTACGAACCCATCAGATGCATCAACTCAATCGCTCACGGGCTCAGCACGCCGGATTCGCACCTATGACGCCCGCATCCGACAACTCCGAAACCGGCCCCCTCGCCCCTTGAGGGGCGAGGGGGCCGGGGGGAGTGGGGTGACGCCCACTTCTTCAACC
>VGPD01000068.1 GCA_016875635.1 Chloroflexota bacterium
CCTCGCCGCCCAGCCGACCGCCACCGGCACGGCGACCGCCATCGCGACCCCCGCCGCCACCTCGACGCCTGCGGCCACCCCGACGGGCACGGGCACCCCGGCGGCGACGCCCACGGCGAAGCCCACCACGACGCCCACCGCCTCCCCGACCCCGGACGGCGACATCATCCGCCGCTAACCCATCGGCTCGTCCTCGAAGCCAGCGCACGCAAAAACGCCCGCACGAACGCGGGCGTCTTCACGCTGCGTCGCGTGTTCCAGCTTTGGCAGTGAACCGCTTGGAAATCGAGCGTTCGAAGGGTCGTCTGTTCTGGCTCCCCCTCTCCCGGAGCCCGGAGGGAGAGGGGGCTGGGGGGTGAGGGCGATCCCAATTCTGTAACCCCTTCCCCGAGGGGAAGGGGAAGGGGATGGGGCCGCTCGTCGCTGCGCGACGAGCGGTACGCGCCTCACTTCACGCCACCCGGCTGTCTCGCGATCGAAGTCATGAGGGCCTCACTCCTGCGGAAGCGTGGGAGTCGCGGCTTACTCGAAACGGATGAGCAGGATCGCGCCGTTGCCGACCTGTTCGACGGTGTTCACGAACGCGGGCGCACCCGTCACATAGACGCGCCACTCCTGCGACGGTGGATCGAACTGGTAGACCGCCCGCACCGGACGGCGGTCCAGCAGCAGGTGCGTGAAGCGCAGCGGATACCCCGCCGGCCCTCGATACAGCATCAGCGCGAGCCCCGGCCCCGGCGGGCGCACGCCGAGCAGCGCCGCCGTCTCCGCCCCCGGTGGCAGCAACAGCCCCAGCCCCTCGAGTGACCCGAGGTCCGCGCGGAACGCACCGGAGTCTCCAAGGCCGACCGTCACGGGCTGCACGCGTGCCAGCAGGAGGTCGGTCAACGCCTCGCGCGCCGCCCGCGGGAACGCCTGCTGGATCAATGCGAGCGCCCCCGCGACATGGGGCGCGGCGGCGGATGTGCCGGAGAACACCTCGCCCACCGGCCCCGCGGCCGGGGCCAGCACCTCCGGCTTCGGGCGTCCGTCCGTCGTCGGCCCGCGGGACGAGTAGGGAGCCTCCGCGCGCAGTGAGGTGGAGAGCGCACCGACGGCGATCACGGTCGGGCTGTCGGCGGGCGCGGCCAGCGACCCGGCCGGCACGCTCGTCTCCAGCGGGAACCCGCGGTCCGGCGACCCCACCACGAGCAGATCCATCCGCCGCCCCGGCCCGCCGCCCACCGGGCCGAGAATGCGCACTGTGTAGGTTCCGGTCTGCGTGGCCAGCACCTGGATGCTCTCCAGTGGACCCTGCTGGCAGGACTGAAGATTCCGCGATGCGCGGATCAACGCGCCGTCGGGCCCCCGCAGTTCGAGGTCATAGTCCGCACAGGCCTTCCCCGACGGTTCATCCCAGCGCAGCGACGCCGTGATCAGGTCGCCCTGCAGGAAGGTGTGCGCGTTCGTCTGCACCCCCGGCCCGAACTCGTGGACGGCGTCCCGGTTGCCATCGAGGTAGGCGCCGGACCAGTGCTGCTGTGCCCAGTTGCCGGACGCCACCGCCCACGCCTGGCCGGCGCCCGTCCCGCGGCGCACGGCCTCGTTCACCGCGCCGCCGCCGTCACCACGACCGTTGTGCACGTACCCGAGCGAGAACGAGACGATGTCCACCCGCTCCTGCACCAGGTAGTCCACCGCTGCGTTCAGCTCCGTGACCGTCGAGAAGTTCACGAGGTAGAGCGTCGCGTCCGGCGCGATCGAGGACACCACCTCCGCCGCCCGGCGGCCGTGGTCCGAGCCTCCGAGGCGCCCGTCCGCGCGGAACGACCGCGCGACCACCTGCCGCGGCAGCGCGGCCCCCAGCGCGTCCTGGAACCCCTCGAACCCGGTGTCGAGGATCGCGACCTTCACGCGATGCCCGGTGAAGCCCGCGGCACGCCAGCGGTCGATCCCCATCGACTGCGCCGCCGGCGACAGCGGCGTCCCGATCTGCAGCGGCACGAACGTCTCGCCCGCGATGAGCTCGATGTCGTCCGACCGCTCGATCAGCGCACGCGCATCGGCTGGCACCATCGCCTGCAGCCGGCCCCCCGCCTCCAACTCGATCCGCCCGCCGGCCGCGAGGATCGCGGACCGCGCCGCCGCCATCGATCGCCGCGGCCGGACCTCGATCCGCACGCCCTCGCTGATGGCGGGCGGCGCGGCCATCGCCACGGCGGCGTGGTCCGCACGCCGATCGGCGTTGTCGTCGACAGGCAACAGCGTCACTGCGCAGGCAGCAACCAGTGAGAGGAGCACGAGCGTGGCAAGGCGGCGGGGAGACATTCGGCCTCGAGGTGTCCGGTGACGCGTGACCCATTCGAGTCTATCCATGCCTTCGTCCGGCGTCCGGCCATCGGCTGGCGAAGAGGGCCGTCCCTTGCGAAGATTCCCCCTCATCTCTGGAGGGAACCACCATGACTCGACTCGCTCGCATCCATGACTCGACTCGCTCGCATCCATGACTCGACTCGCTCGCATCATCGCCGTTGCAACACTCGGAGCGATCACGCTCGGCATCGCCGGCTGTGGAGGGAAGGAGGAGGCGCCGAAGAGCACGCCGACCGCCGCCCCGAAGGCCGCCACCGCGACCGCCGCCCCCACGCAGGCCGCACCGAAGCCGCTGACGATCACCGGCACCGACTACGCCTTCGCCGTCGACGGCCAGGCCGTCCCCGGCATCCAGACCATCACCTTCAAGAACGCGGGCAAGGAGGACCACGAACTCCAACTCGTCTCACTCGAGCAGGGCAAGACTCTCCTCGACGCGCAGAAGCTCCTCGCAACCCCGGGCGCGGCGATCCCGGACTGGGTGAAATTCAACGGCGGGGCCTGGGCCATCCCGGCCGGCGCACAGAGCACCATGACCGCCAAACTAAACGCCGGCTCCTACGTGCTTCTCTGTTTCATCGAGTCGCCGGACAAGGCCCCGCACTTCGCCAAGGGCATGGTCGGTGCGCTCGAGGTGAAGGGCACCGAGGCGAAGGGCGTCGCCCCCACCGCCACCCTCGCGATCGAGGCGTCCGACAACGCGTTCAAGATGCCGGCGGAGGCCGCTGCCGGTAAGGCCACGATCTCCCTGAAGAACAACGGCAAGGAGTCCCACTTCGCCGGCCTGATCCGCGTCCCCGACGGCATGACCTACGAGGCCTTCACGAAGGCCCTCCTCGCGCCGCCCGCCGCGACGGCCACTGCGGCTGCCGCAGCGACGACGAAGCCGTCCGCGACCGGTACCCCTGCGGCCGCGGCTGCATCGGCCGCCGCACCGCCCTCCGGAGTTTCGGGTGGCGTCGGTGCCGTGTCCGCTGGCGGACAGGCGTGGAGCACGACCGAGCTGAAGGCCGGCACCTACGCCGTCGTCTGCTTCGTCCCGGATGCCAAGGGTGTGCCGCACGCCGCCCTGGGGATGATGAACAAGCTCACGGTGAAGTAACGCCCCACCGGGCACACTCAGGGACGCCCGCGGCGGATACCGCGGGCGTCTCTGCGTCCGGGACGTGCGACGATTGATGCGAACGGTCGAAAGGGAGTGCGCCGATGCCGGACGACGTCATCGCGATCGCCGCCCTCCTCACCGAGTTCGGCTTCGTCACGCGCGCCTCGCAACGCACGGCCCGCGCGCATCTCGAGGCGGCCGGGCTCACCAACCGCACGAAGGTGAACATCCAGCGCGCCAAACGCGAAGCCGTCGAGGAGATCGTCCGCACGCGGATGGCCCGCTCGTGCGGCGCCGCCCCCTGCGAGCGCGTCCTCGCCGGCAGCGGCCGCGCGATCATCGAGGTCGAATCGGTATTCTGCGAGGTCTGCCGTGGCAGCGAGGGCGAGCGTGCGCTGCTCCAGATGGCGGATGCGATGGTCGCCTCGCGCCGGACCCGCCTCCTGATCCTCGGTGGGTCCCCCGCGAGCCGGACACAGATCCGCGAATCCCTGCGCGGGCGCCCCATCGAGATCGAGTTCATCGAGGGCGACCGGCCAACGGGGGACAAGCGCGCACGGGAACTCTCGGCCGGCGCTGACATCATCGTGATCTGGGGCGGCACGATCCTCGACCACAAGGTCAGCCAGCCATTCGCGGACCTCGGCGAGTTCTCCGCGAAACGCATCACCATCGCCCAGCGCGGCGCCGCGTCGCTCGCCAGGGGGGTCATCGAGCACCTGCGGCGGACCTCCTAGCCCCCCTCCTTCCGCGAACCCGCGCGGACGCGGTACGCTCCCGCCGCGAACGTCAGCGAAGGAGCGCCGCCCATGTCCCTGCTCTCGAAGGTCTTCGGGTCGCCCAACGCCACCTACCGCGGCGTCGCCAACCAGCCAAAGGACTGCTGCTACGGCAAGCCCCTCATGCCACGCTGGCGCGGGCCCCAGGTCATGGAAGACAACAGCAAAGCCATGGGCTACGTCTGCCACCAGTGCGGCCGCGAGTACCTCCCTTACGAGGTCGACGAGCACCGCACCCTCAAGCGCCGGATCTAGCTCCGCCACCTTCCCGTGACGGGCGCAGACCTCGTCGCGCGGCGCCCCTACTCCCCCAGCACGACCCCTTTCGAGAGATCGATGAGGTCGTCCGGGCTCACCTCGATACCGGACTTGGCGAGGTCATCGAGGGCCGCCGGATCCACCGCATGGCCGCGGCGCACCTCTTCGCGTAGCTCGCCAACGGCTTCCTCCCGACGCTCGCGCGCCTCACGCGTCAGTTCGAGTTCCTCGGCAATCAGGTCACGCAGCGCACGCTC
>VGPD01000069.1 GCA_016875635.1 Chloroflexota bacterium
GGCTCTGAACGGGACTGCCGTGATTCGGTCGTTTATCGCTTACGGTCGCGCGTCTTCTTGGATCGACGACCGGACGGAGAAGATCTACCCACTTGACGGGGGGAGGGCTGATAGGTGTTAGACCTTCGGCTGCTGCTGCGTAGCGCAGTGGATGCCACCACCTCCGGCGGCGATGCCGTCAATGTCGAGTTGCACGACCGTGCGCCCAGGAAAGAGGCGCTCCAAGGTGTGTTTCGCCGCAGCATCTGCCTTGGCGTCGCCGAACTGCGGCGCGATCACCGCCCCGTTGCAGACATAGAAGTTGATGTATCCGGCCGCGAAGTCGTCGCCCGCGAACTCGGTGCGAATGTCAGCGGGAGCAGTAAGCGTCACGATCTCGAGCTGTCGCCCGTCAGCGTCGGTGGCGTCTTTGAGGATTTCCAGATGCGTGAGAGTGACCGCGTGGTCGAAGGACCTGGGGTCAGTGTCGAGCGCGGCCACGACCACGCCCGGCCTCACAAACCGCGCATAGAAGTCGGTGTGGCCGTCGGTGATGTCCTTACCGGCGATGCCCGGAAGCCAGATGATCTTGCGCGGGCCGAGTCGCTTCGTGAGTTCTGCCTCGATGTGCGTGCGAGAGCGCCCGGGGTTGCGGTTGGCGTTGACGAAACAGCTCTCGGTGATGATCGCCGTGCCGTGCCCGTCGACCTCGATACCACCGCCTTCGCCGACAACGTCGGTCTCGATGTATGTCGCGCCGCTGCGACGGGCAAGAAATCTTGCTACAAGGGCGTCTTGATCGTACTCCTGCTTCTCGCCCCAGCCGTTGAAGTTGAGATCGACCGCGCCGAGGCTTCCTTCGTCGCTCAGCACGAAGCAAGGGCCAGTGTCGCGAATCCACAGATCATCCATCGCAGTCTCGACAAGTTCGACACCCTCGTCGCAGAGTTCCTCCGCGAGGGCGCGGTCCTCGGAGCGTACGAGCATTGTGACCGGCTCGAACCGCGCGACCGCGTTGGCGATCCGGGCAAGATCCTCGCGTACGCGTGGAAGCAGATCAGCTCCCCAGACCTCTTCGCTGGGACCAAACGCCATCCACGTACGATCGTGCGGCTCGCCCTCGTCCGGCATGAACCACTTGCCCATCACATGCCCCTCACGCTCACCCCCATTCCCCAGCTGAAGCGCCCCGCCGCAACCCGACAGGAGGCCACCTGCTAGAGATGACGTCGATTGAAAGAATCGCCGTCTTGTGATCATCTCGGTCCTCATGGTCCAACGTTCGCCAAATCAGCCGCGCGCCGTCAGGCGACACGCGGCGCGTCGGCTGCATTTGGATGTTCGGCTGTGCGTCACGGATGGACCGAACGAGCCCGAGGGCTTTCCCTGCCAAGAGAACTCCGACGTCAGCCGCCATGCGGGAGACACGCCCGCGCCAAGAGGCATCGCCCCGCCGCCGTGGGTGGCACCGAAGGTGAGCTCTTCTTAGGCCAACGAGGTGCGCCTCCAACTGAGCGTGCTCGCCTACAACCTCGGGAATCTGTGGCGGCGGCTGGTGCTCCCGACCCGAGTTGAGACATGGTCGCTCACGAGCCTGCAGCAACGGCTCATCAAGACCGGCGGGCGGCTCGTGACGCACGCGCGGTACTACTGGCTCCTGTTGGCCGAAGGCCATCTGACCCGCCGGCTGTTCGGCGCGATGCTTGACCGCATCGGGGCGCTACCCGTGCCGACGGGCTGAACGCGTGCAGCGGACCGAGGCGATCGGCGAAGAAGGGCGTCGACAGGAGAGGTGTCGCTCGAATCGGCGGATTTCAGTGTTGCCTTCGGGATCTTCCCAGCACCAGGGCTCTCGTCCGAGCGTGCGTGGCCCTGGCGAGGAAGATTCTGGTTCAGGCGGACGGCAACGGGAGTAGCATGTGCCGAGATTCGCCGGTCAAATCGGAAATGTCGGCTTAACGCTGTCTCGAGGCGATTCGCCCTGTCGGGTCGCATAACGGCTTCTGTCAACCACGAAAAAGGGCCTTCATAGCTCCTATCGTCCCGCGCCAGACCGCCGAGAACGTTCATGGTGGAAGGTCGCGGAAAGCGAGTACAATCAGCCATCGCCTAAGGCGTCCCGCGTAAGTTAGTTTGCCAAGAAGGGGCGGTTTGTGATCTAACATCCTAACAGGCGGCTTCCCCTCAATCGATTTCCACAAGCCGGGCGCCACAGCCGGCCGCGATTTCTCTCGGGCGGCAGGGATTCGCCATAGATCGAAAGGATCTGACGTCATGTCCTTGAAGCACATCGCCGTCGTAATTGTGACGATTGCCTTCGCCGTGCCGGCCGCCGCGGCCCCGATTACCTTCGTGTACTCCGGCACGCTCACCAGCGTCGATCCTGCGCTCGCCTCCGTTCTCCATGTCGGCGATCCGTTCTCCGGATCGTACACATTCGAATCGACGACCCCGTCAGACGGGTTCGACCCCGGCACAAGGGAGAACTACCTGAACGCGGTCACCGCGCATTGGGGAACGGTCGGGAGCTACTCCTACACGTTCAATCCGCTCGGGGGCTTGGCGTACTACGGATTTCCCCTGAACCAATCCAGGGTAGAGGTCGCTAACAACTACTTTCCAGACGACTCTTTCGGATTCGTTGCCACCGCGACGGGCCTCGCTATCGGTCCCCAGCAACTCAGGGCAGTTGGTGTCTTCGGGTACGATGCGTCACAATCGATGCTGTCGGGTACCGCGCTGCCATTGACGCCCCCAGGGCCCTTGTCTTCGAGCTTCTTTCTTCTAAAGTTTTTTCAGGACGGCGACCCCTTTGGCGTCAATGCCCTCGGGACCTTCGACACGTTCGAAGTACCCGCCGAACCCTCCGCGGTGCCGGAGCCCACGACACTGCTGCTGGTGGGAAGCGGGCTGGCCGCCGCCGCGCGACGCCGCAGACGGACGACGAACGCATGAAACATCGCGGGCGGTGTCCACGCGCGGAGCGGATGAGCCCGGCTGAATCCAGACTACACAAGGCCGTGACACGACGAAGCGGCGGGCGCAGAGCAGGGCGGTACAGACGGAGGCGGGTCCCGCGCTGCGGGGACCCGCCCCACACTACTCCGAGTCCGGGCCGATGGGGCCGCGCGGCAGATCGTCGGCGTCGAACGCGTATTCGATCTCCCGGTCGAGGTCCATCTCGTCCTCGGTCGGCTGCGGCGGCGCTGGCGGCGGTGGGGGTTCGTCCACCGGGATCCGCACGTGGCGATACCACTCGAAACCGGTGCCCGCGGGGATCAGGCGACCCATGGTCACGTTCTCCTTCAGCCCGCGCAGGTGGTCGATCTTCCCGCTGATCGACGCCTCGGTCAGCACCCTCGTCGTCTCCTGGAACGAGGCGGCGGAGATGAACGAGTCCGTCGACAGCGAGGCCTTGGTGATCCCCATTGAAGTGCGCTATTCCCTCGGAACCTATTCCATGCAACATCCCCCGCTCGGCTTAGGCTGACACGACCGTGTGCGCCGGGTAGACCTCAGGCTGCCCTTCAATACCGATCGCTTTCAGGATGGGCATCAGCTTCTCGCCGAATCGCTGGAACGCCTCCTCCGATTCCCATACATCGACCACACGGAACCCTTGCGCCCCCTGTCCCGCCACGTGAGCCAGGAGGCCCTCCACAGGCCAGTCGGCGGGTGTCATCATTCGTTGACGACCGCCCGAGAGTCGACGAACCGACTCCTCGTACGTTGCCTGGGTTAAAGTTGGTGACTGAAACACAGCGATGATAGCCATTGCCCCTCCGTGGTGTCCGACACGCCCCGTCACATGATCGGGCCTTCTAGCATTCGCGAACCGCAGTTCCCTGTCCGTCTTGCCCTTCATTCCGTCAGCCGAACTAGCATTGATTGGACGGAGGGGCGCCAGGCGGCTAACGCGATGACGCACGCCGCCGAATGATCGCCCGCAAGCCCTTGATCGGCGGGATGCTAGCACGGAGGTGGCCGGGTGAGCCGGGCCGCGTTGGCCGCGCGGCCGAAGTCGATGGGCGCCGCGCATAGCCGCCTGGCTGGCGGCCAACAGCGGCGCGCGATGCCTCGGACGAGCGCGAGAAGGTGTCTCGTGTCAAGAGCTTGCGGGCGCCGGGCGGAACTGGCCGCCCCGGTGTTGGCCGCGAGGCCGGCGGCTAACTGCCGGCGCCGCGAGC
>VGPD01000070.1 GCA_016875635.1 Chloroflexota bacterium
GTCGATGCGGCGCTCGCCGGCGAAGCGCGCACGATCCAGGTGGAGTACTCGCTGCCGTACCTCACCAACGCGCCGATCGGGCCGAGCGGGGCGGTCGCCGACGTGCGTGGCGACGGCGCGACCGTCTACTCGGGCACGCAGCGACCCTTCATCGTCCGGGCCGCGGCCGCCGGGATCACCGGGCTCGCGGAGAGCGCGATCGAGGTCGTTGCGATGCGCTCGAGCGGCACCTACGGGCGCAACATGGCCGACGACGCGGCGCTCGAGGCGGTCCGCCTGTCGCACGCGATCAAGCAGCCGGTGCTCGTGCAGTGGACGCGCGAGGACGAGTTCCAGTGCAGCTCGTACCGCCCGGCGGCGTTCATCGAGGCGACGGCCGCCCTCACGGCGGACAACCGCGTCGCGGCCTGGCGCTATGCGCTCGCGACCCACGCGCATATTGCCCACCAGACCGAGAGCGCGCAGCTCGCCGCCGTCACCGCGGGCTCCGGAGCGTTCCCGCCCTACTCGATCCCCGCCGCGGCGATCTTCCTCCACGTCGAGCGTGCGCCCATCCGCACCGCGGCCTTCCGCTCGCTCGCCGGGGCGGAGAACGTCTTCGCGATCGAGTCGCTGATGGACGAGCTCGCCGCGCTTGCGGGCGAGGACCCCATCTCGTTCCGCCGGAAGCACATCTCGGACCAGCGCCTGGCAGCCGTGCTCGACCTCGTCGCCGAGCGGAGCGGATGGGCGGGAGCGCCGAAGGGCGGCGGCCGCGGGCTGGGCGTGGCGTGCACGGTGTTCGACCACACCCCCTGCGCGATGGTCGCCGACGTCGGCGTCGACGACCGCGGCCGCGTTCGCGTGCATCGGATCTGGTGCGCCATCGATCCGGGGCTGACGATCAACCCGGACGGCGTGCGCAATCAAGTGGAGGGCGCGATCCTCCAGGCCACCAGCGTCGCGCTGATGGAGGAGCTGAAGCACCGCAACGGCCGCATCACCACGAGCGGCTGGGACACGTATCCGATCGTGACGTTCCGCGAAGCGCCGTCGATCGAGGTGATCGTCGCCGGACTGGCGGAGTACGACTCCACCGGCGTGGGGGAGATCGGCACCGTGCCGCCCGCCGCGGCCATCGCGAATGCGGTGTTCGCGGCCTCGGGCGTGCGCGTCCGCGAGCTTCCGCTCACCCCCGACCGCGTCCGCAACGCCCGCGCTCGCGCCTGATGCGCTAGCCGTGGCCTCCGTCTCCTTCGAGCACGTCACCAAGCGGTACCGCCCCTCGTCCGCGGCGGTGAACGACCTCTCGCTCGAGATCAGGGACGGCGAGTTCGTGGTCCTGGTCGGCCCGTCGGGCTGCGGCAAGACGACCACGCTGCGGCTGCTGGCCGGCCTCGAGCAGGCGGACGAGGGCGTGATCCGCATCGGCGGCCGCGTGGTGAACGACGTGCCGCCCCGCGACAGGGACATCGCGATGGTGTTCCAGACCTACGCGCTCTACCCGCACATGAGCGCGTTCGACAACATGGCGTTCGGGCTCAAGATGCGCGGCGTTCCGGCGGACGAGATCCGGAACAAGGTCGCCGCCGTCGCCGGGATGCTGGGCATCTCCGAGTGCCTCCAGCGCCGGCCGCGCGAGCTCTCGGGCGGCGAGCGCCAGCGCGTGGCACTGGGCCGCGCGAGCGTGCGCGAGCCCGCCGTCCTTCTCCTGGACGAGCCGCTCTCGAACCTCGACGCCTCGCTGCGGCACGAGACGCGCGTCAACCTTCAGCGGCTGCACCGGCAGCTCGGCACCACGTTCGTGTACGTCACGCACGACCAGGTGGAGGCGATGACCCTGGCGGACCGGATCGCGGTGCTGAAGGAGGGCGTGCTCCAGCAGTGCGCCGCCCCGATTGACCTCTACGACCGGCCGGCCAACATGTACGTCGCGAGGTTCATCGGGAGCCCGCGGATGAATCTCGTCCCGGTGACCGTCGACGGAGTCACGGCGTCCGGGAGCGGGATCCGACTCGATCTGCCGCGCGCTCCCGGCATCGCGAACGCGGTGCTCGGCTTCCGTCCCGAGGACCTGACCGACCGGCCCCTCGATCCGGACACCGCTCCCCGTGTGCGGATGCAGGTCGACCTGACTGTGGAGCTGGGCGCCGAGCGGTACGTGTACGGGAAGGTGGGCGGCGCCGACCTGGTGGCGCGGACCCATCCCCACGTTCCGGTGCGGCCGGGTGATGCGGTGACGCTGTTCGTGAACCGCCGCGGCCTTCACCTGTTCGACGCGGCCACGGAGCGGACGATCCTCTGATCCCTGGGGATTCCGGGCCCATTTTCGGCCCCCGCGGCCCACGTTGACGGAGACCGGATTGCCGTGGCACTATGAACGCTCGCAGTAGCGTCCCAGGCCGATTCCATTTGGGGAGGTCCGGGCCCGATCTTTAACAGCTGAAGAGTGGCAGGAACGCATCAGCGCGGACTCGTCGATTCATTGGATCGAGCTCGAACGCAATGTGAACCGTCCGCAAGGATGGTTTCTTTTTTGTCGGAGAGTTTGATTCTGGCTCAGGACAAACGCTGGCGGCGTGCATAAAACATGCAAGTCGAACGGGCCAAAAGCCGCAAGGCTCGAGGCTAGTGGCGAACGGCTGAGTAACACGTGGGTGACCTGCCCCGAAGTGGGGGATAAGCCCTCGAAAGAGGGTCTAATACCGCATGTGACCATCGGTTCGTTCCGATGCTCAAAGTCGCAAGACGCTACGGGAGGGGCCCGCGGCCGATTAGCTTGTTGGTGGGGTAATGGCCTACCAAGGCAGCGATCGGTAGCTGGTCTGAGAGGATGGCCAGCCAGACTGGGACTGAGACACGGCCCAGACTCCTACGGGAGGCAGCAGTTAGGAATTTTGCGCAATGGGGGAAACCCTGACGCAGCCACGCCGCGTGCGGGATGAAGGCCTTCGGGTCGTAAACCGCTTTTCCCAAGGAAGACACCCGACGGTACTTGGGGAATAAGCAACGGCTAACTACGTGCCAGCAGCCGCGGTAATACGTAGGTTGCGAGCGTTGTCCGGATTTACTGGGCGTAAAGCGAGCGCAGGCGGTTTTGCAAGTCCACCGTGAAAGCTCCCGGCCCAACTGGGAGAGGCCGGCGGAAACTGCAAGACTTGAAGGCGGGAGAGGCAAATGGAATTTCCGGTGTAGCGGTAAAATGCGTAGATACCGGAAGGAACACCAGTGGCGAAAGCGATTTGCTGGCCCGCCCTTGACGCTCATGCTCGAAAGCTAGGGGAGCGACCGGGATTAGATACCCCGTTAGTCCTAGCCGTAAACAATGGTCACTAGGTGTTGTCGGTATCGACCCCGGCAGTGCCGTAGCCAACGCATTAAGTGACCCGCCTGGGGAGTACGACCGCAAGGTTAAAACTCAAAGAAATTGACGGGGGCCCGCACAAGCAGCGGAGCGTGCGGTTTAATTCGATGGTACGCGAAGAACCTTACCCAGACTTGACATGCAGGTGGTACCGAGCCGAAAGGTGAGGGACCCGCAAGGGAGCCTGTACAGGTGTTGCACGGCTGTCGTCAGCTCGTGTCGTGAGATGTTGGGTTAAGTCCCGCAACGAGCGCAACCCTCGGGGTCTGTTGTATCTCTCAGACCCGACTGCCGAGAGAAACTCGGAGGAAGGCGGGGATGACGTCAAGTCAGCGTGGCCCTTACGTCTGGGGCTACACGCACGCTACAATGGTTGGTCACAGCGAGTCGCGACAACGTGAGTTGAAGCTAATCTCTCAAAACCAGCCTCAGTTCAGATCGAAGGCTGCAACTCGCCTTCGTGAAGTCGGAGTTGCTAGTAACCGCAGGTCAGCACACTGCGGTGAATATGTTCCCGGGCCTTGTACACACCGCCCGTCACGTCATGGGAGTCAGTAACACCCGAAGCCGGT
>VGPD01000071.1 GCA_016875635.1 Chloroflexota bacterium
CTCGTCGCCGCTGATCAAGACGATGGTCACCGGCCGCGACCCGAACTGGGGCCGCGTGATGATGGCCGCCGGCCGCTCCGGCGCGCGCTTCGACGCCGCCCGCACCTCGGTCTGGATCGGCGACATCCAGGTCCTGCGCGAGGGACAGCCGACCGAGGCAGACCTGAAGGCGGTCTCCCGCGCGATGGCGGGCGAGGACGTGTCGCTGCGTATTCACCTCGGCGCAGGGTCCGAGGCCGCCACCGCCTGGGGCTGCAACCTCACCGCGGAGTACGTCAGCATCAACGCCGACTACACCACCTAGCCACACAGGCAGCCGCACACCGTCAGAGAGGGGACAGCAGGATGGCACGCACGACCGTCGTGAAGATCGGTGGCTCCACGCTCGGCTCGGAGGACACGACGCTGCAGGACGTGGTCGCGATGCACCGCGCGGGCGACCGCCCGGTCGTCGTCCACGGTGGCGGCGCGATGATCACCGACTGGCTGAAACGCCTCGACATCCCGTCCCAGTTCGTCGATGGCCTCCGCTCGACAAACGCCGAGGCGATCGACGTGGTCGTCGGCGTGCTGCGCGGCGTCGTGAACACGCAACTCGTCGGCCAAATCGTCGCGCTCGGCGGGCGGGCCGTCGGCCTGTGCGGCGTCGATGGCGGGCTCGTGACCGCGGAGCGCTACGACGACCGGCTCGGCTTCGTGGGACGCGTAACCGGCGTGAACGCCGAGGTGCTGCGTGGCCTGCTGGACAGCGGCGCCATCCCCGTGATCGCGCCGATCGGGCTGGAACCGCCCTCGCAGCCCCTCAATATCAACGCGGACACGGTCGCCGGCGAGGTCGCGCGCGCGCTCCGCGCGGACAGCCTCGTCTTCCTGACGGACGTGGAGGGATTGCTCGACGGCCAGGGCGCGCTCGTCCCGGAGCTCGACCAGGCGCTTGCGAAGGCGCTGCGCGAAGCCGGCGTCCTCGCAGGAGGTATGATCCCGAAGGTCGACGCCTGCTTCCGGGCAGCAGAGGCTGGCGTGGCCGCCTCCATGGCGGACGGCACCGTCCCCGGCATGCTGCGCCGGGTCGCCTTCGGTGAACGGGTTGGCACACGCATCGTGGCGTAGGGGGCGCGGCATCCGCCGTGACGTCGCGAGGACGCACAGGAGACGACATGGGATTTCACGAGCCTCGGGATGAGCGCGACAACCTCGGGCCGCCGCCGGAGTTGTTCCGCCTTGGCACAGTCGGCGGCGACCGCCGGCCGCCTTCCGGTGCGCTCAGGTGGGTCGGCCTCGCCGCCGCCGCGGTCATGGTCTTCCTGCTGCTGGACACGCTGAAGTCGATCTACGTCGAGGTGCTCTGGTTCACCTCCGTCGGCTTCGGCTCTGTGTACCGGACGGTCGTGGTCTGGCAGGTCGCGCTGTTCGTCGCCGGCGCGCTCCTGACCGTCGTCGCCGTCGGCGGCAACATCTGGCTCGCCCGCCGGCTGGCCCCCCGGGGCATCGACGAGTCGTTCCTGGACGAGGTCGACCCGGAGGCGATCCGGAAACTGGCGACGATCGTACTGGTCGCGGGGACGATCTTCTTCGCGCTGATCCTCGGCGCCGGCGCGGCCGGCGGGTGGAAGACGCTCGCCGCCTGGCAGCACGCGGTGCCGTTCAACCGCGCCGATCCGCAGTTCGGACGCGACGTCTCCTTCTACCTGTTCACGTTGCCGGCGTGGCACGGGATCCGCGCCTGGCTCCTCGGGCTGTGCGCCCTCTCGCTGCTCGGCGCGGGCGCGGTCTACGCGCTCACGCTCTCCCTCCAGCGCTTCGAGCTGAACATCACCCGCCCGATGCGGATCCACCTCTCGCTGCTCGCGGCGGTGATGCTCCTGCTCATCACGGCCGGGCACTACCTCGCCACGTTCGACCTGGTCACGGACGGCGCCGGCATCGTCTACGGCGCGATGTACACGGATGTCCACGCGCGGCTCCCCGTGCGCTATCTCCTCGTTGCCATCGGCCTCTTCGCCGCGGTGGCGACGGCGGTCAACCCGTTCCTGTCCGAACGGGGATATCGGGCGCCGGCCTTCGCGATCGGCCTCTGGGTCTTCGCCGGGATCGTCGGCGGGCTGATCTACCCCTCCACCGTCCAGCGGTTCGCCGTCGAACCGAACGAGCGGCTGAAGGAAGAGATGTTCATCGGCCGCAACATCGACGCGACCCGCTTCGCGTTCGGCCTCGACCAGATCGAGGAGGCGCAGTACCCGGCGAACCAGGCTGTCACCGCGAAGGAGTTCGAGGAGAACCCGGAGACGATCCGGAACATCCGCCTCCTCGACCCGATCCCGCTGCTGGACACCTTCAACCAGATCCAGGCGATCCGCCAGTTCTACACGTTCCGCGACGTGGACGTGGACCGCTACACCCTGGATGGGCGCACGCGACAGGTGATGGTCGCCGCGCGCGAACTCGACGTGACCCGGGCGCAGGACCGGAACTGGACGCGCGAGCGACTGCAGCTCACGCACGGCTTCGGCGCCGTCGTCTCGCCGGTCAACGAGGTCCGGGAGGAAGGGCTGCCGATCCTCCTGACCGCCGACATCCCGCCGAAGTCGGACGTCCTCCCGCTGACACCGGACGGTGCGCGCATCTACTTCGGCGAGCTGACCAACCACTACGTCATCGGACGCTCCAGCGAGCCCGAGTTCGACTACCCGCTGGGCGAAGGGAACGCGCAGACGTACTACGCGTCGGACCGCGGCATCCGCATGAACTCCCTCGTGCGGAAGCTGGCGCTCGCCTGGGGACTGGGCGACCAGAACCTGCTGATCTCAGAGCGCATCACCGCGGACTCACGCCTGCTAATGCGACGAAACATTACCGAGCGAGTCTCGCACGTCGCCCCATGGCTCCACCTCGACAGCGACCCGTACGTCGTGATGCTGGACGGACAGCTCATCTGGATGATGGCCGCCTACACCACCGCGACGAGGTTCCCGTACTCCCAGCCTCGCGACGGCGGGGTCAACTACATCCGCAACAGCGTGACCGTGACCGTGGACGCCCAGACCGGCGACATGCGGTTCTACCTCCAGGACTCGAAGGACCCGATCGCCGCGACCTGGGCGAAGGTCTTCCCGGGCCTCCTGCACCCGCTGTCCGACATGCCTGCCGGCCTTCGCGAACACCTGCGATACCCGCTGGACATGTTCAAGATGCAGTCGCAGACATACCTGCGCTACCACATCACCGACCCCAACGTGCTCTTCATCGGCGAGGACGCGTGGAACATCCCCACGGAGCGATTCCGCGACCAGGAGCAGCCGGTCGAGCCGTACTACGTCGTCATGTCACTCCCGCGCGCGGACGGTACCCCCGAGGGGAAACCCGAGTTTGTCCTGATCATGCCGTTCACGCCGCGGCAGCGACAGAACACCGTCGCCTGGCTGGCCGGGCGCTCGGACGGCGACGCCTTCGGTGGCCTCCGCGGCTACCGCTTCCCCACCGAGACGCTCGTCTTCGGCCCGGCCCAGATCGAGGCCCGAATCGACCAGAACCCGGGCATCTCCGCGCAACTCACACTGTGGAACCAGTCCGGCTCCCAGGTGATCCGCGGCAACCTGCTCATGATCCCGGTCGGCTCGTCGTTCCTCTTCGTCGAACCGATCTACCTTCAGGCGGAGAACTCCCGACTGCCCGAACTCGTCCGCGTGGTCGTCGCGAACGGCAACACGATCGCGATGGAGAAGACTCTCACCGAGGCGATCGAGGTACTCCTCGGCAAGCGCCAGTCCTCGCTCGCCGGGGCGGCACCGGCGCAGGGACAGGGGCAGCCCGGCCAGGCGCAGCCCGGTGGCGCGGCCGCAACCCCGACACCC
>VGPD01000072.1 GCA_016875635.1 Chloroflexota bacterium
ATCGTCCGACCGGGGCAACCACCGGTACACCGGACTCGGGGTCTCGATAGACCCGCACGGCGACACCGAAGACAGCCTCGACCTGTGCCTCGGTCAGCACGGCCGTCGGCGGCCCCTCGGTCACCACGACGCCGCCTCGCAGCGCAATCAACCGCCGGGCGTAATGCGCGGCCTGAGGAAGGTCATGCATCACCATGAGCACCGTGAGCCCCTGTTCCTCGTTCAGCCGTGCGAGCAACGAGAGGAGATCGATTTGGTGCCCGATATCGAGGTACGTGGTCGGCTCGTCTAGCAATAGCACGTCCGGCTCCTGGGCCAGAGCAAGCGCCACCCATGCACGCTGGCGCTCCCCTCCGGAAAGCGTCGCAACGGTGCGATGACGGAGGCCATCCACACCCGCCAGCACCAGGGCTCGCTCAACCGCCTCGCGGTCACGCTCGCTGGACGCACCGAGGAGGCCGCGATGCGGGTGACGGCCACGCGCAACCAGTTCCACCACCGCGAGGTCGGGGGGCGCCTCCGGCGCCTGCGGGAGAAATGCGACCCGCCGTGCAAACTCGCGCGGCGGGATCGACCACGCGTCCCGTCCATCGAACCGCACCTCGCCGGCCTGCGGACGGAGCAGGCGGCCCGCGATGCGCAGCAACGTCGACTTCCCCGAGCCATTCGGCCCGATAATCGCGACCATCTCTCCTGCCTCGAGCCCGAGGGAGACTCCGCGCAGGACCGGCGTACCGCCGAACGCGTGTCGCAGGTCACGGACCTCGATCAACGGCGTCCGTCCGGTCATGTCCGCGTCCGGATCAGTACCAGCAGCACAGGCGCACCCACGAGCGCAGTGATGATCCCGACGGGGACCTCCCCCGGCGCTACGACCACCCTTGCCACCGAATCAGAGAGCACGAGGAGCAGCGCGCCCAGCAACGCTGACAGTGGCACCACCACCCGCTGATCGCTGCCCACGATCAGCCGCGCAATGTGCGGCACGACGAGGCCCACGAACGCGACGAGCCCGGCGACTGCCACGGCCGCACCTGTCAGCACCGCCGCCAGCGCGACCAGCAGCGCGCGCGTGCGCTCCACCCGCATCCCCAGGCCGCGCGCGACATCGTCGCCCAACGCGAGCACGTTCAGCGTGTCGGCGACGATGAACGCGACTGCACCGCCCACGAGCGTGTACGGCCAGACCTGGTGTACGTGTTCCCAGCCTCGCTGGTACAGCCCACCCGCGAGGAACGCGAGCGCCGCCTGCGTGAAGAGTTTCGAGGTCGCGATCAGCGCGGTGGAGAGTGCCGTGAAGAGCGCCGCCACTGCGACGCCCGCCAGTGCGAACCGTACCGGGGAGACCCCTCCTCGCCAGGCGAGGGCATAGACGAGCGCGGCAGAGGCAAGCGCGCCGCCAAACGCCGCTGCGGGCACCAGCGCCAGCGGAACATCGGGCGCAAGCCGGAGGAGCCCGACGGCCGCAACCCCGGCGCCGGCCGAAAAGCCGAGGATGTGCGGGTCGCCCAGCGGGTTGCGCGTGATCCCCTGGAGCAGCACGCCAGCGATTCCGAGGTTCATCCCCACCAGCGCCGCGACGAGGGCGCGCGGGAAGCGGATCTGCCAGACGATCTGGCGCGTCACCGGGTCGGAGCGGTCACGCAATGCGTCCAAGACATCGCCGGGCGGGATGTGCACCGCCCCGACCGCGCAGGCGAACACGATGGAGCCGAGGAGCAGCGCAAGTGTCACGCCCACGGCGACCGCAGCGCGGACTCGGCGGTCAGGCATCGCGGCGGTAAGGGACATGTCAGAAGTCTAGGCGGTCAGCGCGTTGGGCAGGCGGGGGATGCCTCCGCCTGCCCAACGCGCACTCGGCGCCCTTACGGGGTGACCTTCGCGTCCGGCTGGATGAAAGCCGCCAGTTCCTTCAGTCCAGCCGCCGCACGCGGGCCAGGCGACTGCAGGAAGACGTCCAGGCTGATCTCGTGGACACGCTTGTTCTTCACGGCGTTCAGCGTCGGGAACGAACGCGACACGATGCTGCCGATCGACGGGCCCGGGGTGTTCCCCGGGACAATCACGAGGATCACGTCCGGGTTCTCCTTGAACGCGGTCTCGATCGAGATCGTGGCATACCCCGGTACCTGCCCGGACTGTTTCAGGTCGGCCGCGATGTTCTGGGCGCCGGCGATCTTGATCATGTCGCCGATGAACGAGTCGTTCAGGGCAGCCGAGAGCTGCCCGTCCCGACCGGCGACGAGGACCAGCGTCTTCGTCGGAGTCTTGCCCTTCACCGCGTCGCCCACCTGCTTCGCCGTCGCGTCGAGGCTGTCGGCTGCGGTCTTCGCCTTGTCGGCGGTGCCGGTGATCGAGCCGAGCATCCGGATTGAGGTCGCGACGTCCGCGTACTTGACCGCGCCGACGAAGACGATGGGCACGCCCTTCAACTGCTGCTCAAACTGCGAGGCCAACTGCGCCTGTGCGGAGGCATCCGCGACGATCAGGTCGGGCTGCAGCTTGAGGATCGCCTCGAAGTTCGGCTGGTAGGCAGACCCGATGTCGGTCAGCTTCGTCGCGTCGACGCCGGGCGCCGTGGCCGTGCTGGAGCGCGCGATGGCGGTGCCGCCCGCGGCGTACAGCATCTCCAGGGCGGACGGGCTCGTCGCCACGATCTTGGTCGGGGTCTTCTCGACGGTGACCTTTCGACCGAGCAGGTCGGTCACCGTGGCCCCGGCGGGAGTCGGGGTCGCGGTAGCAGTTGCAGGAGCGGTGTTCTGGACCGGCAGCGGCGCAGCGGGTTCTTCCTTGTCGCCCCCACAGGCGGAGAGGAGCAACGTGATTCCGGCCAGGGCCGTGCTGAGATAAGCCGCGCCTCGGCGGTGTGACAGGTGCATCTTTCGGTTCCTTTCGCAGGGCCGCTCGATTGGCGATCTTCGGCCAGCGGGCACTGCGAGCAACTGCTCGAATCGAGCAAATCTCACCAACTCCGCTCAAGATTGCGTGGAACTGATCGGGGTCAAGCCCCGGTTGATTGCGTCGCGCGACGGAGGCCGTCCAGTATGCTGCTGCAAACCGTCAGCGAATCTGGTGGACCGATGACTGAGCCGCACGAAGACCTCGCCCTCCATCACCGGCGCCAGACGGTGGACCGCCTGGCGCGCCCCATCCAACGCTTCATCTCTACCGAACTCTCGGGGGGACTCCTACTTCTCCTTGGACTCGGGGTCGCACTCGTCTGGGCGAACTCTCCATGGGCCGGCGGATACCACCGCCTGATCGAACATCATCTTTCGGTCGACCTTGGCTTCTGGAACGTCGACGGGCCGATCGAGTTCTGGGTAAACGACGTCCTGATGACGATCTTCTTCTTCGTGATCGGGCTCGAAATCAAGCGGGAGGCAGTTGCCGGCGAACTCGCGAACTTTCGAAAGGCAGCGGTACCTCTGGCAGGCGCCGTCGGCGGGATGGCCGTCCCCGTACTGGTCTACCTCCTGATCGTCCGAGACGGCCCTGGCGCGGGTGGCTGGGGCGTCCCGCTCGCGACGGACATCGCGTTCGCACTTGGCGTACTCGCCCTCGCAGGGTCGCGTGTCCCCTTCGGGCTGAAGGTGCTACTGCTCGGACTCGCAATCGCCGACGACATCAGCGGCATCGTCATCATCGCGGTCTTCTACTCCGAGGGGATCGCCACTGGGCCGCTCGCACTGGCCGGGGTGGCACTGATGCTTTGCTTCGCGCTTCGGCAGGTCGGCATCTGGTACCTCCCCCTCT
>VGPD01000073.1 GCA_016875635.1 Chloroflexota bacterium
ATCGAGGCTCCTGTCTCGGTCGTCTCTACCATCTCACCACGGCCGCCGCGATCGCTACCGGACGGCGTCTCCGCGCCGGAAAGCTGCCGTGATCTCGTCGAGGCGTGCCTTCACGTCCACCGGCAGCGGGGCGTCGAGGGCGGCAAGCGAGTCGTCGAGTTGCTCGGGGCGGCTGGCGCCGATGATCGGCGCGGTGATCGCGGGGTTTGCGAGGACCCAGCGGAGCGCCATCTGCACCATCGGGATGCCCGCATCCTTCGAGACGCTGCGGATCTCCTCGACCGTGTCGAACTCGCGGTCGTGCCAGTAGCGGGACTGGTAGCCCTGCGCCGCGTTGCCAAGGGTGAACCGCGTGCCCTCGAGCGGGCCGGAGGCCTGGCTGTGCTTGCCGGTGAGGAGGCCGCCCGCGAGCGGGTTGTAGGGGATCACGCCGATGCCCTCCTCCTCACAGAGCGGGAAGAGATCACGTTCGAACTCGCGGAAGAGCAGGTTGTAGCGCGGCTGCACGCTGTCGAAGCGCACGTACCCCGCCGCCTCCTGCTTGCCGATCGCGCGCGCGAGGCGGAAGGCCAGCCAGTTCGAGACGCCGAGGTAGCGCGCGCGGCCGGAGCGCACGACGTCCTCGAGGGCGCGCACGGTCTCGTCCATCGGCGTGTGCGGGTCGTACGCGTGCAACTGGTAGAGGTCGATGTAATCGGTACGCAGGCGCTTCAGGCTGGCGTCGATGGCGTCCAGGATGTGTTTGCGGCTGTGCTGCCGCCCTCCCAGCGTCGGGGTCCCATCTGGCCGTTGCACTTCGTCGCGAGGATGAACTCGTGGCGCTTTCCCTCGAGCCACTTGCCGACGATCTCCTCGGTGCGGCCGGCCGTCGGCGTCCCTCCGCCGACCGGGTAGACGTCGGCGGTGTCGAGGAAGGTGATGCCGCCGGTCGCCGCGCGGTCGAGGATGGCGAAGGAGGTGGCCTCGTCGCACTGGAGGCCGAAGGTCATGGTGCCGAGGCAGAGCCGGCTGACCTGCAGCCCCGTCCGCCCGAGTCGTGTGTGTTCCATCATCATGTCGCGCTCCTAGCGCGGCCCAATGCGGAGGCCAGCGCGAAGGCTACAGATTACGCCCGATCGCCAGTCCGCCCGCCGCGGCGGCGATGCCGATCACGACGGTGCCGAGTGCGTACGCCATGGCCAGCGGGGCGCCTCCGGCCTCGAGGTGCGAGACGGTGTCATAGGCGAAGGCGGAAAAGGTGGTGAAGCCGCCGAGGATCCCGGTGGTGAGCCCGAGCGTGACCCAGCGCGGCGGCGGCTCCGTCCGTCCCTCGACCAGTCCGAGGATGAGTCCGATGGCGAGCGCCCCCACGAGGTTGACGGCGAAGGTCCCCGCGCCGCCGATGCCCGCCCTCGATGTGACGCTCGTGTCGATCCAGTAGCGGGCGAGTGAGCCGGCCGCTCCGCCGAGTGCGATGGCGATGGGGATGGGCATCTAGTCGAGGTCCCGATCGAAGAAATCTGTGTCGATCGTGTTGGTGCAGTATGTGTGTTCGATCGTCAAGCCGAGACTCGTTTCCCACATGAGATTCGCCAGCCCGAGACTATCAATGAGCGCGATCTGATGCCTACGGAAGCGTCTGGCAGGCGATCCCGTTACGGCTGGCCGAGCGCGTAGCGGGCGGTCCCCACGATCGCCTGCTGGTCGTCGTCGGCCGCATTGGTCACCTGGACCTCGAACTCGACTCCTTGTCCGTCCACGCTTGCGACGCGCGCACGAGCCGTCACGGGGTCGTTGCGCACGATTGGGCTGGTGAAGCGGACGTCGAGCGATCCGCGCTCCAGCCAGCTTGGACCCAGCGCGCGGCCAAGGAGCTCGTTCACGTATCCGAGCACCGTCGAGCCGAGGACGATCGCGCCGCGAGTCCCGAGGACACGGCGCGCGTACTCGTCACCGTGAACCGAGTTCGGGCCGTGGCCGCCTGGCGGCTCGTACAGCCAGGCCTCACGTCCGAGGGGCGGCAACTCGTCACCGACCTGCATGTCGTGTGCGCGAGGCGACGGTGGGAGCGAGAACTCACGCTTCGGGAGGGCGCGATCGAAGACTGACACGGCTCCATCAGGCCGGGAGTCGTGGTCGTGGCGGACCGAGGAGTTCATGACCCAGTCGCTTTGCGACGTCATGAGCAGGCGGCCGCTCTGGTCGCTCACGGTCGCGAGGTACTCGACGTGCTCTCGCCCGCGGCGCACGAGCGTGCGCTCGACCGCCACCGAATCGCTGATCCCGACCGGCGCGACGAGGGGACGAAAGAACGTGTGGCGCACACGTGCGTTGAGCTTGCGGCCGCTGAGATAGCGCAGCGAGAACGTGCGGTTGCCGTCCTCGAAAGCGATCGAGTGCGGGAGTGCCGTGCGTCCGTCCGGTAGCTGGAGCCACGTCCAGTCGATCGCTGCCGCGTCGAAGTAGTCGGGGTAGACGCCGGGTTCGAGGCCGTAGACGTTCGGTCCGAGCCGATCTCCCGAATGCACGGTGTCGAGTGTGGGCTCGACGCGCTCGCCATCATCTGTCGTCATGCGTTCAGGATATCCCTCCTCGCCAGTCGACCGATCACCAACTCGCTGAGGGCATGCCAACTCAATTCGAACCCGGCTGGATAGATACACGAAGGCCGCCCGAACGGCGGCCCCTGTGTTTACCGGTGGAGTGCAGATGGTGGACCCGAGGGGGCTCGAACCCCTGACCTCGACACTGCCAGTGTCGCGCTCTTCCAGCTGAGCTACGGGCCCGGAAGCAACCTATCGAGTGTAGGAGCGGGCGCGCGGCTCGGTCTACCGCGACGGTTTCGGGGATTTGTCGCGGGCCTCGAGGAGTGCGAGCAGGCGGCGGGGGTGGTCGGTCGTGATCGCGTCGACGCCGAGCGCCACCATCCGCGCGAGGTCGTCCGGCGCGTCCACCGTCCAGCACGCCACCTCCAGGCCGAGGCCGTGGGCGAGCGCGACCGCCTCGGGCGTCAGCGCGCGGAATGTCGGGTTGATCCCGCACACGCCGAGGGCGGCGGCGAGGCGAATGCGGCGCTCCATCTCCTCGGGCGGCAGCACGTCGTGCGTGATGTCGAAGAAGACCGGCACCTCGGGACAGTGACGCTGCATCAGCCGTACCTCGGCCTCGGTGGACGGGGTGAAGAGCGAGTACGGATCCGCGTGGAGGCGGCGGATCAACGCCGCCACCTCCGCCTCGATGCCTCGCGCGGGGATGTCCACCTCCACGACGATCCGGGGCGTCCCGTCCGGCGCGATGACCGCGGCGTACGCCTCCTCCAGCGTGGGGACCGGCTGCGGCGGATGGCCCTGCGGCGCGCCGCAGCGGAGCGCGCGCAGTTCGGCGTAGGTGACGTCGAGGACGGCGCGGGGGTCGCCGGCGGTGCGGGCGAGCGTCTCGTCGTGGAGCAGGACGAGCACGCCGTCACGGGTGGCGCGCACGTCCAGCTCGACGACATCGCAGCCGTCCTCGATGGCGCGGGCGATGCCGAGGAGGGTGTTCTCGGGGGCGTCGCCCGCGTTGGTGCGGTGCGAGATGACGAGGGGATGGTGAGGCTGCGGCGGCATAGCCCGAGTCTAGGGTGCGCCTATACTCGCGCCCGCATCGCCCTCTCGACCGGGGCGGGACGGGGAGCGCGCGATGGCGGGGCCACTGGACGGTGTGAAGGTGGTGGACCTCTCGCGGCTGGCCCCCGGGCCGTTCGCCTCGATGGCGCTG
>VGPD01000074.1 GCA_016875635.1 Chloroflexota bacterium
TCGCGGCGGCGGAAGAGGCAGCGGAGCGTGTGGTCGCGCTCGACGCCGCAATCGCGCAGGCACGCGCGACGTGCGCCGCGGCCGAGGCCTCGATGGCTGGCGCGCACGCCGCCGTCGAGGGCGCACGCAGGTCGTCCGCCGAGCGGGACGCGCGAATGCTCGCGCAGCGAGAGGCGGAGCGGCAGGCGTGGCGGCTGGTGACGGACGCCTGGCCGGACGTCATCGGCGAGGGTGAGCCCTCGAAGGCCGTGCTCAAGGCGACGCAACGCGAGCATGTCGAGGAGCAAGAGGCGGCGACGCTGAAGGTGGGCGCCGTCGGCCAGGCGGTGGTGCAGGCGGAGCAGCAGGCAGAGCAGGCGAAGGCGACTGTCGAAGAGATCGCAACGCACGAGGCACATCAGCGGCTCGCGAGCGAGTTGCACCAGGAACTGCGGAGCGACCGTTTCGTCGACTTCCTGTTGAGCGAGTCGCTGGAGTTGCTGGCGCGCGACGCCTCGGTGCGGCTCATGCAATTCTCGACGGGGCGCTACGAGCTGGTGACGGTGAAGGGCGACTTCCTCGTCGTCGACCACCAGAACGGCGACGAGCGGCGCTCGGTGCGCACGCTGTCGGGCGGGGAGACGTTCCTCGCCTCGCTGGCCCTCGCGCTCTCACTGTCCGAGCACCTGCCGGAGATCTCTGGCACGGGCGGGGCGGTCTCGCTGGAGTCACTGTTCCTGGACGAGGGGTTCGGGTCGCTGGACGCGGAGTCGCTCGACCTTGCCGTGCATGGCCTCGAGGCGCTTGCCGAGGGGAACCGGATGGTCGGGGTGATCTCGCACATCGAGGAGCTGTCGGAGCGGATGCCGTCGCGTGTGCATGTGGAAAAGCACGCGCATTCCTCGGTGATCCGCGAGGATGCCCTTCGGCGGGCGTAAGGAAACGCGTATGCCCGTGCCACGTGTCGTCGCGCTGTACCGCCACCCGGTGAAGGGGTTCACGCCAGAGGTGTGCGAGTCTCTGACGATCGTGGACGGCCGCGTGGCGGGTGACCGCGTGCTGGGGCTGCGCCTGGGCGACGCGGGGGAACCGCAGTCGCAGGTGCAGGGCGACGACTGGTGGCCGAAGGCGCAGTTCGTGAACCTGATGAACACGCCCGGCCTCGCGCGGCTCACGCTACGCTGTGACGACGAGGAGCGCCGTCTGGCGCTCGCCCTCGACGGGCGCCCGTTGGTCGATGTGGGGTTAGACGAGGACGGACGGGCGCGGTTCGCGGAAGCGGTGACAGCGTTTGTGCGCACCCTGCCTGAGGCGGTCGACCTGGATCGGGCGAGGCGGCTGCCGCTCCGGCTGATCGGCGACGGCGTCACCCCGCGCTACCAAGACCGGCCGGCCGGTTTCGTCACGGCGCATGGACGCGCGAGCCTCGAGGCCCTCGGCGTTGCGCTGGCGGACGCAGCGCTGGATGAGCGGCGGTTCCGCTCGAATGTCGCGTTCGAGGGGTTCGAGGCGTGGGCCGAGCTCGGCTGGACGGGGCGCGTGCGGATCGGCGCGGTCGAGTTCCGGGCGGAACGGCCGGTGGGGCGGTGCCTGGCGACACAGGCGAACCCGGAGGACGGTGTGCGCGACCGCGAGGTGCTGACCACCCTCACGCGCGCGATCGGGCAACCGGAGCCGCAGTTCGCCGTGCTCCTGACGCCGCTGGGCGAGGGCATGGTCCGCCTCGGCGACGCGGTTGAGGTGATCGGCGGGTAGAAGGCGCGACGTCGGCGCGCTGGGGGCTGGCCAGATCGGGAGTTCCCGGGGTAGACCGCGGGGTTTCCGCATCTCTTCCCCCGGTGTGTCTCGTAGACATTGGCAGGCGACCGCCGCCGGCGGAAGAGGGAGATCTGCCATGTTCACATCACAAGCCGTCGCCGACCTCGCGTTCATGCTGTCCGGCATGACCTCAGTGGATGCCGCCGACACCGCGATCGCGCGGGCGTTGCGCGCCGCCGGGCTCGCCGAGTCCCCGACGTTGAACCAGGAGCGGTACCTCCGCCTTGTCACCGAGCTGGCTGCGCAGGGCGGGGTGATCGAACAGCTGGCGATGCAGTTCGCCATCGAGGGGCTGGGCATGCCGAGCGGCGACGCGAGCGTCAACAGCTCGCACTAGGCCGCCCATGCGGATGGCCGAGGTTGCGAGCACACCTCGGCGATGCGCGAGAGGCACAACACCGAGGCCTCGCACGGCGCCGGGGCCGGGGCCCCGCTTCGCCTACAATTCGGGCGATGTCTGATGCGCCTCCCTTTCCGTACGACGCTGCCGCCGCGGACGCCGCCGAGCGGCTGACCGAGGCCGTGCGGGCCGTCGAGGCGCAGCCGCGTGAGAAACCGGCGCTGTTGCCTTCGCTGCTCGCCGCACAGCACCATCTCGGGTGGCTTCCCCGTCCTGCCATCGAGCGGATCGCCGCCTGGGTGCGGGTGCCGGTCTCCGAGGTGTACGCGACGGCAACGGCGTATTCGGAGTTGCGGCTGGAGCGGCCCGACCCGCTGGCGTGGCATGTCTGCACGGGCGTCGCGTGCGACCTCGCGGGGGCCGAGGTGCTCCTCGATGCCGCGCCGGAACGGGCACGGCGGATCGACTGCCAGTTTCTCTGTGCACTCGCGCCGGTCGCTGTCGACCCGCAGGAGCGGCTCCACGGCCGGATGACGGCAGACGGCCTGCGCGCGCGCATCGCGACCGCGACGACCGGGACAGCGGCCGAAACAGCAACCGAGGCGCGCGCATGAGCCCCATCGTCACGCCTGCCCTCGCACGGTTGCGCGCCCGCTTCGCAGCACTGCCGGCCACGAGTGTGCTCGTGCATCGCGGGACGTGTGGGGACGCGGTCGAGGCGTCGCGTGTCCTCGACGCGGTGCGGGCGGCGCTGGGCGAGCGTGCATCGATGGCCGTTGAGACTGCGTGCGACGGCGCGTGCTGGGCCGCGCCAGCGGCAACGGTCGTGCGGCCCGGCCACCGCCACCGCTTCGCGCGGCTCGACCGCGAGCCGATCGGGCCGTTGGTCGCCTGCCTCGATGGCGCCTGCGACGACGACTACGCCGGGAGCGGGGAGCGCGGACTGCTGGCCCGCGTGGGGCACCTCGATGGGTCGCTCGCGGACGCGCTGGGGCAGGGGGCGTACCTCGCGTTCGCGCATGCCGTGAGGCAGCAGCCCGCAGAGGTGATCGAGGCGGTGCAACGTGCGGGGCTTTCCGGGCGCGGCGGGGCGCATTTCGCGGCGGCGCAGAAGTGGCGGCTGGCCGCGCAGAACCCGGCGCCGCGCGTCCTCGTCGTGAACGCCGAAGAGGGCGAACCCGGCGTCTTCAAAGATCGCCACATGCTCGAAGGGGACCCGCACCGTCTGATCGAGGGGGTGTTGATCGCCGCGCACGCCGCCTGGATCGCACGCGCCGTTATCTACATCAACGGTCAGGCGCGCAACGCGCGCCGCGCCGTCGACGCCGCGGTCGAGCAGGCGCGCGAGGCAGGGTTGCTCGACGGGAGCGCCCTCGGCGGGGCGGGCGTCGAGATCGAGGTGCGGTCGGGCGCGGGTGGCTACGTCTGCGGCGAAGAGTCGGTGATCCTCAACAGCATCGAGGGCGAGCGCCCGGTGCCGCGCACCAAGCCGCCGTTCGCGACGGACCGGGGGCTGTTCGACCGTCCGACGGTGATCAACAACGCCGAGACGTTGTGCGCCGTGACCACGGTGTACGACG
>VGPD01000075.1 GCA_016875635.1 Chloroflexota bacterium
GATACCGACACACGCTCCTAGCGCAGACAAGCAACAGCTCTTGCTCTGGTGACGCCGCCGAAGTCAGCAGCGAGTTGCCCCCGTCCCCGATGACCTCGCGCAAGAGGCCCAACGCGCGGTTGGCGCTGCCGAAGAGCAGGTGTACGTCGGCCGCTTCTCGAAGCGCTTCGGCTCGCGTCAGGTCAGTGGCGCTATCGAGCGCCGCCTGCAGCGCCGTCTCCGCCTCGGGCCACCTACCCATGAACGCTAGTGCCCACGCGCGCACGCAGTGCGCACTCGGGAGTTCGAGGACGGAGCCGGATCGTATGAGCGCGTCGATCGCCTGATCGGCAACCGGGAGCGTTTCCGTGGCGCTCCCGCGCGCTTTGTGAACGTTGGCCAGATTCAGTGAGGTGATGGCGAAGAAGCGTTCCATTTCAAGTTCCTGGTGGCGAGCCGCCAGGACCGTCAACTCCTCGGCACAACCGTCCAGATTGCGATCCAGCGTTGCCTCGTTGATTGAGATGAATGCCCGCGCGACATCCTTGATCTCATTGCCGGCGCCGGAGCCTTCGACGTCTCTCGCGAGGATGACGGCCCGATCGACGTTCCCGGCGAGGAACTCCAGCGTTGCGAGGTTGAATAGCGTTAGGGCAGTTACCTCATCGTCGGCTGGCCTCGTCGTGGCCGCTTCGGCAGCAGCACTTCGGGCTAGTTCCAGGGCGGCGGTTAGCTGTCCTCTATGTAGCTCCATTCGAGACGCCAGGATGTCGAACTCGACTCTTCGCACGGCAATCGGAAGCTGGAGCACATAGGACTCGGCTAAGGCGAAGTCACCACCGCCCAGGATCTTGGCGGTCGCCTGCGCAAGCACCGTCTCGAGTCTTGCGTACTCCGAGATTGCGCAGTAGTGGTAGGCAGCGAGGCGCCAGTCGCGGCCATCTGCGTGGCGGGCGACCCGCACGTGGAGGGCGGTCGCTTGCTCGTCGCCCTCATCGCGGCGGAGGCGGGCTTCAAGAAAGTCGCGGACGAGCGGGTGATAACGCACCATGTCGCCGGTCTGGGCTCGGCCTGACAGCAGCCCCAGCGTCTCGGCGGTGTCCATGAGGCGATGGGCGGCCGTCTCGTCGATCTCAGCGACGAGGGCCGCGAGTTCGACGTCTACCTGCTGGAGGATTGACGTGCGCATCAACAGCTGTTGCAGCTCGGGCGCGAGGTCGCCGACCACTTCCTCGGCCAGGTAGTCGTACAGAGCACCCTCGGCGCTGCTCAGGCTGCGCACGAACGCGCGCGTCTCAGCGGTGGTCCGGCCACGGATGGCAGCGTGCACGAGCTGAAGGGAGGCGGCCCAGCCCTCGGTTCGGCGGCTGAGCTCAGCGAGGACGTCGGGTTCCAGCGGCAGGTGATAGGCCTGGCGAAACAGCTGTTCGGTTTCGGCGACGTCGAAGCGGAGATCGTCGGTCCGCAGCTCGGAGACCTCACCGCGGCAGCGGAGTCGGGCGAGGGACAGATGCGGGGTGCGCCGGCTCAGGATGATGACCGTGAGCCGTTCGGGGACACGTGCGAGCAGATCGCGGAAGAACAGCCGGACGTCACTCGATCCGTCGACGAGGTGAACATCGTCGAACACCATCGCGAGCGGTGCCGTTGCCACGAGCATGGGCAACTCGCGCAGGAATGAATCGACGATCGTGTCGCGCGTTGCACCACCCGCGCCCATCTCACGCAGAAGGGCGCCGGTAATCGGCGCGAACTCGGCGTCCACTTCACGACCCGCGGCCACGAGGTAGTTGACGAAACCGACCCAGTTCGAGTCGTCCTGGTCGAGGCGGTACCAGAGCGTACGAACGCGCGTTCGGCGCGACCAGTCGGCCAACGTGGTCGTCTTGCCGTAGCCCGCTTCGGCTGTGACCAGGACGACGCGGCTGTGAACCTTCGTGTCGAGCCAGTCCAACAGTCGCTCGCGGCGCAGGATCCCCTCGGGCAGTGGCGGACGCTGGACCTTCGCCATCTGAATTGGGAACCGGTTCATGGCGCGGCCGGTCTCCGTCGGCAGCAGGTGGTGGACGAGGTCGTGGGTTGTGACGGGGTCGACCGGACCGACCGGCGACAGCGCGGGACGAGCACGATCGCGGCCGGGGCTGGGCGCCGCGAACGATAGGGACGCAGCGTCACTCGTGTCAACAGAACCTGGTGGTCGGAGGGCCATCGACGGTATGGTGCCGATGGCCGCTTATCTGCCGATTAGCTGCGACCCCCGGGTGTGGACAACTTCCCGCCACCTCGCGTCCGGCGCCCCCGCCCGCCATGGCTGAACCCGATCTCTATTCGCCGCCCTCGTACTCGAAGCCGATCTTGAGGTCGACGCGGTACTCCACGATCTCACCGCCCTCCACAAGGGCGGTCGACTTCACGACCTCGACCGTGCGGATGTTGCGCACCGTGCGGGCGGCGGTCCGGACCGCCTGGCGGGCCGCGTCGCTCCAGGACTGCGGACTGGTCCCCACCATCTCGCGAATGATGATCACGCCCATCGGTCGCCTCCTGTTGTGGTCGTTGGATCTGTGCGTCTGAAACGCGAAGGGCCCCGGCGGCTGCCGGGGCCCGGATGGTGGCTCGTTCGGCGTTTCAGGCCGTGGCCGCATTGAGGGACTCCGCGCCGGCCCGGACCTTGTCGAAGCAGGTGGAGCAGTACACGGGGCGGTCGCTCCGCGGCGAGAACGGCACCATGGCCTGTCCGCCGCAGGATGCGCAGATGGCGGCGTGGTACTCACGCGGCCCGCTCGCGGAGCGCGCGCGCTTGGCAATCGCGCGGCAGCCAGGGCAGCGCTGCGGGTCGTTCTGGAGGCTCTTGCTCGCGTAGAACGCCTGCTCGCCAGCGGAGAACGTGAAGGTCTGGGAACAGTCCCGACACGTCAGAAAGCGGTCCTGGTACACGTTCGTGCTCCCCTCCTCGCACGATTCCCAGCCGACGCCGGCCGCCGCCGGGATCGTGGAGCCCTCCCGCCACCCCGCCCGTGTCGGTGACAAATCCACGCGGCCCGGTCCGGGCCTCCCCAGCCCGGGCCCATCCGCGAGCATACGGTCCACGTCAAGCACGATTCGGGCTCGCATGCGCGCGGCAACGGGCCCGTGGACCGCCTTACGACAGGGGCGGCGGCCCCTGGTTCGGGCGGCGGACATCGAAGGTGATCTGGCGCTCGTCCGCACTGGCGACGACGGCCTCGAACCCGAGGTCCCGGACGGCGCGCTGAATGCGCGCGATGTACTCGCGCTCCGTGGCGGCCTCCTCCTCCGCGCGCATCCCGGCACCGCGGCAGCGGGCAAGGATCATCGCGCCCGCAGCAGAGCCCGCGCTCACGTAGACGAGCACGGGTTTGCCGTTGAAGGAGAGCGCGCGGCGCTCGTAGGACGCAGCCATGCCCAGACGGTAGCCACGCCGCGCCCGGATGGCGAGCCCTGCGGGCGGATTCCGGTGCGGGCCCGCACCCGTGCGGCCGCGGCCACGAGTCAGCGAGG
>VGPD01000076.1 GCA_016875635.1 Chloroflexota bacterium
CTGATGTGGACCGGCGGGTTCACGGAGGCGCTTCGCATCGCCTCGCTCGCGTCCGCGTTCGACGTGACCGTCGTGCCGCATGCCGGCGGCATCTACAGCTATCACTTCGCCATGACGCAGCCGGGCATCCCCTTTGTCGAGTACTGCAATCCAAGTCCCGGGGGCGATGAGATCACGCCGGTCTTCGGGGCCATGTTCGACGGCGAACCACTGCCCCTTGACGGCACGATCACGCTCTCGGACCTGCCCGGCTGGGGCCTCACGCTCCGACGGGATGCCGTCCAGCTCAAGCGGTTCGTCGCCTGATCGGCTTTCGCCGAGACCGCGTCGGCCCTGCGGCGCCCGGATCGTCAGCGTGCGCTCGTCGCCACCCGTGCCATCCGAGCGTCCTGGATCGTGACCACAGCCACGACCTCGTCCTCGTCGTCGACGTGGTACACCACGATCATCCACCGCCACGGCCCCAGGACGAACCGGTAACCCTCCCAGCGCCCGTGCAGGCGAGCTCCCAGGCGGGGGGATGCGGCCAGCGACTGCAGGGATTGGCCCAGCCGTGCCCGAGTCCTCGCGGGCAGGCCGTGGGTCGCGATCAGTCGGTCAAGGTCGTCCAGCGCGCGCGGCGACAGCATGACCCGCGCCACGGATCAGATGTCCTCGAGCGGGACCCCTCGTCCCTCGCGGATCTGGCGCAGGCCCTCCCGCGCGGCCTCGTATGCGCCGTCGATCCGATCCAGGATGTCGGTGATCGTTCGCGCGTCCGGATCCGCCTCATCAATGGCGGTCGCCAGCAGGGACCTCGCGATCGTCCCCGGATTGGTGTGCGTCCGCTCGGCCAGGCGCTGCAGCTTGGCAGCATGCTCCGCGTCGAGCACGACGTTGACGCGACGCGGAGATACGGGACTCACTCCCGCAGCGTAGCACCGAGGTGCACGAATCGTGCAGGGCCTGGTCCTCCAGGGACACGAACTCCGCGTTCACCGACGGCGGCGTCGGCCTCGACGCATGCGTGACGAGGATTGAGCGCCCTGCGGGCGCCCCGCTGGCCGAGCCACCACGGCAGGGGAGTGCGCTTCGGCTCGCGACCGCGTCCGTTGATCAGATTGCCCGCGGCCGGCGCGCTGCGCGGGTGGGACACGTGCCGGCGCCTGCTCGGCACTGCGGCGCCGGGTGCTCAGGACACCTCGTCGTGGCTGCCCAGGTTGACGACGAAGCAGACCTCGCCGTCCCATCGAAACAGCACCCGCAGGTCGTCGTCCACGGAGAATCCCCAGTAGTCGCCCAGGTCGCCCTTGAGCTTGTGGGTGCGCAGGAGCGGGTCCCGCGGATCTGCTGCAAACCGCCGGAGCGCCGCCCGGAGGAGTTGGTCCTGGGGCGGCTTCAGCTTGCGCGCCCGCCGTCGGAACTTCGACGAGGCGATGAACCCCACGGCTGAGGACCGTCAGCCCCGAAGGTCGTCAAGGAGTTCGTCGACGTCCCCATACGCCCGGGCGTCGCCGGCCGCGTACTCCGCCTCCGCCTCGCGGACCTCGCGCAGAAACAGGCCTCGGCGTGCGGCACGCAACTCCGCTCGCTCCGCTTCGTACTGCTCAGCGCCCACGAGATAGGCCGCGGGCTTCGATCGCTGGAGGATCGCGATCGGCTCCTCCGCGCTCCGAACTTCGTCCAGGATTTCTGCAGCGCGTGCCCGAAGCTCGGTGACGCCCACGCTCTTCATCGATCACGCGTACGCTGCACCGTCCTGTTGTCAAGGCGAGTGCGTGACGGACGACGAGTGCACCGGCAGCGGCCCCGCCGCGCGTTCGGCGCCCGCCGGCCGTGACGCCAGGAAGGGGAGTGCCCCCCAAGCGCCTGCTCGACCACGTCGCCCGCGTGATCCGCCGCGAGCCCGTCTTCACGCTCCTCGACGAACAGCCGGTCGCCTTCAACGCGATCATGGACGCGGTCGGCGCGGCCGGGCACAACCAGCAGTCGGTGGCGTTCCTCGTCAAGGGCGGGCCGGGGACGGGGAAGTCGGTCATCGCCGTCAACCTGATCGCCGAGCTGTCGGCCCGCGGCCTCCGTTCGCTCCACCTGACGGGCTCGAAGGCGTTCACCGAGAACCTGCGCGGTGTCGTCGGCCAGCCGGCGGGCGCACTGTTCAAGTACTTCCGGGACACCGCGACGATCGACGAGCAGCTCGACGTCGCCGTCCTCGACGAGGCGCACCGCATCCGCACGGTGAGAACGAGCCGCTTCACCCCGGCGAAGCACCGTACCGGCAAGGCCCAGATCGACGTCCATGAGATTGATGCGGCTGCGCCGCCTGCTGGCCGTGCCGCGAGATTGCTCCGGTCGTCCGGCTCACGACCTGGCCCCCCTCGCCAATCCGCGGCTGAGACTGTCGATCCGGTCAGCCCCAAGATCAGTAGAGGGCATCGCCCCCGGACGTGACGTAGAGGTTGAGGCGCCCGACCGGTCGCGAAGAGAGCATCAGACCGATTCCCGAGAGCCGCAGACCATGGCGGATCGCCCACGCCGAGCCCTCCCAGGCCGATCCATGCAGCCGGACCCGGATCGTCTCCGCCCCACGCTCGGTGGCGATGCTCAGCGCGGCGTCGAGCGCGGGCCCCAGGTTCTCCGGGTGCGTGACGGCGATCGGACCGATCACGCCGGTATCGGAGACGTACGCGTAGCCTCGAATTGAGCCTTTCGCCTCGAGCATGACCCCGCGCAGGCCCGGGACGCTCGTCCAGTACTCGTGGTCGATTGGCCGGGCGAAGCCGACTGTCCACGACCACCAATGCCCAGGCAAGGCGGCGGGCGACGTACGCGGTCACGAGTCTCGCCTTCGCATGGTCCGCTTCACGGCAGTGCCCGGCCCGCGAGCGCGCCCGTTGGCCGGCCGTTCCTCGCCGCGATCACGCCGTTCACGATGACCGCCTTGATCCCCACGGGGAACGCGCTCGGCTCGTCGTAGGTTGCCGTGTCGATTAGCGTTTCCGGGTCGAACACCACGAGGTCCGCCGCGAAGCCGCGCCGGACCAGCCCCCGGTCGCGGAGTCCGAACCGCCGCGCGGTCACGTACGTCGACCGATTGACGAGGGCTTCGAGTGATGGGCGTCCGTGCTTACGCCGGAGCCGGCCCAAGAGCCTCGGAAACGTCCCATAGGCACGAGGATGCGGCTTGCCGCCGACCATGATGGCGTCGCTTCCGACACCGTAGTCGGGTCGTGCGAACAGCTCCATGATGTCGCGATCCATCTGGGCCCACGTTGCCGCGTCCGGGGGGG
>VGPD01000077.1 GCA_016875635.1 Chloroflexota bacterium
TACCAAGGGCAGACCGGGATCGTGGGCGTCCTGAACCTCCACCTGCGCGCCCAGGGATGGAAGAACGCCAGCCTCTGGGGGATGTCGCCGCACTACATCAACACCGGCCCGAACCCGCATGTCGCGCTCGCACAGATCGCCCTGATCGACCGCGCGCTGGGCACCTCCACGGACCTCACCGACCTGCGCGAGCAGGCGGAGCGTTTCGACGAGCAGGTGACCGAGGTGTTGCGCGAGTCGGGTGGCGAAGCACAGCAATACGTACGCCAGCTCGAGGAGCAGTACGACAACCAGCGGCCGTCGCTGCCCTCGCCGGCGGACATGCCCGCAGCGGAACTCCCACCCACCGGTGACATTCTGGACGACCTGGAACGATTCCTGCGCGACCAGCGCAAGGGCTAGGACCCTCAGTAGCCCGCCCTCGCTCTAGAGATCCGCGGCGAGCACGGCTAGCGCGGTCAGCGCGAAGAGCAGCACTGACACCAGCAGCGGTGCGTCCCGCGAGATCAGTTCGTCCGCGTTCCGTTCCGGCTGCCGTTCCGGCTGCCGTTCCGCGATCAACCGGTAGCGGAACACGCCGTAGAGGACGAATGGCAACGTGACCAACATCGAGTGGTCAGACGGCAGGTTCTCGGCACTCACGACATAGAGGGCGTAGGCCACGATCGTCGCTGAGGCCGAGACCGACGACATCTGATCCAGAACGTCCAGTGTGTACTCCTGCAGGACACCGCGATGCGCGCCGGCTGCGTCGGTCAGGAGCACGAGTTCCTGCCGTCGCTTCGCCACTGAGATGAAGAGCGCACCCAGGGTGGTGCAGACGAACAGCCACGGGGAGATCGGCACGTCGATGGCAGCCGCGCCTGCCACGGCGCGGAGTGTGAAACCGGACGCGATGACCACCACGTCCACGATGACCAATCGTTTCAGCCACAGCGAATAGGACACGGTCAATCCGGCGTACGCAGCAGCGACCACCCCGAACCGCCCGTCAAGGGCAAACGCCCCGGTGACGCCACCGGCCACTAGTGCGAGGCCACCGGCGTAGGCAACAGGCAGCGGCACGCGCCCGGACGCGATCGGCCGGAACCGCTTGCGCGGGTGCAGCCGGTCGCGCTCGATGTCGAGGGCATCGTTGATCAGGTATTCGCCCGAAGCGATCGCGTTGAACAGCCAGAATCCGACGAAGGCGGTCAGGAGGAGCGGCGCCCAGGTGCCCGGGTCGTCCCATACCCACGCGGCGCGCGCCGAGAAGATAAAGGCGGCGAAGAGCAGCAGGTTCTTCTGCCACTGCAAGGGACGGCACGCGACGACGAAGTCGCGGAGAACGCCAATCGGAGTGATCGTGTACGTGGAGGCCGTGCGGGCCGACATCAGCCTCTCCGTCCCGCGCCCCCAGCGCTTCTCGTGACGCATCCACGGCGAGCACCGAGAAACCAAGCCTACCTGTGCGAGTCGCCCGGCCGCAATCCAGCAGCACCAGTATGCCCTGCTTGGAACGCCCGCTGGTACGCTTCAGCCGTGATGGGACGCGCGGAGGCGAAACGCGGTACATGAGCGCGACAACGGACTCCTTCCGACCACGCACAGGATCCAGGACCGAGGAGCGCAGCCGGTTCGACTTCCTCGGTGCCTTCGCGCCATCGCGTGAGGACGCCGTCTGTTTTTCGCGGTCTTCCTGACCGCGCTCGTGGGCGGGTGGTGGCTGGTCTACGTCGCCGAGATCTGGGTCGGTGACGCCCTCTCGCGGGTCAACCAGGCCTACTCGATTGTGATGGGGCGTGACGCCCACCTCGGGGCGATCGGGTTCATCTGGCCGCCGCTACCGTCCATGCTGGAAGTCCCGCTGGTCTTGATACTGGGCCGGTTCACCTCTCCGGTGTTCGCAGCGCAGATCGTCTCGGCGTTCTTCTCCGCCCTGCTGGCCGTCGTCCTCAACCGATCGCTAGAACAGACGCGCGTCCCGCGACAGTGGCGCATCCCGCTCGTGCTGTTCACGATGCTGAACCCGCTGGTGGCGTACTCCGCGATCAACGGAATGACGGAGAACATCTTCCTCTTCTTCGCCGTCGCGGCCACCGCGGCATTGCTGCGCTGGACACCCGGGGAACAGCGGGGGCTGGTGATCGCGGCGCTGTGCATGGGCCTCGGGTTCTTCGTCCGGTACGAGGCCGTGGCGTTCGCCGGCGCCGGCGTGATCGGACTGATCGTCCGTGCCTGGAGCCGGCCGCTCAACCATGAACACCGGGAGGCAATCCTGACGTCATTCATCGCGCCGATCGCCTACTGCATCGGCCTCTGGGTGATGTGGAATGCGCTGTTCGCGGGAGACCCGTTGTTCTTCCTCACGGGCGCCGGATCCAACACCTTCTACACGGCGCCGATTCGCGCGGGGGCCGACCCGGTGCTCTCCCCGCTGTACGGGAACCTGGTCGCATCCGTGTCCTGGAGCGTCGGGCGAGTCGTCAGCCTCTTCCCGGGCTTCCTGCCCCTGCTCCTATACGCCGGCGTCCGCACCGTCTGGAAGCGGGACCAGGTGGCAGCGATGCTCGTCGGAATGGCAGCGATCGGCCCGATCTTCGAATGGACGCAGATCTACCGCGGGCAACTCCTGGTGATGCACCGGTTCTGGATCTACCCGGTCGGGTTCATGCCGCTCATGATCGCGATGGTCGCGCGGGAATATCTTTCGGGGGCACGCGCGCGCATCTACGAGCTCGGCACGGCTGCCATCCTGCTCTCGTGCGTCACGACGCTGCTCGCGATGTCGAACGGGCCTGGCGGCGCAGACGAGCGCCAGTTCGCCTCGACGATCGCGAGCGGGAATCCGCGCAATCTGACCCGCAAAATGGGGACGGACTACGACATCCAGCGGGCAAGTGCCGCGGTGATCAATGACCTCCACACCGCGCGCCCGGACTCGGCCGTCCTGATCGACGGCCTCCTCGATTGGTCCGTCCAGTTGTTCGTCTCGGACCAGTCCCGACTGATCACGGACCGCAACCGAGACCACAGCCAGATCCTCGAAGACCCCGTCGACCGCGTGAACTACATCATGATCCGCGACCCCGGCCGGTCATTGCCCAGTCCATTGCTGACACGGTTCCCCACCCTCTATCGCGACGGCGCCCCCTGGGCCTCGTTCGTG
>VGPD01000078.1 GCA_016875635.1 Chloroflexota bacterium
CGCGCCGAATGCCGATCAAGGCAGGCGAGGCCGAATTCGGTGGGCGCCATCGCCGGGGCGCGGTCGTAAACATCGCCAAGGCCGAGGCGCCGGGCGATGTTGGCCATTCTCCCGCTCCTTGGTCCTGATTTGACGGCGTACAATGCAGCTTATGTTGCCCCACAAACTGCTATTGGTAAAGGCCCCGGGCACCAGTCCGAGCAATGTGCGGAACAGTCCCTTCGACCTTCCGCGCCCTCCCTAGAATCGCGTGCTCCAGCCCCCTCCTGAAGGAGCACTCCGGATGTCCAGAGAAGCCTGCACGCAGAACCTGCGCAAAATCGCGGAATGGGCGGCGGCCACGCCGCTTTCCGCCTTGCCCCGTGAGACCCTGGTGCGCGCTGCGCGGGTGGTGGCGGACGACCTGGCGGCCATCACGGGCGCCCGGGCGGAGCCCGAGGTGAAGAAGTTCCACGAGCGCGTGCTGGCCTGTGCTTCGCGGGAAGAGGCCACGGTGTTCCGCGGGGGGCGCCGGCGCACCGACCGGATCTCCGCCGCGGTGGCCAATGCGGTGGCGGCCGACTGGCTGGAACTGGACGAGGGCTTTCGCCCCGCTTCCTGCCACGCGGGACTCTACGTGCTCCCGGCGCTGCTGGGGGAGGCGGAGGCGCGCAACCTTCCCGCAGGCGAGATGCTGCGGGCGGTCGTGCTCGCCTACGAGATCGTCACCCGAGTGGCGATGACTTTCTCCCAGAAGACGGTCACCATGCAGTCCCACGGCCGCTTCGCCGCGGTCGGGGCCGCGGCCAGCGTCGCGCTCTCGCGCAATGCCGACAGCAAGCTGCTCCTCGCGGCCCTGGGAACGGCCGCCACCCTGATCGGGCCCTCTCCGCGCACCCACCTCGCGGCGGGCATCCTGTCGCGGAACGTCTGGCCCGCTTCCGGGGCCTGGTCCGGCGCCATGGCGGTCGACTGGGCGGAGTGCGGGATCACCGGAGCGCCGGAGGCGTTCTACGACGTCTATGCGGGCGTGCTGGGCAACGCCGCCAATCCCGACGCGCTCGTCAACGGGCTGGGCGAACGCTTCAGCATCATGGAGGGCTACACCAAGATCTACGCTTGCTGCCAGCACCTGCATGCCGCGGTGGAGGCCACCGTGGCGATGCGCGAGGAGGTGCTTAAGGAAGGCAGACTCGAGGACGTTTCCTCGATCCGCGTCGACACCCACCCGCTCGCCATCGCGCTCGTGAACGACCGTCCCGGCAGCACGCTCGGTGCGAAGTTCTCGATGTCCCACGCCGTTGCGGCCGCGCTGGTCACCGGCACCGGCGGCGCTGAAGCGTTCTCCGTCCGCACGCTCACCGATCCGGCCATCGACCGGCTTCGCAGCCGGCTGTCGGTGGCGCCCTACGAGGCCAACCTGCCGCCGCCGAACGACCGCCCTTCGCGCGTCACGATCGAATTTAAGAGCGGGCGTTGCGTGCAGCGCGAGTGCCTGAGCGCGGTGGGCGGTCCGGACCGGCCACTGCCACCGGAGATCGTCTTCGAGAAAATCACCGCGCTCGCCGCCCCGGCCTATCCGAAGATGCGACCGGTCCTCGAGGAACTGGCGACGCTGCCCGCGGGGCCGATGGTGCGCGGCTGGGCGGATACGGTCGCGGAGTTCTGCTGCTGACCCATCGATCTCGGCCTGAAGGGGCGCGTGGCGCTCGTCGCCGGCTCAACCAAGGGCATCGGCCGTGCCACCGCAGAACTGCTCGCGAAGGAGGGCGCCGCGGTGGCCGTCAACGGACGCGATTCCCGGAACGCGGCCCACGTGGCGGCAGAGATCGCGGCCGCGACGGGCGCGAGGACCGTCGGCATCGGCGCGGATGTATCCACAGCGGACGGCGTCGATGAGCTGCTTTCGCGGACCCGCGAGTCGCTGGGGGAGGCGGATATCCTCGTCACGAACGCCGGCGGCCCCCGCCCGGTAGGATTCGATGATCTCTCCGACGCCGACTTTGCCGACGGATTCAACCTGAACTTCCTCAGCACGGTGCGCATGATCCGGGGGGCCGTGCCGCACATGCGCTCACAGCGCTGGGGCTGGATCACCAATATCCAGTCCACGGCGATCAAGGAGCCGGTGCCCCTGGTGACGCTGACCAACAGCATCCGCACGGGCCTCACCGGCCTCGCGAAGGACCTGGCCGGTCACCTCGGACCCGACCAGATCACCGTCAACACCATCCTCTCGGGACCGGTGATGACCGACCGCCTGCGCACGACCATGGCGGCCCGTAGCCCTCGGCCCCTCATGCTCGCGCAGCCAACGATGGTGCAGTAAAGTAACAATGGCCCTGGTACAAAAGAGCGGTCAGGTCAGGCGGCCGCATCCGCGGCGCCGTGTGACGAACGTAGTCCTTCCCAGAAACGGAGCACCCATGACTGCCGTAAGACCTTCCCTCCTGTCCTTCCTGCTCGCTTCCTTGCTCGCGCTGGGCCCAGGCGCGGCCGCCGCGCAGGCTTGGCCCGCCAAGCCCGTGAAGTTCATCGTCGGCTTTGCGCCGGGCGGCGGCACCGACCTCGTCGGCCGGGTCTTCGCCTCGAAGCTTGGCGATGCGCTGGGCCAGCCGGTCCTCGTGGAGAACAGGCCCGGCGCCTCGGGCACCCTGTCGGCGGAGTTTGTGGCGAAGTCCCCGGCCGACGGCTATACGCTGCTCGTGACGGCGGCGGGAATCATGTCCATTGCGCCCAACTTCGACAAGGTGGGCTACGACAGCCTCAAGGACTTCGAGCACATTGCGCTCTTCGTGACCAGTCCCTTTGTGGTGGTCGTCAATCCGTCGGTGCCGGCGCGGACGCTGGCCGAGATGAACGCGCTCGCGAAGGCCAAGCCCGCGTCGCTCAATGTCGGCTCCTCCGGCACGGGTGGGACGCCGCATCTTTCCGGGGAGCTATACAAGCGCCTGGCCGGCGTGGACCTCGTTCATGTGCCCTACAAGGGCCTCGCACCGGCGCTGTCGGACCTGCTGGGCGGTCAGATCCAGGTGTCCTTCGCGGACGTCAACCTCGTGCTCAAGCACATCGAGGCCGGCAAGCTGAGGGCGCTCGCGATCACCGGCAACCGCCGCTTCTCCGGGCTGCCGGACGTGCCCACGGTCGTC
>VGPD01000079.1 GCA_016875635.1 Chloroflexota bacterium
TTTGAGTGGGGGCCGCCGCGTGACCACGTCCGCATGCTGTTCTCGGGGGACCTCGGCCGGCCGGCCCGCCCGATCCTGCGTGACTCTGCTCCACCCCCGGCGGTCGAGTACGCCGTCGTCGAATCGACCTACGGCGACCGCATGCACCCGATGGGCGACATCGAAGAACAACTGGCGGCGATCATCACCGAGGCCGTGGAAGGCGGTGGGAACGTGGTCATCCCGGCCTTCGCCGTCCAGCGATCGCAGGAGGTCCTCTACCACCTGCGACGGCTATTCGAAGCAGATCGTATCCCATCGGTGCCGGTCTTCCTCGACAGCCCGATGGCCGCCGCCGTGACGGCGGTGTTCCCTCGGTTCGCCACCCTCCTCGACCGCGAGCTCGCCGAGGCATTCGCGCGCGACGACTCCCCGTTCGACTTCCCGGGGCTGCGTGTCACCGAGACTTCCGATGAGTCACGCGAGATCAAAGACCTTCGTGGGCCGCACATCGTCATCGCCGGGTCAGGGATGTGCGACGGGGGGCGTGTTCAGGATCACCTGCTGCACAACGCCGGCCGGCCGGCGAGCACGATCCTGTTTACCGGGTTCCAGGCGCCCGGCACCCTCGGGCGACGGATCATCGACGGCGCTTCCGAGATCGAGCTGTTCGGGGAGACGGTGCAAGTCCGCGCCCGGATCGCGCAGATCGAGGAGTTCTCGGCGCATGCCGGGAGCGACGAGATCGTCGACTGGGTGCGCGCGATCCCCACACGCCCACGGCGACTGTTTGTCACCCACGGGACGCCCGAGGCCGCCGAGGCGCTTCGCGGACGTCTCGCAGACGCCGTGGGATGCGAGGTCTACGTCCCCACGTTTGGCGAGACGGTCGAGCTCTAGTCGGATCCGCCGAAGCCACGACGTACTACGATCGGGCCATGGCCGACGCCCACGACGAACTGACCTATTCCGCGACGAAGACCGGCGACCGCGATATCCTGCCCGCCGGCATGATGAGCGTGGAAGAAGCCCGCGCGCGCATCCTCGACGTGATCGAGGTGCTGCCCGGAGTCGAGACGCCGCTGCTGGACGCGCTCGGCCTCGTCCTCGCGGAGGACGTACGGTCGACGTTCAGCATCCCGCCGCTCGCGAACACGGGGATGGACGGCTACGCCGTCCGCAGCCGGGACACCTCGGGCGCGTCGTACGACACCCCGCTCACGCTGCGCGTGACGGGTTACCTCGCTGCCGGGAATGTGTTCGAGGACCATGTGGGGCCGGGCGAGGCCGTGCGCATCATGACCGGCGCACCGATCCCGGACGGCGCGGACACCGTCGTCCCCTTCGAGGAGACCGACGAATACGACTGGGCCACCCGTGAGTCCGCCAGGGGCGCCGGCTCCTGGCAGCAGTCGCCCCGCGACACCGTGCGGATCGACGTCGCCGCGCAGCCCGGTGCCAACATCCGTGTCGCGGGCGAGGATGTCCGCGCGGGTGAACTCGTCCTGCCGCGCGGAACCGTCCTGGGAGCCGCGCAGGTCGGTGTGCTCGCCTCACTTGGCCTCGCGAGCGTGGTCGTGCATCGACGCCCGGTCGTGGCGATTCTCTCGACGGGCGACGAATTGTTGCGCCCCGGTGATCCGCTGACCCCCGGCAAGATCTACGACGCCAACGCCTTCAGCCTCGCCGCCCAGGTGCGCGCGTTCGGCGGCGAGGCGCGCGTCCTCGAGATCGCGCGTGACACGGTCGAGGCGCTGACCGCGCGGATCCGCGAAGGGCTCGTCGGCGCCGACCTGCTCGTCACCAGCGCCGGCGTATCGCGCGGTGACTTTGATGTGGTGAAGACGGTGCTGGCCCAGGAGGGGGAGGTCGGCTTCTGGACGGTGCGGATGAAGCCGGGCAAGCCGCTCGCTTTCGGGGTCTTCCGCGGCGCGGACGGCCGCCGCATCCCGCACCTGGGCCTGCCGGGCAACCCGGTGAGCGCCATGATGACTTTCGAACTGTTCGGCCGTCCCGCCCTCTTCAAGATGGCCGGCCGTCTGCAACAGGACGCCGCCGCCTGGGAGCGCCCTCGCGTGCGCGCCGTTGCCCTCGACCGCATCCACAACACGGACGGACGCCGTTTCTACGCGCGCGGCATCGCGGAGCAGACCGCCGCGGGCTGGACGCTCAGCCTGACCGGGCCGCAGGGCTCCGGCGTCCTCACCTCGATGGCGTTCGCGAACGCCTACGCGATCTGCCCCGAGGACGTCGAAGAGATCCCGGCCGGCGCTGAGTGCGACGTGATCCTCCTCGACCGCGAGGTACCCCCGCCGCCACCGGCACGCGGGTAGTCGATGATCGAGCCCGCGCCGCTCGCCCACCTCGTCCGGATCGCCGGCGCGCCCGGCTCCGGGAAGTCGCTGCTGATCACCGCGCTGACCGAGGCGTTCCGCGCTCGCGGCATCCGCACGGCCTCCGCAATGCGACGGGACGACGGGGCAACCGTATTCGTCATGCCGAATAGTGGTCGCGCCACCCTCGACCGGCCGCTGCGCCTCGACGAGTTGCCCGCGCTCCTGCGCTCGCTCGACCCGTCCGCGCGGCTGCTGCTCGCCGAGGGGTACCCCGCCGTCGCGGACGGCATCCTCGCGCCGACCGTGGAGGTGCTGATGTGGGGCGTTGGCCCGGTGACGCCCGCGGCCGCCCTCGTCGCCACCATCGACGGCGCAGCCTTGCTCCGGCAGTTCCAGCGCACCGGCCCGAAGGATGCCGGTCTCGCCGCCGAGGTGGCGGACGCGATCCAGTCGCTGGTCCTCGGCCAGCCACCAGGTACGAAAACGCCCGAGGCGGGCTCGGGCGTGGCCGGCGCGATCCGGCGCTGGTTCCGGGGCGGCTAGATCACGACCTCGAACCCGGCGAAGGCTCCTGCCGGTTCTTCCCAGCGGTAGATGACGTCCTCCACGCGTGACCAGCGCGGGCCCTCGCGCATCCGCTCCACGAACTGGCGCAGCGACGACTCGTCGCCTTCCGCCACGACCTCGACGCGGCCATCAGACAGGTTCTTCGCGTAGCCGGTGACGCCGAGGAGGGTTGCCTCGTCGGCGCAGAAGGCGCGGTAGCCGACGCCCTGCACACGCCCCTTGGC
>VGPD01000080.1 GCA_016875635.1 Chloroflexota bacterium
GGTCGCGCGCGGGGCGGCGGTGGTGCTCGCCGCGCTGTGCCTTTCGCTTATCGGTTTGCGTGGCGCGCGATGAGCAGTGTCACGCATGGCGGTGCGTCCGATGCCGAACTGGCCGCGTACGGCCTGAGCGCACTGGACGTGCTGGACCTCTCGGCGAACCTCCACCCCGACGGCCCCGATCCGGCGGTGATCGAGGCCGCCCGATCCACACGCCTCGACCGATACCCGCACCCCAACGCGCTTCCGCTGCGCGACGCGATCGCTGCTTCACACGGACTCGATCCGGCGACCGTGCTCCCAACGCCGGGCGGGACGGCGGGGATCCACCTGGTCGCGCGTGCGTTGCTGCGGCGCGGCGATCGCGTCACGGTGGTCGCTCCAGCGTTCGGCGAATACGCCGCTGCTGCGCGCCAGGCCGGGGCGACGGTGGTCGAGGTCCTGGCGGCATCTCCCGCGTTCACGTTCAGCATCGACGCACTTCCGCGCGCGGCGCTGACGTTTCTCTGCGCGCCGGATAACCCAACGGGCCGCGACCTGACGCGGGAAGATGTCGCGCGCGCGGCCGAGGTCACAGGGGGCACCGTGGTCCTCGACGCCGCGTACGAGGCGTTTGTGACCCGCCCGCCATTTGCCTCCGACCTGGCTCGGTCGAGCGCGAGCGTGGTCGCCGTGCATTCAATGACGAAGCTGCACGCCGTCCCTGGACTTCGCCTTGGCTACATCGTGGCCGCGCCTCCGCTGATCGCGCGGCTCAGCGCGGCGCAGCATGCGTGGGCGCTTGATGCGCCGTCGATCGCGGCGGGCGTGGTGGCCGCTGGGCAGCATGAAGCTCGGCGCTCGCGGTTAGGCCCTATGCGGGAGACCCGCGAACGGCTGCGAGCGTGCTGGGAGCAGGAGGGACTCGCCGTCGCGCCGGGCGCGGCAAACTTCCTGTTGGTGCGGACTGGCGAAGCCGCCCGCGTGCGGCAGGCGTTACTGGCTCACCGGATCGTGGTGCGGGACGCCTCGTCATTCGGGCTGCCTGAATGGATCCGCGTTGCGGTGCCACCTCCCGCGTCGTGTGATGAGGTGGCAGCGGGCGTGGTCGCTGCCATGCGGAAGATTGTGGGCACGGGCCGGTAACGATCCGAACCTCTCCATTTCGCTCATACCTCGATACTCGTTGGGGGCGGGCTTCACCATATCTTTCCTGCGCGAACCTCATGAAGCGTGTGCGGAGACGCTCGATTCTGCCGTTGTGCCCCACGACCACGGCGCGGACGCTCGCTGCGCCGGACGGAGGCGCAGGTGCAAGTTCGCGAAATCGCCAACACGGGAGTGCAGGTCTCGGAGGTCGGCTTCGGAGTGTGGAAGCTGGCCGCTGGCTGGTGGGGAGACCACAGCGACGAGGAGGCTGCCGCCCTTCTTCGTCGCGGTGTTGACCTCGGTGTGACGTTCCTCGACACCGCGGACACGTACGGGCAGGGCCGCGGAGAAACGCTGCTCGCGCATGCGTTCCCGGGGAGTGCACGCGACGACATCACCATCGGCGCGAAATTCGGGTACGACTGGCAGTCGCGCAATCCTGCCAACGCGGGGCAGCGCGAGGCGCCCCATCGGTTCGATGTCCCATTTCTGGAGGCGTCGCTGGACGCCTCGCTGCGCCGGATGGGCACGGACCGCATCGACTTCTACCAGATGCACAATCCGCGCATGGCACACCTGCTGGACGACGACGTGTGGTCGTTCGTGGACCGCGCCTACCGGGCGGGGAAGGTGCGATCGGTCGGTGTGGCACTCGGACCGGCGATCGGGTGGAAAGAGGAAGGGCTATACGCCCTGGAGTCGTTGCCGATCCATGGCGTGCAGATGATCTACAACGCCCTGGAACTCGACCCCGGGCGTGCATTGATCGAGGCCGCGGAGCGTAACGGGAAGAGCCTGGTCGTCCGCGTGCCGCACTCCTCCGGCATGCTCGAGGGCCGATACACGCCCGACACGGTATTCCCTGAGGGCGACCATCGCCGTCACCGGCCGCGCACATGGCTGTCGAGGGCCTCCAGAAGATCGAGCAGTTGCGGTTCCTGGAGCGCGAGAACGCCTGCACATTGGGGCAGGCGGCTCTGCAGTACGTGCTGCGGTCACCCGCTGTCGTGTCGGCGCTCCCCAACATCTACGACGCCGCGCAGCTGGAAGAGTTCGCAGGAGCCTCGGACGTCGCCCCGGTGACGGACGCACAGGCCACGCTGATCGAGAGGCTGTTCACAGCCAATTACGGGTTGCCGGTGGAGGCAAAGCGATGACGACACTGGCGACGAAGCCCGGCCTGGACGAGCGGACACATGCGCTCCTCGATGTCATGCAGGAGGCGTTCCCGCTTGACCCGCGTCCGTATGCGGTGATGGGTGAGCGGCTGGGCATGACGGAGTCCGAGGTGCTTGACCGTGTGGCGGAGGCGCGCGCGGCGGGTGTGGTGCGCCAGATTTGCGCGATCTACGACACGAGGTCGCTCGGATACTCGTCGGCACTGGTGGCGATGAAGGTCGCACCGGAACGGCTGGCACAGGCGGTACGCGTCGTGAACGCACATCCCGGGGTGTCGCACAACTACCGGCGGAACCATGATTTCAACCTGTGGTTCACCGTGGCAATGCCTCCAGGCCACGACCTGAGCGCGGTGATCCAGCGGCTGCACGACCTGACAGGTGCCGAGTCCACGCGCGAGATGCCGACGCTCCATCTGTTCAAGATCGGCGTCACGCTCGACATGTCAGCGACGCGGGCGGTCGATGCGCGTGGTGAGCCGGAGTACACGCAGGAGCGCCGTGACCAGGCGCTCGGCGGTGCGCTTACGGCGGCGGACATTGCGTTTGTCCGTGCGACGCAGGGCGATTTCGAGGACGTCGCCGAGCCGTTCGCGCCGGTGGCAGCCGTGCTCGGATGCGATGTCGCGACCGTCCTCGACCACGCCCGGAGCCTGTCCGAGCGAGGCTTCCTGCGCCGATTCGCGGCGATCCTCAACCACCGGCAGGCCGGGTTTCGTGCGAACGGCATGGCCGTGTGGCAGGTGCCGCAGGAGCGCGTGTCGGAGGTTGGGCATTTCATTGCCGGGTACCCGA
>VGPD01000081.1 GCA_016875635.1 Chloroflexota bacterium
GCCCAGATGGTGGGGAGCTGGAACTGCAGGACGCTGTTCCACAGCTGCCAGTTGAGGAGGACGACGGCGATGACGAGCGGCGAGGCGGTCCTCGGGAGCCACCTCTTGATGCCGTAGAGCAGGAGGAGGACGCCGAGCACCATGCTGGCGGTGACGGCCCAGTCGCCGAGCACGGGCCTCGCGAGGGCGGCGGGGAGCCAGGGGATCGCGCCGTAGGGGAAGGTCAGCGCTCGGCCGTTGTCGAGGTTCGGCATGTGGAGGGGGATGCCGTGGCCCGCGCGCAGTGAATGCTCGATGAACCAGACATGTCCGTATGACTGCGCGCTGTCGTTGCCGAGGTAGACGGTGTGGAAGAGGACGACCGCGAGGAAGCCGGCGAAGGCGAGCAGCGGGAGGGCAGCGAGGATGACGCCCGGCCATGAGCGTTGCGCCCTCGGCACGTCGCGCCAGCAGACGACGCGGTACCAGGCGAGGGCCATCCTCAGCACGTGGCTCGCCGCGTCCTTCAGCCGGGTGTTGGTGCGCAGCACCGGGACCTGGACGATGAAGTCGTTGTCGACGCGGTAGCCGAGGCGCTGGGAGACGACGGCGAACTCGACGCACTCGCTGTAGCGATGGCCTCGATAGAACTCCAGCGCGTGCACGAGCGGCCCCAGCCGCATGATGCGGTAGCCGCTTTCGATGTCGTGCATGCGGCTGCCGGCGAAGAGGCCGCCGAGCGCGGTCATGACGACGTTGCCGAGCCGCTTGTACCAGCCGTGGTAGGAGAAGTCGCGACGGGCGACCACCGCCGCCGCGCCGGTGGCGTCCATCCGCGCGATGAGCGCGTCGAGGTAGGCGAGGTCGTGCTGGCCGTCGGCGTCGACGTTGATCACGATCGTGTCGGGGCCGAGCGTGCCCTGGTCGAGGCCGGCGCGGAGGCTCTCCCAGGCGGCGCGGAGCGCGGCGGACTTGCCCTGGTTGTGCGGCAGGTGGATGACGCGTCCCTCCGGGCTCGATGCGGCCCAGGCGTCGAGGACGTCAGCGGATCCGTCGGTCGAGCCGTCGTCGACGACGAGGATCGAGGTGAACCCGGCGCGCTCGATCTGCTCCAGCACGGCCCGCACGCTGTCCCGTTCGTTGTAGACGGGCACGACGACGATCCGGGTCGCAGTCGGGGTCGCGGTCGCTGCGGCGCCAGCCGAGGTCATTGTGCGGGCAGCCTCGATGGCCGGGGCTGCGCCGTCAGATGCCAGGAGAGGATCGCGGCACAGGCGAGCGCGGCGGCCATGGCGGCGAGGGCGGCGAATGCGCCTCGCGCACCGACGGCGGAGATGGCGATGCCGGTGAGGGCGGAACCGACGAGGCTGCCCGCGGCCTCGGCCGCCCCGAGCCAGCCCAGGGCGCCCGCCGGACCTCGATGCGCGCGAGAGAAGTCGATGACGGCGGCCGCGACTACGGAGGTGCCGGCAGCCTGGGCCGGGATGACGGCGGCCATCGCGATGCCGAAGGTGAACGCGTTCTGTGACCAGGCGGCGAGGGCGAGGCCGGCGGCGCCGATCGCGAAGAGGGTGGTGACCTCCGTGAGCCGCCGCCCGGAGCGGGACCATCGCGCGACCGCGATGAGGACGCCGAGCGTGATGCCTCCCGCGGGGACGAGCAGCACGACGAGCTGGAAGAGTCCGAAGTCGAGTTCGCGCAGGACGAGCGGCCAGAAGGCGACGAGGAGTCCACCGGCGAGCGCGAACTGCCCGGCGGCGACGAGTCCGAGGGTCATCGACTCGATCCGTCTCGGCGGGCCGGCGGTGGTGTCCGCGGCGTGGTGGGCGGCCTCCGTGCCGTGCGCCATCGGTGCGCGGTGGGCCAGCCGGAGCAGGAGCGCGGCGGCGATGGCGAGCGCGAGGGCGACGATGAACGCGGCGCGCGGTGCGACGCCGGCGAGGAGTGTGCCGGCGCCAAAGCCGGCAGCGGCCGCCGCCCCGGAGGCCAGGCTGATCCACGCCGTGACGTTCCCCCGGTCGGCGCTGGTGGTGGTGTTGCCGACGGAGTGACGCAGGAGCACCCAGGCGGTGGAGGTGCCGGCGGTGAGGGCGGCGAGGCCGGCGAGGTAGCCACCGATGCTCTGCGTGGTGAGCATGGTGGCGAGGCCGGCGCCGGCGAGGATCGGGACGGCCGGGAGCACGGCGTCTGCACGGCGGCGGTCGAGGATGCGTCCGGCGACCGGAGAGACGGTGAGCTTCACGAGGGCGTGCAGGGTGAGGGCCAGCGCGGGGAGGACGGCGGCGGCGCCGAGGGTGCGGAGGAGATAGGAGTTGCCGGCGGAAAGGACGACGATGCCGGTCATGCCGTCGATGGCGGCGCTGCCGCCCAGCGCCGGCCACAGCCGCCTCGGGGGCAGCGGGATCGCCCGGCGAAGCGCTGCGACAGATGCGACCATCGGCGGCTCCCGTTGCCTGATCGGGTGACGACGCTCCGGAGGCGTGCGATTGGGTCATGGTCGGATGTGGGCGTCATATGCACCAATCCGGCGTGCTGAGCCCGTGAGCGATCGAGTTGATGCATGTGATGGGTTCGTACCGCCGTCGCTACGCGACGGGCGGCCCCATCCCCTGCCCCTTCCCCTCGGGGGAAGGGGTTGAAGAAGTGGGCGTCACCCCACTCCCCCCGGCCCCCTCGCCCCTCAAGGGGCGAGGGGGCCGGTTTCGGAGTTGTCGGATGCGGGCGTCATAGGTGCGAATCCGGCGTGCTGAGCCCGTGAGA
>VGPD01000082.1 GCA_016875635.1 Chloroflexota bacterium
CGCGAGGTCGTCCACGGTTAGCGGGATGACGAATCCCGGCTCACGCGAATCCCCGCCGTCCTGCCCCCCCGGCCCCCTGCGGGGCTGAGTGGCAAGCGGCTCGGCCTGGAGCTCATAGTCTGTCAGCCGCGCCTCCTCGACGTATCCACTCGCCCGCAACAGCCCACATGCGGCTGCGAACGCCTCGGGGACCTCGCCGACCAGGCGCGGGGGCCCGAGAATCGCCAGCTTGGAACTGAGCGATTCGAGCAGATGTCGGCCGTGACCCTGCCGCCGGTGGTCGGGGTGAACGGCGACCCGGTGGATGAGTGTGCCGGATGGGCGCTTTGCGCCGATCAGGACGCCGATCGGGTCGGCGCCCGCGAAGGCGACCATGCAGCTGCTGCACCAGACCTGCAGGTCACGGATCGACCGCTTGAACGAGGCCGGCGTCACGGCCGGCTCGCCGGGAAAGTATGGCAGCCAGCACCGGTTCAGCGCGTCGACGAGCAGCGGGACGTCGTCCGTGCGGCAGAAGCGGTAAGCCGACACGGCTCAGAGGGGTCTATGAACCCTGGCGCGGAGCCGCCGATATCGATCGCACCTCGTTCAGATAGCCGCTGCCGGACGGGGCGGATGGCGCCGGCGCCACCGGGGTCCGCGTGGCGGCCCCGCCCGGATTGGTGCCCGCGCCCGGAGCGTTCGTGTACCCCGCGATCATCTCGGCCATCATCTTCTTGCCGAACTCAATGCCGTCCTCGACGAGCGTGAGGTCGATCAATGTCGCGGCGCGCTCTCTCGCAACCTCTTCGACCCGTTCCTGGGTCTTCGCCCGCATGAAGCCGGCCGGCACGCGGAAGAGCCGTTGCACCGCGTCGTCCGTCCAGCCAAACGTCGAGATCAGCGGGTTCTTGCGATCGTCGCGGGCGATCAGCCGGGCGTCGCCCGCGGCTCCCGTCTCATCGGCCGCGCCCGCCGCAGCCAACCCCGGCATGCCGGCGGAGGGCGCCGCGATATCGAGCGGCGCACCGGTCTCCTCTTCGATCACCTGCCGCGCGAAGTCGAGCGTGATCGTGTCGAGCCTCTTCATGCGTGCGCTCTTCTCGACGCGCGCCTTGACGCGGCGGCGCTGATAGGCGTTCTTCATCGTCCAGAGACCCCTCCTGGCGTCCTCGGACCAGCGAAGCTTGCGCCCGTCGTAGGTCACCTCCTCTTCGAGGCCTCCCTCGGCGGCCGCAATCTTCTCTATCATCTCGCGCGAGATCACGTCGAACTCCGTGGACCCGCAGACGGTGCACCTGACAGCGCCGCTCTGCGTCGCCGTGACACCGCACGACCGGCACATCGACACCGGCCCAGCCTTCGCGCGCTCAAGCGCCACCGCCTCGGCCAGCGCCTTGGTGGCCATCGAGGCGCCCTTCGGCATGAAACGGTCCATCGCCTCGTCGATCACGGCACTCGTGATGACCGAGTGACCCTTCTCGAGCGCCAGACGCAGCACACCGGTGCGAGCGATGCCCTTGACCTGCTCGGGCACGTGCGTCATCCGCGCCTCAGCTTCCGGCGTCCACCGGACCGTCTCCTCGGCGCGGAGATCCATGTGCGGCACTTCGAGCCGCGTGGAGAGGAGCACGTCGCAGGGGGCGGAGCGCAGGATGTTCTCGGCGTTGCTGCCGAGGCTGGTCTCGTCCTTCGGGCTGTGCACGCCGATCCGCCCCAGCACGATCAGCCACGGGTTCGTCTTCCGTGCGTGGTCGATGATCTTCTGGAAGGGCTTGCCATCCAGCAGCGTCTTCCGGATTTCGATGCCCTCGTCGCGTACCATTCGCTCGCCGACTTCGAGATGGGACTGGTAGATTTGCGCGAGGCCGGTGTCGATGATCTCCTCGTGGAGCTGATTCTGCTCCTCGAAGCGGAACACTTTCGCCGCCTGCTCGGTGAGCACGTTGACGATGCCGTTGAAGACCGAGTAGTGGAGGTACGGATCGTAGACGGCGATCACCTCGACCTTCTTGCCGAACGTCTTCGCCAGGCCGGTGGCGGTTCTGAGCGCACCGAACGACTGCGGGCTGCCATCGAGGCAGACCAGGATCGTGTCGCGGTCCGGCTCGCCCGGATCCGGAACGTGCTTGACCACCCAGACGTCTCGGTCGGCCTCACGCGCTACGCGTTCGCACACGGAGCCAATCGCGCTATCCTTCGCGCGCCCGATCCCCAGTGCGCCGATCACGACGAGGTCGTGCTGAGAGCCGGCGAGGTCCTTCA
>VGPD01000083.1 GCA_016875635.1 Chloroflexota bacterium
CCGTTCGCTGCGACGCTACAAGCGGCGATGGAAGGTCGAGCGCCTCTTTGCCTGGCTCGGCAACTCCCGTCGTCTCGTCGTGCGCTACGAGTGTTGATGATCACGTGAACCCGCGGGAATTCGGTGAAGTTCACCGGTGAAGAACTCCGGCGAGCCGGTGAAGAACGCAGGTCGTGCCGGTGAAGAAGGTCTCGGGAGGAACCGTCTCCTGGACGTGCTGGGACGCGTCGGCGGCGCGCAGGGGAATCGCGTGCAGCTCGCTGGGCCCAGCGCGCAGGAGCTGTTCCGGCGGGCGCGCACGCAAGGGCGCCGTCTCCGGCGCACCAGAGAGCGGGCACGACGCCAGCTTCGCGACAGATGAGGAAGTCCTGCGCCCCCGGAAGCCGCTCCGAAGAAAGCCGGAGCACGTGCCGCACTTCACGCAGCTCGAGGGCGTGACGCGCGAGGGCTCGCGCTCGACGAGATGTTCCCGGAGACGCACAAATACCGCTCTCCGAGACCACCCCGGCTCGCGGAGCCTCCGTCGTTCAACGTCGAGCAGCGGGCGGCGGCGGTCGGCTGAGTGATGCGTCACGCGAGCCAGGCGAGCGCGATATCGAGCCTGCCGTGTTGCGTGGGCCGCGCGCCCATGCTCGGTGCACTGGTACTGCCGACCGGCTCGACGGAGCTGGGTGCGGCGAGCAGCGTGGGCACAGTCGGGCCCGCAGTACCGACGGCCCCGATCGCAAGGCCCGCAAACCGCGAAGGTTCGCCTGCAAAGCGCGCAGGTCGAAAGCCGATTCGCCTCGGGAACTGTCCTTCGCGAAGACCCCATCGTGCTGAGACCGTCAACGTGCGCGCGTCCGGATGGAAGCTGGGCGGACGCTCAGGCCCCTAAGCCACTCGAAAGGCACGCTCGGCACGAGGGGGGCGGTGAAGGATTCTGATCATGTTCCGCGGTCTTCACCGATCGGCCGCGGGATCCGGCGATCACCGACACGGGAGCGGCGCCTGGAGCGGAACCGCGCAGTCGCCTGCGGTGCGTGCCAGCGCGGTGCGCCAGCGCTGAGCGAAGAGCTCGCTGCATGAATGCTACGACGGATTCAGGGTGAAATTGCAGCGAACGCAATTGCGTCACCGCAACTCCCGAATGTCCGGCGCCGCAGCACCGCTGACCTCGGGGAGGTTGCGCCGACAAGCCGAGCGGGTCTCCCGCACGGTGGGTCCGGCTCCGTGCGGGAGGCCGTGCCGTCCTCGGTGGCCCGAAAGTGGCCCGAGCGGGGCCTCAGAAGCACCGAAGGGACCCGGGCGATTTGCCCGAATCCCCTGTGCTCCTCTGCGGTTGCGCGGGGGCGATAGGCGCGCTGGAGCACGCTGTTTTCTGGGAGTTCCGGGTGGCGCTGGTGGCGTAGCTGCCGTCGGAGGTGGCCCGCGGCCGTGAGTGCCGGCGGTTGGCGCGCGGCTGGTCAGTGGCAGCAGGCGGGACAGCGGCGCGCCTGCTCCCTGGCGATCGCCAGCCCGCGGAACGCGCCTCGCCACCTCGCGCCGTCGGTCGTACGCGACCACCTCGAGACGTTCCTCGCCGCCGCGCGCGAGGACCACGGCAAGGCGCTTGCCCGCTACGTGGAGGCGGAGATGCGCGCGTACCTCGCCTGCGGCATCCTCGCGCACGGGTTCCTCCGCACGCGGTGCAACGCCTGCGGGAAGGATCTGCTGGTCGCGTTCTCGTGCAAACGGCGTGGCGCGTGCCCCTCATGCAACGCGCGCCGCATGTGCGGAACCGCCGCGCACCTCGTGGACCACGTGGTCCCCGCCGTGCCCGTCCGCCAGTCGGTCCTCAGCGTGCCGTTCGAGCTGCGCCTGCTCCTGGCGCGGAACCCGAGGGCCCTCTCCGCCGTGGGGCGGATCTTCGT
>VGPD01000084.1 GCA_016875635.1 Chloroflexota bacterium
TTGTCGAAGTACCCCGTCGTCGACAGCGACATCTGCTTCATCGTGCTTCTCCCCAGGCCATCCGAGTGGCTAACGCGAAGCGCCTCGGCTACAATGACCAGTCAGGCAGGAAATTCAGAGATTCCCTAGGCGATTGCGGTGGAGGGCAGCCGCATGCAGACCGCTCCGCACGCGCGCTGGAGCAGGGTGCTAGCGAGCTTCGACTGAGCCTCGCGGGAGGCCGGTGGCCGCCGGCGGGTCGGCAAACCAGATGAGCTGCTGCGTCTGCGCGAGCAACCGTCCGGCGCCGCTCCAGACCGAAGCGTACTGGTCGACGTAACCGCCCTGCGCGAGGCTCGACTTCGTGTCGAACAGGAGAAAGCCCGTACCCGCCTCGGCCACGTCTGCCGCGCTGCCACGGAAGTAGACGGAATAGGTGACGGTCGACACCGGGATGGGCTCCGCGAGCCTGAGCCACGGCGACGGGAACGGCGTGTCGCAGAGCGCGGTGAGGGAGAGCGCGTCGAGCGGGCGCAGCTCGGCGTCGCGGACCCACATCTGCGAGTCCATGGTCTCGGCCCGCGAGAACATGAGCCCGCCTACTGGCTTGTAGACGTACTGCGCGAGCCAGGGCACCGGCTTGCGCGGGGTCGTGTAGACGGGAATCGTGTCGGGGTGCGGGGCATCGGGGACGCGCGCATCCTGCAGGGTCATGCTCCTGCGCTCGGCCGACATCGTAACCTGCGCGTGGGAGCAGAAGCGGCCCGACTGCCAGACTTCGCTGCGCCAGAAGCCAACCGTGCGGTTCTGGCGCAGGAGGTACACGCGGACTTCGAGGTCCTCGTCGTCCATTCCGCCCATGAACTGCGCGTCGAGGGCGAGCGGTGCGCCGCGCACGTCCGGCGTGCGCAGCACAGCCTGCAGCAGCAGCGCCGCGATCCAGCCGCCGAAGGGCCCGATGGCATTCTTGTAGCGATCCGGTGCCCGGCACATGAACGCTGCGGCCGCGCCGGACGGCGTGCCGGCCACACGCTGCAGGGCAAGGGAGGTGTCGAGTGGGTGCATCGGTGGCGACCTTGCGGTGTTTCGGAATGACCCTCGGCGGTGAACGATGCATCGGATCCCGCTGTCGGGGCCGTGCAAGCATAGGAGGTCGCCGGCCCGTTGAACAGGCGTGCCGGCCTCGCGGCGGGAGGGTGCACGCTGGCCGCGGAACCGGTGCTGGCACCGCCTCATCCGAACAAGTCGATCCGCATGGTGGTACCGCTGCCCGACGGCTACGAGATCTTGTTCGGCACGAACAGCCCGCTCCCGGTGACCAGCGCCAAGCGTACCGAGCTCGCGCCGGACGTGCCGACGCTCGCCAAATCCGCCCCGCAGTTTCCCATCCTCGGTTGGGACCCGATCGTGGGACCCGCGAAGGTGCCCGCGGCGGTTGTCGCACGCCACGCCAAGGACCTGAACGCGGTGTTCACCGGTCCCAGGATGAGCTGATTTATCATCCGCCCTCCGGCCGCAGCGGCGCGCGTACCGCTCCGCCTTCCTCCCCTCCCACAACCGACACGCGAACATGACCGCCAACCACAGCCCTGCGTCGCCCTATCCGCACCTGCTCTCGCCGCTCGTACTCGGCAACGTGCGCCTGAAGAACCGCGTGATCATGGGCTCGATGCACACGCGCCTCGAGCACATGGACCAGCCCATTGCGCGCCAGGCCGCTTTCTACGCGGAACGTGCGCGCGGCGAAGTCGGGATGATCATCACCGGCGGCTACTCGCCCAACCAGGAAGGACGTCTGGAGGACGGCGCGCCCATCCTCGACGGCAGCGAGCAGGTCGCCGCGCACAAGCCCATCGTGCAGGCCGTGCACGACGCCGGCGCGAAGTTCCTCCTGCAGATCCTG
>VGPD01000085.1 GCA_016875635.1 Chloroflexota bacterium
CGCGCTCGACCTCGCAGGGATCGCTGCATCCTCGGGCTCCGCCTGCACGACCGGCTCCGTCGAACCGAGCCACGTCCTCGTCGCCATGGGGGTCCCCGACGACCTCGCACGCGGCTCGCTCCGCTTCACCCTCGGCCGCCAGAACACCGACGCCGACGTCGACCGGCTGCTGGAGGTGCTTCCCGGCGTCGTGCAGCGCCTGCGTGCCCTCTCACCGATCCCCGTCACCGATCCGCCCGCCTCGTGGCTGCCGTGGCTGGCGTCATAGGCCACCGAGGTTTGCCGCCCTCCGGGGCCCGGCGTAGCATGCGGCGGATGGCGAATCTAACAGCGGGGGCCTGCCGGTGACCACTCAGCCGCGTTCCTTGAACCTCGGCCTCGACATCGCGGCCGCTTCGACGGGCGAGGGTGCATTGCACCTGCCCCATCCGTTGCTGGGTGAGCAGGAACTGACCGGCGCCGACCTCGAAGAAGAGGTCCGCAAGAACGTCCTGCTGACCTCCGTCGACACCCTCGTGAACTGGGCACGCGCGCACTCGCTCTGGCCGGCGATGTTCGGCCTCGCCTGCTGCGCCATCGAGATGATCGCCTCCGCCACCTCGCGCTACGACATCGCGCGCTTCGGCTCCGAGGTCTTCCGCGCCTCGCCGCGGCAGGCCGACCTGATGATCGTGGCGGGTACCGTGACCTGGAAGATGGCGCCGGTGGTGCGCCGCATCTACCTGCAGATGGCCGACCCGAAGTGGGTCATCTCCATGGGCGGCTGCGCGATCATGGGCGGGCCATTCGCCTACGCCTACTCGGTCCTCCCCGGCGTGAACCTCATCGCCCCGGTCGATGTCTACGTCCCCGGCTGTCCGCCGCGTCCGGAGTCGCTCCTCCAGGGGCTGATGATGCTGCAGGACAAGATCAAGCACTTCGATGTCACCGGGCAGCGCGCCCGTCCCGAGCCGGACGGCGATTTCTCCGCCTATCTGCCCGAGGGCGACCCCGTCCGGCGGGAGCTTGAGTCCCTGTTCGCGCCGTTCCCCGGCCTGGATGACCCCGACCGGACCTCCGGCGGAGTCTCGCTCGCCCACATCTAACCGCGCCGGTCGACCTCCCTGCGTGTCACGAGCGGCCCAAGACCACGGCCGCCCGCTCCCGCATACTGCGCGCATGACCGCACGCCCCCGCGTTCGCACAGGTATGACCCTCGCCGCGCTCTGTCTCGCGCTCGTCCTCGGTGCGTGCCAGTCGGGCAACTCCGAGAAGACGCCCTCCGCCTCCTCCGGCGTCACTGGCGCAGCCGGAAGCAAAGTGGGCGGAGGCGGGACGTCCACCGCCAGCACCTCACCACCACGGGCGATCGGACAGGCGCAGGCCGGGATGATCCCCGTCTGGCTCACCTCCTACGCGGTGCACCCGTGGGCCAGCCGTGTCGACCAGGCTGGCCGCCACACGTTCACCGTCTCGAACCGCAGCCTGAAGCAGCACTCGTTCGCGATCATCCAGTTCGACGGCGACCCGCGCACGCTCCCCACGAGCGCAAACCTTCTCGCGACGACCCAGCTGAAAATCGTCGCGCAGACGGAACCCATCGAGGCCGGGCGTGAGGTGGACCTCTCGGTGGAACTGCCGGCCGGGCGGTACGTGCTGACGTCGCTGTTCGCCCAGGACTACATCGATGGCATGGCGGCGGCATTCAGCGTGGGTGTCTCAGCGTCCGGGGCGGCCCAACCGAAGCAGCCCATCGAAGGGGCCCTGGGCGCCTACCTGCTCGAATACGGG